>JAPPIT010000208.1 GCA_028820505.1 Defluviicoccus sp.
GGGGGGGGCGGGGCCGCGGGCGCCGCGCGGCCCGGCCCCCGCCCCCCCCCCCCCCGCCGGCCGGCGGGGGCGCCCCCCCCCGCCCCCGGCCCCCCGGGGGGGGGCCCCCCCCCCCCCCCCCCCGCGCCGGGCGCCGCCGGCGGGAGAAGCGCCAGGGCCGGGAGGAGGAGGGCGAGGGCGGCGCGCGGGGCCGCGGCCGCCCGCCGCGTGGTCGGGAGAGGGAAAGCCGGCGCCCGTGCGGCGGCGGCGTGGGGCCGCGCCGTCCGGCTCACTTCCCCCCTCCCGTCCAGTCGAGGACCACCAGGCCGCGTTCGGCGTCCACCGTCAGCGCGGCGGCCGCGCCGGCCTGGAGTCCCGCATCCCTCAACACCATCACGAGCGGCCTCCGCGCCGCCCTGATCTCCACCATGACGGGCCGCGCGGGCGGGGCGCCTGCGGTCTCGAAGCGGTATTCCGCTTCGCCGGCAAGCTTCCGGACAAGCGCGTCGAGCGGGCCGGTCCAGTCGAGGTCGATCCGGCGCAGGAGTCCCTCGGGCACGATCCGGGGGACCTCGCCGCCGCCCTCCGGGTCGGCCTCGACGCGGGCGAGCCGGGTGAGCGCGGTCTCCGCCCGGAGCGCCGCCTCGGTAAGACGCAGCTCGATCTCGTCCAGCGGGCGCGGCGCGGGCGGCGGTTCCGCCCCGATGCGGCCGAGACAGCCGGCCTGGGCGAGGCACGCGGCCAGCGCCGCCGCGCGGGTTATTTCGCGGGGGGTCATCCGTGCGTCCCCCGGCACCACGCCTCGGCGCGGGCGAGCGTGCCCTCGCAGGAGGCGATGCGTTCGTCCATCAGCCGCATCGTCCCCGCCTCCTCGGCCGAGAGCGCCCGCGTGCTGCCCTCTGTGAAGCATTCGTAGGTGATCTCGCGGTCGACGCGCATCGCCTCCAGGGCGACGCGGAGCGCCCCGCCGAGCTCGCCGATCAACGCATCCGCGCCGCTTCTCACGGCCGGGTTCCCTCGACCACCAGGTAGCGGTTGGCGTGCGCCCGGGCGGTGAGCACCCTGGAGACCCCCGGATCGGACAGCAGGCTGTCCACGGCTTCCAGGAACCCGCCCTCGAAGATCGCGGGAGCGCCGACCGAGAAGTCCCGCTCGGCCCGCCAGGCCACCGTCCATTCCGCCTCCGCGGCCCACGCCTCGAGCACGCCCCTGAGCGTCTTCTGGTCCTCCGGCACCACCCGCCAGACCGGCGGATCGGGATCGGGCACCGGCGCCTGCGCGGTCTCCGCCTCCGGCGGAACCTCTCCCCCGACTTCGGGCTTTCCTTCCTCATCCTGCTTTCGGCCCGCTTCCGCCGCGTCCGCGGGCTTGCCGGCAAGGGAAGCGGTTTCCTCCGCCGTCCGGGCCGGCCCGTCCTCCGGCGAGGAGGCCGCTAGGGCGGCCTCCGTGCCGGCCACGTCCGCCGCCGGCGACGCTTCGGGCGTCTCTTCCCGGCCGGTCCCTCCGAACAATCGCCCGAGCCAGGCGAACAGGCCGCTCACCGGATCTCCGGACGGCTCCGGCGCCGCGACCTCCGGCGCCGGCGGCGTCGATCCGGGCCGCTCGGCGATCCACGCGGTGTCCCGGTAGCGGTAGAAGACGATCCGCTCGTCCTTCCATTCCCAGCCATAGCCGGCGCGGGCGGCGACGTCGTCGAGCAGCGCGCCGAGACGAGTCTCTTCGCCGGCATCCATCGGCGGCGGCTCGGCGAGCGTCGCCCCGCCGCCCGCGATCCGGGCCGGCCGCTCCTCGATCGCGACGGCTATTTCGGCCGCGTCCCCGATTCGCGCCACCAAGTCCGCGAAAGGGATGGACACGGCGATATCGAGCGCCACCTCGCGTTCCGCGAGCGCGGCGGGCAGCGGGGTTTTCACGGGGGGCAACTCGGTCGCGACAATCCGGAAGGGCTCGCCGAGATCGCGGCCCGTTTCCGGCGTGTGCTTGTCGGCGAGCGCAAATCCGGCGTTGAGCGCGACGAACACCGCCGCCGCGCCGGCGGCGAGGCCGGGGGCGGCCGGCAGGTAGCCGGCGGTCATCCGGCGTCCCCGCTTCCGCTGGACGCATGCGCGGTGGACGAGCGCGAGCGCCGCGCCGAGCGCCATCGCCTGGAACAGCCCTCGTAGGCCGAGCAGCGCGCCCACCGCGCCGAGCAGCGCGGCGTCGCCCGGATAGATCGGCCAGCGCCGGCCCATCCACTCCGCGCCGAGGATCGCCGCCATGGGAAGGCCGAACCCCACCGCCGCGGCGGCCGCGTGGCTCCACCACCCCGCGCCGATCCTCTCGATGCCGCCGCCGGCGATCAGCCAGCCCGCCCCGGCCGCGAGCAGCCCGGCGAGCCAGGCCGGAGAAATCGTCATCCGCCGCGCGTCGATTGCCGCGATCGCGGCAAGCGCGGCCAGCACCGCGACGCCGAAGGCGATGCCCAGCACGCTCACGACCCGCCCCCTTCCCGGCCGCGGCCGAAAGTGCCCGGCAGCGCCCGGCACCACTTCGCCAGCGCCCCGCACAGGGCGGGATCGAGCTTCGCCGCCGGCTCGCCGGCCGCGACCCGGAGCCGGTTCCAGTCGCCGAGCGCCTTCTGGGCCGCGTGGAGCTCGGTCAGCAGCCTGATCTCGCTCCGCAGCCGGTCCATGTCGTCGTTCGCCCGCGCCCGCGCCGCCGCCGCGGCGGTCGGCGCCGGGGCGGCATCGCCGGAAGGAGCGCGGACGGAAACCGGCGGCGGGATCGCCACGGAGCCCGGGTCGCCGGCCGGCGCGCGGTCCTGCGCCGATGACCCTGCCACGAGGGCCGCTGCCGGCAGGACGAGGGCCGCGAGCAGCAAGGCCGCGCAGCTCCGGCCGGTCGGCGATTTTCGCCACGTCCCCATCAGCACCCCGAACAGCTGCCGACGACGAGCCTTGAGAAGCCGGCGCTCGGGGCGGTGAGATTGCCGTTGGCGCGCACGCTGCCGGCGGTGACGGGACCGCTGACCGTGGCGCTGCCCGAGACCGTCGCCGCGGTCGCGGTGAGCGATCCGGCACGCGCCGAGGCGGCCAGCAGCCGGCCCGAAAGCGTCGCCGTCGCCGCCGCGACCGAGCCCGCGACGACCGGGCCGGTCACCGTGGCGCTGCCGGCCGAGAGCGCGCCGCCGGTCCCGATCGAGCCCGCCGTAACCCTGCCCGTCGCGGTGACCGTCGCCGCGCGGAACTGGCCGGAGACCGTCGCCGTGTCCGCGCTTAGTGCGCCGGTCACGCGCGCGCTGTCGGCCCGGACCTCGCCGCTCACCGTGGCGGTGCCGCTCACCGTCGCGCCGCCGCCGATCAGGAGATCGGCGGTCACCGTGAGGCCGCCGCCCACCTCGAGGTCCTGGTCGAGGACGAGCGACGCGGCCTCGATCTCGCCCGCCGCCTCAATGTCGTTGCCGCCCATGTCGAGCGCGGTCTCCATCGTGCTGCCGCCCGGCAGGCCGGCGATCGTTCGCCGATAGAGGAAATCGCCGAACACGGTCTCGCGGTCGTGACGGCGCAGCACGCCGATCGCGCGCGGCTGCGGCGCGCCGGCGAAGTCGCCCCGGAAGCCGGAGATGTCGGCGTTTATCGCCGGACCCTCGAGACGCGCCGTCGCCTGGTCGGGATTCACCACGCCGACGCGCTCGTCGCCGCCGACGCCGAGCACCGCGTTGACCGGCACCAGGAGGTCGCCGGCCGGCACCGCTTGGGTCACCAGCACGTCGAGCGCGCCCGTTGCCGGCGCGCGAGTAAGGATCCGGTACTCCCGGCCGAGCGCGTCGCGGCCGTTGGGCGCGAAGCCCGGGGCGAGCACGCCAGCGGCGCGGACCGTGGCCAGCGCCACGGTCTCGGGCGCGGCCGCGAGCCTCGCCTCGAAATCGCTCTCGATCCAGCTCGCCACCGCGTCCGAGAGCGCCACCGCCTGGGCGCCCGCGAGGCGCTGGACCCGCTCGCCGGCGCGCTCCTCGAGCCACTCCATCCCGCCGGCGGCGAGCACCGCGAACACCGCCAGCGCGAGCAGCACCCCGAACAGGCTCAGCCCGGCCCGGTTGCGCCTCCGCCTCAAGGCCTGCATCCGTCGCATGTCCCCACCGTCATGGTTCCGGTTATCGTCGCCGAGGGGCCGAAGACCGCCCCCGTCACGCTCATCCTGCTCCCGGTAGCGCTCCCGGCGGCCAGCGAGCCCGCCGCGAGGTCGCCGGTCACCGCCGTCGAGGGCGCGTCCAGATCGCCCGTCACGCGCACGTCGCGCGCGGCCATGCCGGCGCCCGAGGTGAGCGAGCCCGCGCCGGCCGGCGAGACGCCGGGCACGTTCGTCAGCGCGAGCGCCCCGCCGACCACCATCAGGTCCGCGTCCACCGCGCCGAGCGTCTCGAGAGACCCCGCGCCGAGACGCGTCACGGCGTTCACCGAGCCGGCCTCCAGCCCCGCGGCGGTCCGCGCGCTGCCCGCCTCGACCCGGTTCGCCGCCGCGAGCGACGCGCCGACGAGGTCCGCCGCGCCGAGACTGGCGGCCGTGAGGTTCGCCCCCGTCGCATCGCCCTCGATGTCAGCCTTTCCGCCGGCCTCCGCATCGCCCGACAGGACGCCCGCGATCCCGTCCGCCGCGCCGCCGTCCCCGATATCGTTGCCGCCCATCGCGAGCGCCGCCTCCATCCGGTTGGCCCAGGGCCGACCGGGCTGCTCGCGCCGGTAGAGAACGTCCTCGTCGTAGGCGATCGCCAGATCGGCGGTGGCGAACAGCGCGCCCGGCGGGATCGGCGTCCCGCGCGCCGCCGCAACCGCCGCCTCGTGCACCGCCATCGCGCCGCCGCCGCCGGCCACCGCGACATCGGCGAGACCGGCCGCGAAGGCGCCGCTCCGCGCCTCGGCGCGGGCGTCGGCGGCAACGTCGAGCACCGCCCAGGCCATCGGCACGCCGTTGCCGTCCGAGATCACGCCCACGGTCAGCTCGGGCGGGGCGCGGAGGCCGGACGGGACGCCGGGAAGGGAAGCCGGCGCGACCGCGAACCCGTCGGGGTCGGCCGTGAGCGCCGGGCGGTAGTCGTTTCGCATCGTCGCGCGGTGCGCGACGGCGAGCCACATCGCGAACACCCGGCCGCGCTCGGCGTCGAGCATGCGGCGGCGCTCGAAGTCCTCGTCGACGTGCCAAGCCGCCAATATCGACGCGGACAGCACCAGGAGGAGCAGCACGGACATCACCGCGGACGCGCCGCGGGTATTTCGCCGGCGGATGCGCATCAGCCGAACACGAAGCCGAGGTCCATGTCGTCGGCGCAGTTCGTCGTCACCTCGGCGCGGGTGACCGGCGCGTCCTCCTCGGTGCCGTCGAAGTCGATCTTGACGATGCCCGAACGCGCCCTGGTGCGTCCGACATAGCCGTCGGCGAGCGCCGCGCAGACCTCGGTCTCGATGTCCTCGAACGTCACCTTGAAGTGCGTCGGCTCGCTGTCGACATGACCCAACACCGTCACCGCGCCGCCGAACGGGTGGCGGATCGTGGTCGTCGTGGTGCTGCCCGACGTCGTCGTCACCAGCGCGGAGTCGGGAATCAGCCCGCGCGCCGCCAGCACCGGCACCAGGTTGGTGTCGGCCGTGCCGTAGCTCGGATCGCCCGAATAGGTGCGCTCGATGCCGACCCGGAGCCGCTGCAGGAGCAGCACGCTCTCGTTGCGGTTGTTCGCCTCCTGGCCTGACTGGTAGAGATCGACGGCGGTGAGCGCCGCGATGCCCGACAGCACCACCCCCAGCATCACCTGCCAGATCGTCATCCCGCGCAGGCGCCGGCGCCACAGCCGGCGTCGGAATCCCCTCGTCATCGCGCAATCCATTGCCTTCTCCTCCCGGCTCACCTCACCCCCATGCCGGCGGAGGCCGCCGACATCATTCCGAACATCCCCTTGATCGCGACGCCCATCATTGCCGCGGCGAAGGTGAGCAGGAGCATGTTGAGCACCCCCGCGCGGCGCCTGAGCAGCTCCTCGGAGCGAATCGTCCAGCGGTCGACGAAGCCCGCCAGCCGCTCCTCCCAGCCCTCGGTGTTGTCGAGCGCGGCGACGACGGCGATCAGCGACGGGTCCGGAAACCGGTGCCCGCAGGCCACCATCGAGGCGCCGAGCCCGTCCCCGTCGCGCATCCGCCGCTCGATCGCCGCGATCCTGGACCGCGTGTAACGGGACGCGTTCGCCTTGAGCTGGCCGAAGGTGCGCTCGTTGAGATCGACCCCGGCGCGCAGGAACTCGATCGCGACGAACAGGAACGCGGCCCCGGCGATCGTGCGGTAGAGCGAGAACGGGGGCACGTTGTCCGCCAGCGTCCGGCCCGGCCCCGACCAGTTGAGGATGACGAACCGGAGCGCCACCCACCCCACCGCGATCCAGACCCCCAACGCCACGTCGTTGGCATGGACCCAGAGCGCGCCCTCGCCGAACAGCCGGGCCGACATCTCCCAGCGCGACGGCGGCGCGACCTTCGCCATCACCGGAATGAACTGCCAGCCCGCCAGCCACAGCGAGATCAGGATGCCCACCGTCAGCGCCACCGGCATGACGAGCGCGGACCAGAGCGCCGCCTTCTGCCTGCCCCGCGCCTCGGCGATCCTCGCAGCGGCCGCGAACAGGCGCTGCGCGTCGACCCGCCCGTAGCCCGCGATCACCATCGCCTCGGTCGCGGGCACCCAGAGCGCCGCCTCGTCCGGGAAGCGCCCGTCGAGCAGCGCGCGGCGCCACTTGCCGAGCACCCAGGGACGCAGCGTCTGGCCCTGATCGCGGCAGGCCCTGATCGTCACCGTCATCGCGGTCTCGATGTCGAGATCCGCTTCCATCAGGTCGTTCAGCATGTTCCAGATCTCGACCCGGGAAGGCCCGTTGAGCGCCCCCCAGGACACCCACTTGCGGAACAGCCGGCCCGGATATCCGGAGAGCCGCCTCATTCCGCCGCCCTCGACCAGTCCCCGATCTCGTCGATCGAGGCGCCCTTGCCGATCGCGTCCCACGGATCGCAGCGCCCGGCCGCCACCTCGGCCCAGATGCGCCAGCCGATCGGAATGCCGCCCATCTCGTCGACCCAGTAGCGGTAAGCCGCCGCCGCGTCGCGAGTGCGGACATGGCCGAGATAGCCGGGGTCCGGAAGGATCGTCTCGCAGACCGCCGTCTGGCCCTCGTAGCCGTTCCACGCCGCCGCCGCGATCTCGCCGTCGCGGGCGCATTCCGGGCAGCCCTCGGCGTTCCTGAACCGGAGCCTCAGCATGTCGCCGAGACGCTCCGCCAACCAGCCCGGCAGGGGCTCGGGCGGCTGTTCGAGACTGCATTCGGCGCAGAGCACCGAGAGCAGGGTCTGCTTCATCAGCAGCTTGATCAGGTCCGGGCGGCACACCTCGGCCGCCTCCACCCCCATGTCGAGGACGCGGAACAGGATGCCGTTGGCGTCCGCGACGTGGATCGTGGTCCACACCTGGTGGCCGGTGGCGATGAACTGAAGCACCTCGCGCGCGGCATCGGCATCGCGGATCTCGGAGACCATGCCGACCGCGGGATGAATCCGCACGAAATGCATCAGCGCTTCCTTGAAGTGCTTGCCCCGGTCCTCGCCCACCCCGGTGGTCGGCACCGCGATCTGGATCGCGCCCGGGATGTCGTACTCCACCGGGTCCTCCACGGTGACCATGTTGAGCCGGCCGCCGTTCTCCGCCTGCTGGAGGCTGAGATTGACCGCGAGGGTGGTCGACTTGCCGTCGCCGGTGGAGCCGCCCAGCACGATCCCGCCCGACAGCGAGGAACGGAGCTCGGAGAACATCTCGGCGTCGTCGTCGCGGAAGCCCAGCGACTGGACCGTCGTTCCCGGCTTCAGCTGGTCGCGGTAGAAGATCCGCGCCACCAGGTGATCGCCCTCGGGCTCGTGCGGGCCGCGCTGGCATCTGAGCCCGCTGACCCGCGCCGGCAGCGGGACCGATCCCCCCGCGCGCACCGAGAAGCCCTGGAAGCTCGCCCGCTGGTACGAGGTCTGGCCGGTGCCCTCCTCCTTGGAGTGGAACAGGAAGCCGGTGAGCTGGCGTCCCTCGGCCTCGGTCAGCCGCTCGCCCAGCGCGCGGCGGCGGTCGTTGACGATCACCGACACCGTGCACGCCCCGCCCGCCATCTCGAAGACGATGTCCGACGCGCGCACCTCGGACGCCGCCTCGACCAGGGCGCGGAGACGACGGGGGATGGCGGATTCGTCGACCGGCCGCGCGGCGGCCTCCGCGTCGCTCCAGTAGCCCGCGATCTCCTCCAGCGAGGCGCTCTCCTCGGCGAGCTCGGCCGGGATCGCGCCGTCGCGCTGCAACCGCTTCAGCGACGTCCTCAGCTCGGGATTCAGCCCGTACCCCTCGGCCACCGCGCAGCGCCCGTCGCCGAACACCGCGCAGACCCGGCGGAACGTCTCATCCATGTCGTCGTGGCGGATCAGCACCGGCATCCCGGCCTGCGCCCCGTTGCCGTTGCCGTTCCTTCGGCGCAGCGGCCCCGGCAGCCTCATCGCCCGCCTCCCGTTCCCGGCAGCGGCGGATAGGACGGGCGCGAGTCTTCCGCCGGAGACGCTGGCGGGGGCGCCGGGACCGAACCCGGAGCGGATCGCTCCGGCGCCGTCTCCTCCCTCCCGGCCTCCCGAACCGTCCGGGTCCGTTCCGCCTGCCCTGCATTCCCGGCCGTCTCGTCCAGCCGTTTCCCCCGCCGCCACTCCCAGGGCGGGACGAACGCGCCCCGGTGGATCCCGCGGCCCTTCTTCCTGGCCTCCTCCTCGAGCGGCGCGTAGGTCTCGGAATAGCGCCGGTAAGCGAGCGCCCAGCCCTCCGACACCATCCAGGAATTGACGTCCTCGGCGCCCTGGAAACAGACGGCAAGGACCCGCCCGTAGCGGTCCTTCTCGCGGCCCTCGCAGCGCAGCCCGATCGCGCGCGAGCGCAGCGCCGCCGTCGCCAGCCCGCCGCAGCTCCACGCCCGCCCGTCCGCCCGGCAGGTCTGGCGCTTCTCCGGCGCGTCGATGCCCCACAGACGCACCCGCGCGCCGGCAATGTCGAGCGTGTCGCCGTCGAGGACGCGGCCGCGCCCCTCCAGCGGGCCGACCGCCTGGGCGGAACCGGCGGGTCCTCCCATTGCCGGCAACGCCGCCGCTTCCGCCCCGGCCGCGGCCGCAGCCGCGGTTCCTGGCCGCGCGGTCCAGGGCAGGAGCCCGAGCCCGGCCACCTCGACGCCGGGCGGCTTGCCGGAGATCCGTTCGACCGTGCCGCCGCCAGGGAGCTCGTCGCCCACGGCCACGAACCAGCTCCTCCGGCCGTCCGTCACCCCCGCCAGCAGGCGGCCGCGGAGGCCGAGAAGCGAAAACCAGGCAAAGCGCGGGGATGGCGGGGCGGCCGTGGCGGGCGGGGACGGAGGCGGGGCAGGCGCGGCCGCGGCCGCGATTTCGGGAGAGGGCGATACCGCCGGCTCGGGTCGGACCGGCGCGGGCGCGGCGGCCGCGATCGGGGCGGTGCCGGCGAGCTGGTCGACGCCGCGCGCGGGCCGCGCCGCTTCGCCGCCTTTCCTGTCCTCGAGCTCAGCGGACAGCGCCCTGTCGGCCTTGACGATCTCGACCACCAGCGCCTGACGCTCCGCACACAGCGCCAGCGTCTCCTTCTCGATCGCCAGCGCCGCCACGATGTCGGTGCGCTCGGCCGCCGAGCCGAGAAGCCGGGCCAGGACGTCGCGGGGACACGCCGCCGCCGCGACAGGGATGGACCGCGGCGGCGGCGCCGCGCCGGCGACGGAAGGCATCGAGCCGGCCGGCGACGCGATAGGGTTCACCGCCGGTCCGGCCAACGCCGGCGCATCCATATCCTGCTTCCAGCCGAGCTTCGCGGCAAGCGCGCGCCACTCGTAGCTGGCCACGTCGTCGAACCCCTCGAGCGCGAGGTGGAGCCGGCCCCGCGACCACCACCACCTGCCGGCAACCTCGCCGCCGTCCTTCAACGGGGCGGTAAGGACACCCTCGGGCCGGAAGCGGAAAGCAACCGATTCCCGCCCGAAATAGGGCAGCCCCACCGGCTCGCCGCGCGCGGCCAGCCAGTCGGTGAGACGGAAAGCGCCGAAGCGCTCGCCGGTCGGCGTCCACGGCGGAACCCCTCGAGACGCCTCCCCCAGCTCGGCCGGCGCGGCATTCTCCCACTCGACGCGGAACCGCCCCGCGACCCCGGTCGCCACGAAATAACCCGTGTCCACCACCGCGCCGCCCTCATCGATCTTCCAGATCTCGGGGCGGTCGCGGCCGGATACCATGACCCACCGCTCGCCGGCCGGGTTTGCCACGACCGAGCCGCTCGGGATCGGGCGGGCCTCCGCGGCCCCGAAGGGGCGGGCCCCGGAATCGATCCGGAACGCCGGAGCCGCGCCGGCGTCGGTCCCCGTGCCCGCCATCTGCGCGGCCGCCGGCAAGGGAAGCAGCGCGGCGAGCGCCGTCAGCCCCGTCCAGATC
This sequence comes from Defluviicoccus sp., assembly GCA_028820505.1. Taxonomy (GTDB): domain Bacteria; phylum Pseudomonadota; class Alphaproteobacteria; order MPNO01; family MPNO01; genus MPNO01. The sequence goes on from JAPPIT010000208.1 coordinate 10,491, forward strand.
CCGATCCGAAACATTCCCGCGGCCCGCCCGATGCTCGCCGCCTAGCCCGGCTTCCAGCCCGCCCGTCGGGCAAACACCCTCCAGGGCCAGTTCCGGGTGCGCTCTCCGACCGTCACGTGAAGCTGGCCGCGCGAGAGCCACCATTCGCCGGTCCCGCCGGCGCCCGCCACCCTGCCGTCGGACGCGAACGAATACTCCACCCCGTCGACCGTCACGGCGGCGCCCCGTTCCGCCAGGTCCCGCATCATCGCGAACGCGGGATGCAGCCTGCCGGTCGACAGCGCCGGGATCGGGTAGCCCACCCTCAGATGGGCCGACAGTCCCGACTTCTCCCAGCGCACCCGCACGACCGATCCATCCCCGACCGGCCCGATCGACCCGATGTCGGTCACGTCGTCATCGCCGTTCAGCTCCCACAACTCCCAGACGGTTCCGCTTCGCGGACGTATCCCGACGATCCGCCTGCCCTGAGCCGTTATCCTGATCGTCCCGTGCGCGCGCCGCTCCTCCTCCGCGATCTGCTCGACGGTCATCGTGGGCTTCCCCTTCGAATCCCCAAGACCCGTCGCGCCGGGGAAGGAAAACTCCGAGCCCGGGAAGCGAACCATCGGCGACGCGTTGCGCCTCATATCCTCGAAATCGAGCGAGTCCTGTCCGGAGACCGTCGCCAGGTCCCAGGAAAGCACCAGATCGTGGCAGGCGTTCCGGAACGCCGCCGGCCAGCCATCCTGGATCCAGCCGTCGCGCGAGACGTACCAGCTCCTCTTCTTCCGGTTGAACCTCTCCCCGTGCAGGCGCCCGGTCTCGCGGTCGTAGATCAGCACCACGCGCCAGAACCGCTCGCCCTCGCCGGTGACCCAGCCGATCTCCAGATTCGACCGGCCGTTCGGCGTCCCGATCCTCCAGCGCAGCTCGCCGCGGTTGAACACGAAGGACTTCTTCGCGTTCGACCAGTAGCAGCGCTTAACGAACCCGTCCTCCCCGAAATACGCCGCCGCCGGCCGCCCCCTCGGATTCGCTACCCAGACCCGTCCGCCCAACAGATCCCGGAAGAACTCCGGCAGATGGGACGACAGGTTCTGCGGCCTCGGCAGAGGCCTCGCACCCTGAGCCGCCGCTTCGAGCGCCGGCCCGGTCAAAGCGATCGCCAGGACCGCCGTCGCAAAGTACCGGCGGATCGTCCTTCCCGAACCCATCTTCGATGCTCCTCTGGTGCTATTACCCAACCGGCTAGCAATCGCCGCCGCCGCCATCGCCGTCGCCCCCGCCGTCGTCGCCCATCGAGCCCACTCCGTCGTCACTTGGGTCGGCGGTTTCGGATCCGAGCCCATCGCCGCCCATTGCGGCGTCCTCGCCGTCTCCCAGGCCGCCTTCTCCCTCTCCGTCGCCCTCTCCGTCGCCCTCTCCGTCGCCATCGCCGGCGTCCCCGCCATCTCCGTCTCCCTCGCCGCCGCCACCGCCGTCGTCATCATCATCCTGCTGAGTGTTCGTCCCGGTATTTGTCCCGGTGTTCGTCCCGGTGTTCGTCCCGGTGTTCGTATTCGTATTCGAAGGGGGGCCCGGCGGCGGGGATGGCGGTGGTGGCGGTGGAGGAGGGGGTATCGCCGTGCAGCCGCCGCCGATTCTGGCCCAGGAGGTCGCGGAGACGCCGCTCGCCACGCTGGTCGTGCCGCCGCAGGGCCGCGTATGCCGGTCGGTCGCCGATCGCTGCTGGGTCACGCTGCCGGTGTAGCCCGCGCCGCAGCCGATGGTCCGGGTCTCGGTCCGCACCGTGGTCCACACCGTGTCGGGGATCGGGCTGCAGCCCGAGTAATCGCGGACCCACTGGGTAATCCGGACGTCCTTCTGGATCGTGGGCGTAGCGTCCCACGGGAACGTCACGTGCCGGTCGGTGTGGATGCGCGAGCGCGACGCGCTCCCCCGGGTGCAGGTCCGGCACGAGATCGACTCGGTCTCGGTCCAGGTCGGGAAGGTGATGGTCGGCGTGGGCATCGTCTCCGGCGTGCCCGCCGGCGTCGGCGCCTGGGCGAGCGGGCCGGTCTGGCAGGTGGTGAACATCATCGACCAGACGCCCGACGACCCGCTTGCGGTCACCGACTTCGTGCGCCGCCAGATCTCGTAGCCCGACACCGTCTCGCCGGCGACGGTGTAGGTGCAGGGCCGGTGCTCGGTCTCGGTCACCGCGTAATCGGCCTCGCAGAGATCGACCGCGACCGTCCAGGCGCCGTATTGCGGCGCGCCCACCTGGGTGCCGCGGCCGTTGATCTTCGTCGTCACCTGGCGGCGCTCGATCCGCGCCGGCTCGGTAGCGCCGAGACCCGGCGGCCGATGCGTCCCGGCCGGGCAGGCAAGGACCTCGCGGCGCTCCCAGGCCGTCCGGGAGCGCGTCGCGGTCCACGGATCCTGGACGCTGCCGGCCAGCGCGGCGCGCTCGGAGGGAACCAGGTTCGCCATGCAGGCGGGAAGCGCGATGTCCGGCCGGCCGTCGCCGCCCTCGGCAACCCCGTTCTCCAGCCAGTGCAGGTTGCGGCGCTCGCCGCCGAACAGGCGCGGGCCGGCCTGGACGCTCCGCTGGTCCCCGCCCACCCCCATCAGGGTCGAGGCGCCCATATAGACCAGCAGCGTGCCCGGCTGGCCGGCATCGGCGCAGTAGCGTGCCCTGAGGCCCCGCTCGGTCCAGGCATCGAGCCAGCCGGTGCTCGTCGGCGGCACCCCGCCCGACCACGACGTCGCCGCCGTCGAGCGCCTGAGAATGAAGTCCTCCAGCCGGTAATACGCCGTCTTGAGCGCGTGCGCATGCGCCCGCGCGTTGACCGCGAAACTCTCGTCCGAAACCTGCGCCGCGGCCGGGGAGGAGACCCCCCAGACCGCCGCCGCCAGCGCCAGCGATATCCATCTCATTGCAGAAAGCTCCTCAGCTGCTCGAAGCGCGACAGCCGCATCCGCACCGGCTTCGCGCGCCTGCCCTCGATCGTCCAGCCGCCGCCGCCCTCGGCCAGCCGGGTCACCTCGAACCCCCGCACCCCCTCGATCAGCGCGCCGATCCGCCCAAGCGACTCACGCATCACGATCCGCGTCCCGCCGCCCTGGCGGCCGTGCTCCACGCGCGACGCCCGAAGCCCGAAGCGGCGGTCAAGGCTCGCCCGCAGCGCCAGCCTGGACGGGATGCGCCCGGCATCGGCTTCCACGATCACCGGCGGGAGCGCCACCGCGACCCACGCCTCGCGGCCGATGACCGATCCCTCGATCTCGCCCGGGCGCGCGCCCGACTTCCATTCCGCGAGATGCCGCTCGGCCACCCGGCGGCGGAGCGATTCGCCGGCGCCCCGTCCCATCCGCCAACGCACCACCAGGACCGGCTTCCCCTTCAGCGCCGGGCGCACCGCCACCAGCTTGCTGTCGGAGAACCGCGCCGCGCAGCCCAGCCCCGCGAGCTTCCAGCCCGGCATCCCCGGCGTGAAGCGGCGGATCCCCTCGCGGCAGGCCGCCACCAGCGCGGCGGAATCGATCGTTGCCCTGATCCGGGGCTCTTCCTCTTTCTCGGTCTTCGCCGTCTCCGGAGGCCCCATGACGAGCAGCAGGATGCGATCCTTGTTGAACCAGACGCCCGCAAGCAGCCCCATGACGGCCAGCGCGGCAGCGGCCTGCGTCAACCGGCCCCGTGTGATCCCGGACAGCGGCGCCGGGCGCAGCACCGCCTCCGTGGCCAGCCCGGACGCATCGATCTTTTTCGCGCCCTCGATCAGCCCGGGCGTGGCGTGAGCGGCCCAGCCCCTCGCATCGCTGTTCGCCACCGCCCGGAGAGCGTCCGGCGCGCTCGCGAATACCCGGTCGCCGTCCGCCAGGATCATCCCCTCGGAGAACAGGACCAGCGCGCAGCGCCCGTCATCCGCCGCCACCAGCGCCGTCCAACGATCGCCCCCGATCGCGTCGGCCACCGCCGCCGCCAGCGACGGCATGCCGGCGTCGTGCTCCTCCGACGCGCCCGCGTAGCCGGTCTCCCGCTCGCGGTGGACGCACCAGGCCGAGTTCTGCTTGCGCGCCTCGTTCGCGGTCTGAACGACGTTCCCCCTCGGCATCCAGTCGAGACCCACCGCGAAACGCCGCCCGCCGATCGTGAGCGCGCTCACAGCTCGGTCTCCCGCAACTCCGAGATCCCGAGCGGCGCGCCGATCTCGGCGGTGAGCAGAAGCACCTGTTCCTGGCGGAAGCTCGACGCCCGGCGCGCGCCCTCCGGAAGCGGCACAGATTCATGGAGCGTGCCTTCCCGGCCGGCCGACGATGCCCGGTCGCTGAAGCCCGAGACGATCAGCGTCTCGCCCCGGCGCAGCCGCTGCGTCGCCTGGACCCCCCGGTCGGCGTAGACCGGAAGCTGGATGCGCGCGGACTCGGTGCCGAACACCGCGAAGGTGGGACGGTCCCTGAGAGACGCCACCAACCGCACCAGAACCTCGTCCGGAGCCGTGATCCGCGCGGTGTAGCTCAGCGAGAAGCCCGAGCTGATCTCGCCCGGGCGCAGCGACGTCCGCGTGCCGCTGTCGGTGCTCGTCGTCGTGATCTCTCGCAGATAGGCGGTCTTGAGGAGCTCGTAGAACTGCGCCGGCTTGCCGTTGAGCGAGGGCACGTCGGCCGACAGCACCCGCGACGCCGTGCCCAGGCTCCGGAGCGCCCTCAGCGTCGCCCTGAAGGTGTCGGTCCCTCCCGGCAGGTCCGCCCCCGGGCGCACCACCGCGATCCGGCCACTGCCGATGTCGAGCCGGAGACGCTGGTCGAAGATCCGGTCGATCAGCGCGACGAGGCCGACCTGGTAATCCGCGTCCCGCTCGAAGCGGACCGCGTACATGTGCGCCGAGATCGTCACCGGCCGGAGCACCGAGCGGTTGAGATGGCGCAGGTAGCCGCGCACCCGGGCGAGCGTCGCCGGCGTCCCGGACACGGTTACCGTCGCGTTGCCGGGCGACACTGCGAGATCGGCGTCCGCACCGGCCAGCCGCTCGAGCTCCTGCTCGATCTCCGACCACGGCTCGAACCGGGTCCGCGTCGAGATCGACTGCGTCGCGCCCCCGGTCGAGCCCTGCGCGCCGCTCCGGTCCGCCGTCGTGGTCCTCGCCGAATAGTCCTGGCTGCCCGCCAGCGCGTTGATCCCGAAGGTCACCGTCCGGCGGCGTACCACCTCGACGCGGCCGTCGGCGAAGCGCCACTCGTAGCCGCCTACCGCGCTCCACGCGTCCAGCAGACGCGGCAGCGGACCGGTCCAGATCCCCGCCGCCGGCGTCCAGCCGTCGCCCAACGCGCGTGCGAAACCCTCTACAGGGGATGTTCCCGAGGACGGTCCGATCAAGCGGACCGGCACGTCTGTCGCGGCTTCGATCCGCAAGGCAAGCACGCGGTCGCTCTCGATGTCGCCGAGGGGGAGCGTCACGCCATCCGGCGCGCTCAGCGCCTGCGGCAGGCCATCGCCATCGCGCGGGGCGATCGGCTCGATCGCCAGCCACGGGCGCTTCGACACGCGGATCGAGGACCAGCGCGGGCCGGCCTCCTCATTCAGCCCATCCAGACGCTCGCGAACCGCCTCCGCGTCGCTCCGCGCATCGCGCTCGCTCCGGCCAAGCTCGCCACAGCCTGTCGCAACCGCTACAAGAAGCGCCCACGACACCGCCGCCAACGGCCAGGAATTGCACCTTGACACTGAATCCGGCAGGGATGATGCTCCCTAGCAGAACCCATGTTCATGGAAATGACTGCCGCCATATCACGCCCTCGCGGAAGGGCCAGCCGGATGTCGTGCCGGGCCTCGCGGCGGCGTCGGGTAGCATGGCCCCGAGACGGCCGGAACTCCAGCGTATGCGGCTTGGCGCCGTCCGGGCAGAGGAGCGCTGACGGGTGCGTCTGGTCCAGAAATTCGGTGGGACCTCGGTTTCCGACATCGACCGTATCCGCGCGGCCGCCGGGCGCGTCGCGGCCGCCGTCGAGGCAGGCAACGAGGTCGCCGTGGTCGTCTCCGCGATGGCCGGCACCACCGACCGGCTCGTCGAATGGACCCGCGAGATCGCGCCTTTCCACGACGCGCGCGAATACGACGTCGTAGTCTCGTCCGGAGAGCAGGCGACGGTCGGGCTTATGGCGCTCGCGCTCCAGGCGGCGGGCGTCGACGCGCGGTCATGGCTCGGGTGGCAGGTCCCGATCCTGACCGACGACGTCCACGGGCGCGCGCGCATCAGCGACATCGACGCGGGCGAACTCCTCAACCGGATGGCCCAGGGCCAGGTGCCGGTGGTCGCGGGGTTCCAGGGGTTGAGCTCCGCGCGGCGTATCACGACGCTCGGGCGCGGCGGCTCCGATACGTCGGCGGTCGCCCTCGCCGCGGCGCTGGACGCCGATCGCTGCGACATCTTCACCGACGTGGACGGGATCTATACCACGGACCCGCGCATCGTCGCCAAGGCGCGCAAGCTCGACAAGGTGACCTTCGAGGAGATGCTGGAAATGGCGTCCCAGGGCGCCAGGGTGCTGCAGACGCGGTCGGTCGAGATGGCCATGAACCACGGAATCGAGCTGCAGGTTCTGTCGAGTTTCGTGGACGCACCCGGTACCTTTGTCGTCAACGAGGACGAGGACGTGGAACAGCAAGTCGTCAGCGGCATCGCCTACACGAGGGACGAAGCCAAGATCACCATCGTGGGCGTGCCCGACCGTCCCGGGGTTGCAGCGGCCATTTTCGGCCCGCTCGCCGATACCAGCATCAACGTCGACCTGATCGTCCAGAACGTCTCGGCGGACGGGCGGCAGACCGACATAACCTTCACCGTGGGACAGTCCGATTACGAGCGCGCGCTTGCCATCATCGAGGCCGCGCGAGAGCAGATCGGGTTCGGCCGGGTGGAGGGCGACCCGGAGGTGGTCAAGATCTCCGTGATCGGGGTCGGCATGCGTTCCCACGCCGGCGTCGCGCAGAAGATGTTCAACGCGCTGGCGGAGAAGGGCATCAACATCCAGGTGATATCGACCTCCGAGATCAAGGTGAGCGTCCTGCTGGCCGAGGAGTACACCGAGCTCGCCTTGCGTTCGCTCCACACCGCCTACGGGCTCGACGACGGGGAGACCGCATGAGCACGGCGGCTTCGCGACCTTCTGAAGACGCGGAATGAAACGGCCCGCGGCACGAGCCCGGCTCGATGGCCTGTGGCGCCGGGGCTGCGAGTTCCTCGGCGTCGAGTACGCGATCCTCGGCGGCGCCATGACCTGGGTGTCGGAGCGCAACCTGGTGTCGGCGCTGTCGAACGCCGGCGGATTCGGCGTGATCGCCTGCGGCGCGATGACGCCCGACCTGCTGAGCGGCGAGATCGCGGCCACGGACGGCCTCACGTCGCAACCCTACGGCGTCAATCTGATCACCCTCCATCCCGAGCTCGATACGCTGATCGACGTCTGCGCCGACCACCGGGTCGCGCATGTCATCCTGGCCGGCGGGCTGCCGCCTGCCACGGCGATCAAGCGGATCAGGGGGAGCGGCGCGCGGGTTCTGTGCTTCGCGCCCACGCTGGCGGTCGCACGCCGGCTGGTGCGGCTGGGCGCGGATGCGATCGTCATCGAGGGCGCCGAGGCGGGCGGTCATGTCGGGCCGGTGGCGACCAGCGTGCTCGCGCAGGAGATTCTGCCCAACATGGACCAGGTGCCGGTGTTCGTCGCGGGCGGGATCGGACGCGGCGATGCGATCCTGGGATATCTGGAGCTCGGCGCCTCGGGCTGCCAGCTCGGCACCCGGTTCGTCTGCGCGACCGAGTCGATAGCCCATCCCGACTTCAAGCGCGCCTTCATCCGCGCCAACGCGCGCGATGCCGTGACCTCGGTGCAAATCGATCCCGACTTCCCGGTGACGCCCGTCCGCGCGCTTCAGAACAGGGGCACGCAGGAATTCATCGAGACCCAGAGACGGGTGATCGCCAAGGTCCGCGCGGGGGAGATGGCACAGGACGAGGCACAGCTCGAAATCGAGCATTTCTGGGCCGGCGCGCTGCGGCGCGCGGTCATCGACGGCGACGTCGAGTCCGGATCCCTGATGGCAGGACAAAGCGTCGGCATGGTCGTCAGCGAACAACCGACCGCGGAAATCATCCGCGAACTCTTCGAACAGGCGCTCGCGGCCGTCGAGGCGAGGGCCGGACTGCCGGAGTGACCGCAATGGTGCAGACAGGCATCGGCGGTCATCGCCAAGCGCTCCGGAGCCTCCGGACGATCATGGCCGGCGACGGCTCGGCGCAGGAGCGCCTCGACCGGATCGTCAAGGTGATCGCGGCCGAGATGGTCGCCGAAGTGTGCTCGGTCTACGTGATGCGCGCGGGCGAGCTGCTGGAGTTGTTCGCGACGGAAGGCCTCAACCCGTCGGCGGTGCACCGCACCCGCCTCAGGGTCGGCGAAGGGCTCGTGGGCGAGGTTGCGGCGCGCGCGCGCCCCCTCAACCTGCCGGACGCCCAGAGCCACCCGCTGTTCAGCTACCGGCCGGAGACCGGGGAAGAGATTTACCACTCTCTCCTGGGCGTGCCGGTGCTCCGCGGCGGACGGGTGCGGGGCGTGCTGGTGGTCCAGAACCGGGCCCAGAGGCATTACACCGAAGAAGAGGTCGAAACGCTCGAGGTGATCGCCGTCATCATCGCCGAGCTGATCGCCTCGGGCGGGCTGGTCAGCCCGATCGAGACCGCGCCGGCGCAAGGCAACGCGATCCTCGCCATACGCCTGGAGGGGGTCAGGATCAACGAGGGCCTCGCCATGGGCGAGGCGGTCCATCACACCCCGCGGGTCGCGGTTCCCCAACTCCTTGCCGACGACGCCGATACCGAGCACCGGCGGCTGGCCGAGGCGCTGTCCTCGATGCACAGCGAACTCGACGACATGTTGACGCACGACGCGTTGGGCCGGCCGGGAGAGCATCGCGACGTGCTGGAAGCGTACCGCAAGTTCGCGGAGGACCGGGGATGGCTGCGGCGGATCCGCGAGGCGATCGACGGAGGCCTGACCGCCGAGGCCGCGGTCCAGAAGGTTCTCGACGATACCCGGGCGAGGATGCGCCAGATCACCGACCCCTATCTGGCGGAACGGATGGCGGATCTGGAGGATCTCGCGTACAGGCTGCTACATCACCTTTCGGGAGAGGTTCGCCCCGCCGAGCTCGGGGAGCAGCCGGAATCGGTGGTGCTCGTCGCTCACTCGATCGGTCCGGCCGAGCTTCTCGACTATGCAGGGAAGCGACTGAAGGCGCTCATCCTCGAGGAAGGCTCGTCCAATTCGCACGTCGCGATAGTCGCTCGTGCGCTCGACATCCCGGTGGTCGGCCGGGTCAAGGACGCCCTGTCGCAGGTCGACCCGATGGATCCGGTGATCGTCGACGGCGACCATTCCCAAGTTTACGTCCGGCCGGGCGAGGATATCCAGCAGATGGTGTCCGAGCATTTTTCCGAGCGCCAGCGGCGTCTCGCCGCCTACAGCGCGCAGCGCGACGAGCCCGCCGTCACGCGCGACGGGGTGGAGATCAGCCTCAACATCAACGCCGGTCTCCTGATGGATCTCCAGTCGCTCGACGCGAGCGGGGCGGACGGAATCGGGCTCTACCGCACGGAAATCCCTTTCATGGTCCATTCGGAGTTTCCGAGCGTCGACGCCCAAACCGACCTCTACCGCCGCGTGCTCGAGGGCGCCGCGGGAAGGCCCGTCAAGTTCCGCACCCTGGATATCGGCGGCGACAAGCAACTGCCCTATTTCCGCGAATCCGTCGACCAAAATCCCGCCATGGGCTGGCGGTCGATCCGGGTCGCGCTGGACCGGCCGAGCATGCTGCGCCAGCAGCTCCGCGCCCTCATCGTCGCCTGCGACGGACGACCGCTCAGCGTGATGTTCCCCATGATCGCGGAAGTCGCGGAGTTCCAGGCCGCCCGTTCGATCCTGGACATGGAAATGAACCGGGCGCGGCGCCGCGGCCGACCCATGCCGGAACCGCTCGAAGTGGGCGCCATGCTGGAAGTTCCCAGCCTGATGTGGCAGCTCGACTCGCTGCTGCCCGAGGTCGATTTCCTCTCCGTCGGCAGCAACGACCTGTTCCAGTTCTTGTTCGCCGTGGACCGCGGCAATCCGCGGGTCGCGGACCGCTACGACGTGCTTTCCCCGGGTCTGCTCTCGGTGCTGGAAAGTCTGGTCCGACGTTGCGGGGAGCGGGATGTCGAGCTGTCGCTGTGCGGCGAGATGGCCGGGCGGCCGATCGAGGCGATGGCATTGATCGGCATCGGGTTTCGCAACCTGTCCGCACCCGCGGGCACCGTGGGGGCGGTGAAAACGATGATCTGCGGGCTGGACGTGCGCGCACTGGCCGGTTTCGTAAATACGCTGTTGAGTCTGCCGGATCACAGCATCAGGGAGCGGCTGCGGGATTACGCGATCGACCATCGGATCGAGTTAGGCGAACACTGATCCAAGGCGTCCCGCCATAGGAAAAGCTTGGCTTCCATGAGCACGGGTTAACCCTATATTCAGGCTTTACACAGGGACGGCCCGGACGGCCATCAGGGGGGCCGAGCCGATCAACAGACCCAAGCGCGCGCCGGATAGCGACGCCTTCGCGGGCAGGTACGATGCCGTCGAAGTGGGCGCGAGCCTGCGCGAGGCCCGGATCCTGCTTCGCCGGAGCCTGCCGGATGTAGCGCGCGACCTGCGCATCCGACACACCTATCTGCTGGCCATCGAGGAAGGACGTCTGGAGGACCTGCCGGGCGTCGCATATCAGACCGGCTTCCTGCGCGCCTATGGCAACTATCTGGGGCTCGACGGGGACGGTCTGGCAGAGGACCTCAAGGAGGCGCGTGACGCGTCGGGGGACCGGGATCCTCTTCAGATGTTCTCCCCCATCGACGAAGGTCATCTGCCTACCCGGTCGATTTTCCTGCTGGCGGCGCTGCTCGCCATCGCGGTCTACGGCGTTTGGTACTTCGTCTCCAACACCGATGGAGATCCGGTGGAAAGGGTCGCGGCGCTGCCGGACCGGCTGGCCGGTCTGCTGGACGACGAGCCCGCCGAAAAGAATCCTGCCACGGTCGTACCGCCGTCCAGGCCTGCCCCCGGTTCCGCGTCTCCGACGCCCGAACCGAAAATCCGCGACGGAAATGTCCAGAGCGGCGGGGAGACCGTGCCGGCGGCCTCCTCCGCGCCGGAATCGTCGACGCGTCCTGTGGAGCCGAGCGACGCGCCGCCTCCTGCCGAACCCGTTGCCGAGACAACCGCCCCGGACCCGACCGACGAAGCGCCTCCCGCGACGCCGACCGCGGAGGCGCGTCCTGCGGAACCCGTCGCAGAGCCGGCTCCTTCGGAAACCGCTTCAGAATCGCCTCCCGCGGAGCCCGTTGCCGGGCCGCCCGCCGACGCGCCCCCGGAAGACGGCGGGACGCGGACCCCGCCTGTCCAGCCTGTCCAGGAGGAGAACGAAGCCGACCCGCCCGTCGAGATCGCCGCGACGACTCTCCCCGCACCCGCCCGACCCGTTGGGGAAGTCCCCGGCACGACGCGGGAAACGTCGGCCGCCGACGTCCAGGAAGAAGCCGCGGCTTCGCGTATCGTGCTCCGCGCGGCGACGGAGAGCTGGATCGAGATCCGTACGGACGATGCGTCGCTGGTGTATTCGGGCTTGCTGCGCCAAGGACAAAGCTATTCCGTCCCCGAACGGCCGGGGCTCAAGATGGTCACGGGAAATGCGGGAGGCCTTGAGATCGTGGTCGACGGCGAGGCGATCCCGCGGCTCGGCCCGCCGGGTGCGGTCGTACGCGACATCGCTCTCGATCCCGACAGCCTCCGGGGCCGCGCCAATCCTTGACCGGGTTCGCGGCGGAGCCGCGTTTTCGCCGCTCACTCAATTGCGCTATAACCCGCGCGTTCAAGAGCGCGGGACGCTGCGGATGACTGCGCGAACAAACGAATTCTCCCCGCCGCGCGCCGGCCGGGTCTAGCCGCCGAAGGTCGACATGTCCAAGCTCCAGCCGGTTCGCGGCACGCACGATCTCCTGCCCGACCGGGCGCGCGCCTTCCGTCGCGTTGCCGATGCCGCGCGGACGGTCGCGGGCCGTTACGGCTATCACGAGATGGCGACGCCGATCTTCGAGTTTTCCGAGGTCTTCAAGCGCACGCTGGGCGACACGTCGGACATAGTGACCAAGGAGATGTACACCTTCACCGACCGCAGCGGCGCCGAGGTGACGCTGCGTCCCGAAGGAACCGCGGGCGTGGCCCGTGCCGTCATCTCGGGCGGTCTCGCCCAGCGGATGCCGCTCAAATACTTCTATGCCGGGCCGATGTTCCGCCACGAGAGGCCCCAGAAGGGACGGCTGCGCCAGTTCCACCAGATCGGCGTCGAGTTGCTCGGCGTCGGAGAACCTGTCGGCGACGTCGAGGTCATCGCGCTGGGCGCCGCGATTCTGGAAGAGCTCGGCGTCGCCGGGCAGACGGTGCTGGAACTCAACACGCTCGGCAATACGGGGAGCCGCGAAGCCTATCGCGGTGTGCTGGTCGACTACCTGGAAGCCCGGCGGGCGGAGCTGTCCGAGGACAGCGTTTCGAGACTCGCGCGCAACCCGCTTCGGATCCTCGATTCGAAAAACCCGGGAGATCGCGCGGTCGTCGCGGAAGCGCCTCTGCTCGGCGACAGCCTGGATGACCAGTCGGCGGATTTCTTCGCTTCCGTCCGCGCCGGGCTCGACCGGCTGGGGATCGCCTATACGCTGAACCCGCGTCTGGTTCGCGGACTCGACTATTACTGCCATACGGCATTCGAGTTCACCACCGATGCGCTCGGCGCCCAGGGCGCGGTTATCGCCGGCGGACGCTATGACGGGCTGGTCGCCCAGATGGGCGGACCCCAGACGGCCGGCATCGGCTGGGCCGGCGGCATAGAGCGCCTGTCGATGCTGGCGGACGAACCGGACCCGCCGCCGCGGCCGATCGCGCTGGTTCCCGTGGGCCCGGAGGCGGAGGCCGAGACCCTCGCCCTCGCCGACAGGCTGCGGCGCGCGGGACTGGTCATCGAGCTCGGCTACCGGGGCAACCTGAAACGGCGGTTGAGCCGTGCGGATCGTCTCGACGCGCGCGCGGCGGTCATCCTCGGCGAAGACGAGCTCGCGCGGGACGTGGCGACGGTGCGCGACCTCGATAGCGGCGACCAGGAAGAGGTCGCTTTGTCCGCCCTGGCCGACCGGCTGGCGCTGTTTTCGTGAGGGAGCGGTTCGGCGGGTGAGCATGCACGAAAAACTGGACAAGCTGCTGCGGCGCCACGAGGAGCTGGCGGCGCAGATGAGCGGCCAGGACTTCGGGGACACGCAGGCCTTCGTCCGCGCCTCCAAGGAATACGCCGACCTGACCCCCGTCGTCGAGGCGATCCAGGCGCTGCGCGCAGCGGAACGTGAGGCGGAAGGGCTCCGGGAGCTGCTGGACGACGAGGACGGGGACGCCGAAATGCGCGCGCTTGCGCAGGAGGAACTTCCGGAAGTGCAGGAGGCCGTCGCCCGGCACGAGCACCGGTTGAAGGTGTTGCTCCTGCCGAAGGACGCCGCGGACGAAAAGAACGCCATCCTGGAAATCCGGGCCGGCACGGGAGGGGACGAGGCGGCGCTGTTCGCGGCCGATCTGTTTCGCATGTATCAGCGCTATTCGGAGGTCCACGGCTGGCGGCTCGCGCTGATGCAGGCGACGGAAACCGGGATCGGCGGATTCAAGGAGGCGATCGCCGAGATTTCGGGAACCGGCGTGTTCGCCCGGCTCAAGTTCGAATCGGGCGTGCACAGGGTGCAACGCGTGCCCGAGACCGAATCGAGCGGCCGCATCCACACCTCGGCGGCGACCGTCGCCGTGCTGCCGGAGGCGGAAGAGGTCGACGTCACGATCGACGAGCGCGATCTCCGGATCGACGTTTTCCGGGCGTCGGGGCCGGGCGGCCAGTCGGTCAACACCACCGACAGCGCCGTGCGCATCACCCACATCCCGACGGGGATCGTGGTCTCGCAGCAGGACGAGAAATCGCAGCACAAGAACCGCGCCAAGGCCATGAAGGTGCTGCGCGCGCGGCTCTACCAGGCGGAGCGTGCCGCGCGCGATGCCGAGCGCGCGGCCGACCGCAGGTCCCAGGTCGGCTCGGGCGACCGCTCGGAGAGGATTCGGACCTACAACTTTCCCCAGGGCCGGGTCACCGATCACCGGATCAATCTCACCCTTCACAAGCTCGACCGTATCCTCGCCGGGGAAGGATTGGACGAGGTCATCGACGCGCTCACGACCCACGACCAGGCCGAGCGCCTCGCCGAACTCTCTTGAGCCGGACGGTCGAAGCCCTGCTTCGCGATGCGGGAGAAAGGCTGCGGGCCGCGGGCGTCCCCTCGCCGCGCGCCGACGCGCGGCTTCTGCTTCGGGCGGTTCTCGACCGATCCGCGGAAGCGTCGATCCGCGATCCCGACGGACCGGTGCCGATAGCCTCGGCGGACCGTTTCCTGACCCTTGTGGAACGCCGCGCCGGACGCAAGCCGGTGTCGCGAATCCTGGGCGAACGGGAATTCTGGAGCCTCGGTTTCTCGCTCGTGCCGGACACGCTGGACCCCCGCCCCGACAGCGAGGCGGTCGTCGACGCCGCGCTCGCCTGGTGCGGCAACCGGTCGGAGCCGCTTCGCGTGCTCGACCTCGGAACGGGAACCGGATGCCTCCTGCTCTCGGTCCTGAGCGAACTGCCGCGGGCCACCGGTGTGGGTACCGACATCGCGGAGGCGGCGGTCGCCGCGGCCGCGCAAAATGCCGCCCGACACGGTCTTTCGCGGCGTGCGTCCTTTCGCCGTACCGATTGGGATGCCGATATCGAGGGACAATTCGAACTGATTCTCAGCAATCCTCCCTATATCCCTTCCTCGGAAATCGGCGGGCTCGAACCCGAAGTCTCGCTCTGGGAGCCGAGGGCGGCGCTGGACGGCGGCGCGGACGGCCTGGACGCCTATCGGCGGCTCGCCCCGGCGATTGCCGGCCGGCTGGCGCCGGGCGGCGCCGCTTTCCTCGAAATCGGATCGGGGCAGGAAAGGCCGGTCGAAACGATCATGGCGGCGGAAGGCCTTGCGCGATTCGCGCGCAAGGCCGATCTGAGCGGTATCGTCCGCTGTCTCGGCTTCATACGCCGGGGTTGATCCGATCGGGATCAGAAAGATAATGGTTGGAAGTAGGGGGCTCGCGGTCTAGCCTGACGAAGGGGCAAAGCGGCAAGCCAAGGGCTCAGGACCGAAGGCCGAAACAAGGCGCACCCCAACAGCACGTCCTCCGCGTCGATAGACGCCGCCGCCAAGCGTGGCCGGGCGCGACGGTCGGAGACGGGATACAAGCTGGGCTGAACAGAGAAGTGGGACCCATGAGACAAGGATCGAATCCGAAGCGCCTGCGCGGCCGCACAGGACGCAAGAACACGCATCCACGGTCACAGACGTTCGAAAGCAACGGTCCCGAAGTAAAGGTTCGGGGTAACGCCCAGCAGGTGGTCGAGAAATATCTGGCGCTCGCCCGCGACGCCTCGTCCGTGGGCGACCGCATCACCGCGGAAAGCTATTTTCAGCACGCCGAGCACTATTATCGGGTAATGACCGCCAACGGCGGAGGCGAAGACCGTAACGCCCAGGGCCATCGGCAGAACCAGCAATACGAGCAGCGGGCGGAGGGCAACGGCGGCGCGCCGCAGCAGCCGATCGAAGTCGCCGCCAACGGCGGCACACCGCCTCCCGAACAGCCGGCGCAGAACGGTCTGCCCGCCAATCCTCCCCAGGAAAGCCCCGCGCCGGAGCCGCAGACCCAGGAATAGCGGCGGACGGCCGCGCGCTACAGGAGCGCGGCTCCTCTCCCCTCCGGAAGAGTCGCGGGTCTTGCGAGGCCCGCCGGCGATTTCCATATATCGAGTGTCGAGCGGGCGCCCAACGGGTTCGCTCGATCGCCCGCCTGACTCAGGGGGCACCCGATGCAATGTCTGCGATCGGAGTTGCAGAACATGGATTTCGACCGTTACACGGAGCGGGCGCGCGGCGTCGTGCAAGCGGCCCAGGCCCACGCCGTCTCCCGCCACCATCAACGCCTGACGCCCGAACATATTCTCAAGGTTCTCCTGGAAGACCGCGAGGGCCTGTGCGCGGGGCTGATCCGGGCCGCCGGGGGCGATCCCGGAGCGGCGCTCGAGCGCACCGAGACGGCCCTCGACAAACAGCCAAGGGTCGAAGGCGGCAACGGCCAGCTCTACATGACCAACGAGGCCTCGCGGCTGCTGACGGCGGCGCAGGAGGCCGCGGAGAAGGCGGGCGACGTTTACGTCACCGTCGAGCGCCTGCTGCTCGGCGCCACCCTCGCGAAGGGCTCGGAAGCGGCCGACATCCTGAAGGTGAGCGGCGTGACTCCGCAGTCTCTCAACGCCGCCATCGAGGCGCTGCGCAAGGGTCGCACGGCGGACACCGCAAGCGCGGAACAGGCATACGATGCGCTCAAGCGGTATGCCACCGACCTGACGGAACGGGCCGAGTCCGGCAAGCTGGACCCGGTGATCGGGCGCGACGAGGAAATCCGCCGCACCATCCAGGTCCTGGCCAGGCGTACCAAGAACAACCCGGTCCTGATCGGCGAACCCGGCGTCGGCAAGACGGCGATCGTCGAGGGCCTCGCCCAGCGCATCGTCAACGGCGACGTGCCCGAACCGCTCCGCGGCAAGCGGCTGATGGCGCTCGATCTCGGCGCGATGGTCGCCGGCGCCAAATATCGGGGCGAGTTCGAGGAACGGCTGAAGGCGGTGCTGGAAGAGATAAAGGCGGCGGAAGGCGACATCGTCGTGTTCATCGACGAACTACACACGCTCGTCGGAGCCGGCGCGGCGGAGGGGGCGATGGACGCCTCCAACATGCTCAAGCCGATGCTTTCGCGCGGCGAGCTCCATTGCATCGGCGCGACCACGCTCGACGAGCACCGCAAGCACATCGAGAAGGATGCGGCGCTCGCGAGGCGCTTCCAGTCGGTCTTCGTCACCGAACCCACGGTCGCCGATACGATCTCGATCCTGCGCGGGCTCAAGGAGAAATACGAGCTCCATCACGGCATCCGGATCACCGACGGCGCCATCGTCGCCGCGGCGACCCTCGCCAACCGGTACATCACGGAGCGGTTCCTGCCGGACAAGGCGATCGACCTCGTCGACGAGGCCTCCTCCCGCCTCCGCATGACGGTCGATTCCAAGCCCGAGGAAATCGACGAGCTCGACCGGCGCATCATCCAACTCAAGATCGAGCGCGAGGCCCTCGGCAAGGAAAACGACGACGCGGCGCGCGAGAGACTGGAAGCATTGGAACGCGAACTCGCGGATCTCGAGGAGCAGGCGACGGAGTTGACCGCTCTCTGGACCCGCGAGAAGGACAAGATCTCGGAAAGCCAGAAGATCAAGGAACGGCTGGACCAGGCGCGCTCGGAGCTGGAAGCGGCGCAGCGCACCGGCGACCTCGCGCGCGCGGGCGAGCTCGCTTACGGACTCATTCCAGAGCTGGAACGGAGCCTCGCCGAAGCCGAGGAAGAGCCCGGGAGCGGCGGCAGGCGGATGCTCAAGGAGGAAGTCACCGACGGCGACATCGCCTCGGTGGTGTCCCGCTGGACCGGGATCCCGGTCGACAAGATGCTGGAAGGAGAGCGCGACCGCCTGCTCGCGATGGAGGAGACCCTGGGCCGCCGGGTGATCGGCCAGGACGACGCCGTCTCGACGATCGCCGACGCCGTCCGGCGCGCCCGCGCCGGGCTCCAGGATCCCAACCGACCGCTGGGCTCGTTCATGTTCCTGGGCCCGACCGGGGTGGGCAAGACCGAGCTCACCAAGGCGCTGGCGGAATTCCTGTTCGACGACGAAGCGGCGATGGTCCGCATCGATATGTCGGAGTTCATGGAAAAGCATTCCGTCGCCCGCCTGATCGGCGCCCCGCCGGGTTATGTCGGCTACGAGGAAGGAGGATCGCTAACGGAAGCGGTGCGCCGCCGGCCATACCAGGTGGTGCTGTTCGACGAGGTCGAGAAAGCCCATTCCGATGTCTTCAACGTCCTCTTGCAGGTGCTTGACGAGGGACGGCTGACCGACGGGCACGGGCGGCAGGTGGATTTCCGCAACACGCTGATCGTGCTCACCTCCAATCTCGGAAGCGAATTGCTCGCCGAGCAGCCGGAGAACGAGGACACGGCCGACATGCGCGACGCCGTGATGGAGATCGTGCGCGCCGCCTTCCGTCCCGAGTTTCTCAACCGGCTGGACGAGATCCTGCTCTTCCGGCGGCTGGAACGCGGTCACATGGCGGCGATCGTGGACATCCAGCTGGGGCGGCTCGGGACCCTTCTGGAGGACCGCAAGATCGCGCTCGACATCTCCGACGACGCCAGGGCATGGCTCGCCGAGCAGGGCTACGATCCCGCCTACGGTGCCCGCCCGCTCAAGCGGGTCATCCAGCGCAGCCTGCAGAACCCGCTCGCGACGCTGATCCTGGAAGGCAGGGTCAAGGACGGGGAAACGGTGCGGATCGGCCGGGGCGAAGACGGGCTGTCGTTCAACGGAACCGACGTCGAGGCGTCCATCGCGGCCTGACGCCGGTCGAGCCTCGACGGCGCGGCAAAGTTGTCGCCCGCCCCTTGATTCCACCGGTTCAGATACCAAATTTAGAATAGTTCTAAAATAAAGGCAGGATCGCCATGTCGCAGACACTGCACCCCACCAGGATCGACATTCCCGACAACGCCCGCGCGGCGATGGTCGACCTCCTCAACGCCAGGCTCGCCGACGCCGTCGATCTCGCAGGCCAGATGAAACAGGCCCACTGGAACGTCAAGGGTCCCGCGTTCATCGCGCTGCACGAGCTGTTCGATACCGTCCACAACGCCGTGCAGGTCCATGTCGACGACATCGCGGAACGCATTACGGCGCTCGGCGGAACCGCACGGGGAACGGCGGCGGTGGCGGCCTCGGCGTCGACCCTGCCGCAATACCCGCTCGACATCCGCTCGGGCAGCGCGCACGTGGACGCGGCAAGCACCGCGCTCGCGGCGTTCGGCAAGGGTGTCCGCGCGGCCATCCCCGCGGCGGGAGAGGTCGGCGACGCGGACACCGAGGACCTGTTCGTCGGCGTCTCGCGCGACATCGACAAGAGCCTATGGCTGGTCGAGGCGCACGCACAGTCGGACCGCTGAACCGGGAATATTCCGGCGCGGTTTTTGAGCTTGCCTGTGCGGAGCGACCGACCGTCGGGAAACGCGGTCGCCCCGCCTACCCTGTCGACGGCGCCGTCAACGACTCGCTCACATCCCAGAAGCGCCGCGCCGCGCCCGTGTCGTACGATACCGGCGACGAGCGGACCTCCTCCCGCTTCTCGAAATATTTCCCGGTCACGCCTTCCACCTCGGGGGCGCCGGCGAGGTAAACTGCGGTGTCGGCACCGGCCTCCGGTTTCAGCAGGAACGGGCGTCCCAGCCACAAGAGCACGCGCTGCCACGGCCTCATCTCGCGGAACAGAGCCGTCGAGACCACCCCGGGATGCAGGCAATTGGCGGTAACGCCCGTTCCTTCGAGACGGCGCGCAAGCTCATAGGTGAAATACACATTCGCCAGCTTCGACCGGCTGTAGGCCTCGAAGGGCGAATAGTCGCGCTCGTTCTGCAAATCGTCGAAGTCGAGCTCGGCCTTCCGGTGCGCCCCGGACGCGACGGTGACGACGCGCGCGGGCGCGCATTCCTTGAGCCGGTCCAGCAGCAGGCCGGTGAGCAGGAACGGCGCGAGATGGTTGACCGCGAAGGTCATCTCGAGCCCGTCCTCGTTCAGACGGCGTTCCCGCCACGCGAGCACGGCCGCGTTGTTGAGCAGCACGTCGAGGCGGTCGAACCGTTGCAGGTACTCTTCCGCCGCCTCGCGGACCTGCCTCTGGGAAGCGAGGTCGGCAATCAGGAGATCGAGCGACCCGTTGCCGCTGCGCCGCGCTATCTCGTCCATGGCCGCGCGGCCGCGGGCTTCGCTGCGGCACAGCAGCACGACGCGCGCGCCCTGCCGCGCGAGGCCGATCGCCGCGGCCTTGCCGATACCGGCGTTGGCACCCGTGATCAGACAGGTCTTGCCCTGCATGGAACCGCTATACGCCCGCTGATGTCGACGCGTTCGTGTCGTCCCGCTCGGTCTCGGCAATGACGGAATCGACCACCGCCCGCAACGCTTCAGGGCTGTCCGCGCCGTCGAGCATGGCCTGCCGATAGACGTCCTCCTGCCGATCCGCGCTGTTCCCTTCCGCGATGATCCGCGGAATCCGCGCGAGTTGCACTTCGCATCCGACCGCCCGCGCATCCTCACGGAGCGCCGTGACGAGTTCGTCCACCAGCTCCGCGACGTCGATCCGGCCGCCGCTTCCGTTCGGGTGCGGGAGGAAAGCGAAAGTGCCGTAGCGCTGCGCGATCCAGCGCCCCTCTTCGACCGATTCGGGCGACAACTCGTCGAGCCTTTCTCCGGCATCCAGCCGCGCGTCCAGATGGCGTATGAGGCAGGCATAGAGGGCAGCGACCGCCACCGCGTCCTCGATCCGCGGGCAGATGTCGCAAATCCGGAGCTCGATCGTGGCGTAGTTCGCCGACGGGCGGATGTCCCACCACAACTCGGTCCCATCGGTGATCGCCTCGATCGCGCGATAGCGTTCGACAATGGCGTCGTATTCGCCGCGCGTGCGCATCGGCGGCGGCGTTCCGGTGCGGGGCAGCGCCCCGATCGCCATTTGGCGGTAGGACTTGAGCCCGGTCAACCGCCCCCCATAAAAGGGCGACGAGCACGAGAGCGCGAGAAACACCGCCAGATAGCCGCGCAACGCGTGCATTACCTCTACCCTGCGGTCGTCCTCACCGAAGCCGGCATGGATGTGCATCCCACCGATGAAGAACTGCCGCACGCTGTCCTGGTAGTCGATCTCGGCGCGCTGGTAACGCTCCTTCTCCGTCACCTTCTGGTCCTGCCACCGCGCCCAGGGATGGGTGGAGGACGCGATGACGCGTGCACCGTGCGCACGGGCGGCTTCGATCGCGCAGCGCCGCGTCTCCTTCAGGCTCTGTTCGATTTCGGCGATCGACGCGCACACCCTGGAGCGCACCTGAGGTGCTAACCGATTGATATAGGGTCGTTTTTTCTCCCTCGAATCTGCAACTGGGGAACGGAACGCGCAACCGTTGCTTCCCCGGTGCAACTGAAACCGGGAGAAGCGAACTTGGCCAGAACCAACCTCACCGACGCCCGAATCGGGGCGCTCGTTCCACGCAAGACCCCCTACGACATCCGCGACGCGAAGCTCAGGGGCTTCGGCGTCCGGGTGACGCCCGCGGGGAGGAAGCACTTCTTCGTCCACTGCCAGCACTGGGGAGAGCGCGTCTGGAAGACAGTCGGCGATTTCGGCGAGATCGATGTCACCGAAGCGCGTGCCCGCGCGACGGAGATGCTGGCCGCGATCAAGAGGGGAGAGCCCATGCCGCCCCGGCCCGAGGAGACCCTCTTCGAGGCCGTCGCCGAGACCGTGTTCCGCCAGTACGAGCGGCTCTGGAAGCCGAGCACGCTGGAGGTGAACCGGGGCTACCTCAAGAAGCAGCTCTTGCCGCGTTTCGCGGGACGACCCGTCGCCGAGATCGACGCCCGCGAGGTGCGCGGCTGGTTCGCTTCGCTCGCCGCCACCCCGGTCGCCGCCGACCGCTCGATGCCGGTGCTGTCGGTGATCATGCGCGAGGCGGAGCGGATGGGGCTGCGGCCCGAGGGGTCGAACCCCTGCCGGGGCATCAGGCGATACCGCCGCAAGGGTCGCGAGCGGTTCCTGTCGGACGACGAGATACGACGACTGTCCGGGGTCCTGTCGGATCATGCCTTGCGATACCCCCGACAGGTCGCCGTCATCCGCCTTCTTCTGCTGACCGGGTGCCGCAAGGGCGAGATCCTGACGCTGCGCTGGTCCGACTACCACGAGGGTAACCTGTTCATCCGCGACGGCAAGGCCGGACCCCGGACGGTGTGGCTGTCGACCCCAGCCCGGAATGTCCTGGACGGGCTGGAGCGGACCGGCCGCTGGGTCTTCCCGTCGCCACGGGGAGACAGGCCGCGCAGCGAGCACTGGCTCAACCGCTTCTGGTGGGAGGTCCGCGCCGAGGCCGGCATCGAGGATATCCGTCTTCACGATCTCCGTCATACCCATGCCAGCATCGCGCTGAGACAGGGCGAGACCGTGCTCGCCATCGGCCGGCTGCTCGGTCACGCCGATCCGGAGACCACCCTCAAATACACCCATCCCGCCGACGCGATGGCGAGAGAGGCCGCCGAGAAACTCGGCAACGTGCTCGGGGGCTGAACCATGCCGGCAAGGGAACGGAGCAGGCTCACAGATGCGGCGGTCGCGCGTCTGCGGTCCCGCGCGCGGGAATATACCGTCTGGGACAGGAGCGTGCCCGGGCTCGGGGTGCGGGTGCGGCCGACCGGCGGGATGACCTGGGTCATGCTGGAGGATGCGGGGGGAACATCCAGACGCGCCTCGCTCGGGCCGGTGTCGACCATGACCGTCGAGGAAGCGCGGCGGGCATGTCATGGACGGCGGGCGTGCCCGGAGACGGCGGAGCCCGCCCGCCCGGCGCGGGCCGTACCCCTGTTCCACGAGTTCATCGAGGGCGAATGGAAGGTGGCGCATTTCGAGCGCTGCAAACCCGCCACCAGGAAGACCTATCGCTGGCTGCTCGACGCCCGACTGCTTCCCGCCTTCGGGGAGAAGCAGCTCGACCGCATCACCCCCGCCGAGGTCAGGAGCCGGTTCGACACATGGAGCCGCACCGCCCCCGGCAACGCCAACAACGCGCTCAGGCTGCTGCGGCAGATCTTCAACTTCGCCATCGCCCGCGGCCATCTCGACGCCAACCCCGCCGGCGGCATCAGGCCCAACCGACGGCCGAAGCTCACCCGCTTCCTGTCCAGCAAGGAAATCGCCCGCCTTCACCGGGCCCTCGACGCGGAGGACGGGAGAGGGTGCCGGGCGCAAGCCGACATCGTCCGGCTGTTGCTGCTCACCGGGTGCCGCAGGAACGAGATCGTCCGGCTGCGCTGGGCCGAGGTGCGGGGCGACACAATCGCGCTCGGCGACGCCAAGACCGGGCCGAGGACGGTTCCGCTCAACGCGCGGGCGCGGGCCATTCTCGAACGCCAGCCCCGGGGAGAAAGCCCGTTCGTGTTCCCCTCGCCCCGCGACCCGTCGCGGCCGAGAGGGCCCGACATCGGGCTCTGGTACCGGGTGCGCAGGGAGGCCGGCATCGAGGATTGCCGCCTGCACGATCTCAGGCACACCCATGCCAGCCATGCGGTGATGAACGGCGTCCCGGTGCCGGTCGTCTCCCGCCTGCTGGGGCACTCCAGCGTCGGAATGACGCTCCGATACGCCCACCTCGGGGACCGTGAAATCGAGCAGGCCGCTGAACGCATCGGACAGGTCATCGGCGATATACTCGAAATTTGAACGCGCGATCGGGAAACCCGGATAGCCGGTGCGCAAGGGACTGCTCGTCTCCGCGATGAAATTCATCCTGACCCGCCTGTGTGGTGCGGAGAACCCCTGCCGGAGCTATAACGGCAGCCGATCCCGACGCGCCGGCCGAATGGCACCGCGCCGATCATGTGTCCAATGAAGTCCCCGGAGCAGATCGTGACCGAGCTTGCCGCGGCAGAGGAGATTCCCATCACGCTGGGGGTCGAGGAGGAGTTGTTCCTGGTCGACCCCGGAACCCGGGATCTTCTCACCGACCCCGACGAGGGCATATTCGAGGCGTGCGAGAGAATCTGTGGACCGCACAGGGTCGTGCGGGAGTTCCTGCGCTGCCAGATCGAGACCAACACCCGGGTCTGCGGCTCGGTTGCCGAGCTGCGCCGGGCGCTGCGCGAGACCCGCCGGATCGCGGTGGACGCGGCGGAATTGCACGGGGCCGCGGCGATGGCGGCCTCCACCCATCCTTTTTCCTCGTGGCGGGCCCAGGAGATCTCGCCCGGCGAACGCTACGAGCGGTTCGCGTTGACGTTCCAGGAAGGGGTGCGGCGCTTCGTGATCGGCGGCATGCACATCCATGCCGGGTTCGGCGATGCGGACGCGCGCATCCGCGTGATGACCGCGCTCAGGCGTTACTTGCCGCTCCTGCACGCGCTGTCGACCTCGTCGCCGTTCAACGGCGGGCACGACACCGGGTTCAAGTCCTATCGGCTGAGCCTGGTGGGCGGTCTGCCGCGCACCGGGCTGCCTGGAGCGCTACGTTCCCTCGCGGATTACGACCGGCTGGTGGAGGAATACCGGCGTAACGACTTCATCGCGGACAGCAGCGAGCTGTGGTGGGACATCCGGCCGTCGCGGGCCTATCCGACGGTGGAGCTTCGGATCTGCGACGTGTGCACGCGGATCGAGGACGCGGTCTGCATCGCCGCGCTCTATGCCTGCCTGATCCGCCGGCTGGTCCGGCTCGACCGCGCCGGCGCGCTGCCGCCGGAGCCGCTGACCGAGATGATCGCGGAGGACCGGTGGATCGCCCAGCGCTACGGCGTGTTCTCGTTCTTCGGCGCAACCGGCGGCGAGGGCGGGCGGGTCGACATCGATGACTACGTTGCCGGGCTCATCGACGAGCTTGCGGACGACGCCCGCGCGCTCGGCTGCGAGAGCGAGCTGCTCCGCGCGCGGTCGATCGTCCGGGACGGCACGGGCGCGGATCGCCAGCTCGACCTCTACCGGCTGCGGCGTCTGGAAGGCGACGGCGAGGCCGACGCGTTGGACCGCGTGGTCGATCTCGTGCTGGCGGAAACCCGGGACGGGATCGCGGAGCGTCCCGCGCCGGCGGGGACCGAGCCCAACACCCCGTAGACGGCGGGCCCGGCGGTTGTGGCTCGGCGACCGGCGCATCGACCGCGGGCCGTCGCTTTTCGAGCCTGCCTCGTGCGGGTCAGGACAGGACGACGATCTCGGTATCGAAACCTTCCCGGAATTCCTCCGGCATGAAGAGGAAGAATGACCCGGACCGGATATCGTGGGGTTCGGCGGCCAGTCAAGTGACACTTGGACAACACCGCGTTTCCCTGCCGGGGAAGCGCTACCGTTCGCCCGGCCCCGGAACATTGGACCGGTGGAACGGTACGGGGAACGCATGATCCGATTCGCCAGCCTTCTATCGGTATTGCGGGCCGTTCGCCGCTGGAAGCGTGCGTCCGCTCGCTTCGCTGAAAGCCAGGCGAATACAGCCTTGCAACGTGCGGGCGAGCGGTTTGCGGCGAGGTGGAGCTCGGGAGCCACCGCCTGCAGGACATCCGGCACACCGCCGCACGGACGGCGGCACGGCCACGCAAGGCGAGGATTATGAGACGGCCCATTCGTGGAGAGATCATGTGACGGCCGAGATCGGCGATCCGTTGACTATTTCGGTGGAGACATTCAGCGACGACGACGAGGAAGGGGACGAGACCTTCTCGATCCGGATGAGAAAGCTTGAGCAGTGGGTCTAATGTCCCCCCTATGCCCTCCGGTACTGCAGTGCCGGCTGGAAGCAAGTACCGACGATAGGAACCTGGGTTTTCACGGGCGCCAAGACCGCCGTCATCGAAGATGCCACCGTTGTAGATTGTAGATGCCACGGGCGCCGCATCGACGAATTGAAGCGGGACACTGCACGAAAACGCCTTGTCCGATTTCCAACGAGAAACGCGCCTCAACGGAGGGGCTGGATCCAGCGACGGATGAGCTTGTAGCGGCCGGTCGGGCATCCCACCCGCGGCCGGGACCCGATCCACTCGACGATCGCGCTTTCGTACTAGCCCACGGATCGGCCGGCTCGACGAGGAGATCGGCGGGATCGAGCGGCGGATCGGGCTGTGGCACCGCGCCTTCGCGACGGCCGGGAGCCCCCGTCGAGAGGACGTTCGGTCCGCCAGGAACAACGGTCCGGCGTCGCGTGGCGGGCTCGTATCCCGCGGCGAGACGTCACCTTCTTCAAGCCCCGAGGCGGCAAGGAGGCGGCCGAACGACGGATCCGACCGAGGCGATTCCATTCGTCGATGCCGCCTGAGGTAACGTCATGTCGAAGACGAGATCCTCGCCTTCCTCGGCTCGCGTTTCCTCCGACAGGGCCGCAATCCCGAGCATCTTCATGGGTTGTTCTGCTCTGTCCGGCCGGCTGCCTGGATGAGCCGGCAGCGAATCGTCGCAGCAGCGTTCCGTCGAATCAAATCTTGAGGATTGAGCGCGCTCGCCGGAGCCAGGTCAATCCTCAAGATCGAACGACCCCTCCTGCCCGGCCGGCCTGCGCCCGACGGCGGGCAAATGACTGGCTTGCCGGCCACCGCTTAGCATGAGGCTTGGAAATAAAAGTGCCCGCAGCCCGCTGTGCAGACAGCCCTGTATCGATTCGCAGCGTCGGGTTTGACTTTGAATTGGACCCGACCGGCGTTATCGCCAGTGTGCCTGAATGGCACAACTATATTTGAAGATGCGTTGCCCGGCGGTATGTTGATTGTTGTCCCCGTGGTTCCATAAGTTCTTGCACCCGAGCCGAAAGACGCGCTGCCTGAAATCGTCGATCCGGCGGAAGTGACACTTGGGCCCGGTCCCGGCGGGTCTCCCAGGCCCATTGAGCTCGAGGTGATGACGACCGGTTGAGACGTGGCGATATTCCAATTTCTTGTTCTGATCCTGAAGCGGGCCTCAGCCTTACAGCCCAGATTGGTCGGGCTGACCGACTCGACCCATATCGCGGGGGGGGGGGGCGGGCAGAAAGGTCTGCGCCGCCGCCGGCTGCAAGAGCGCGAACACCGCCGCCAAAGTCATTGCAATTCGAATCATTTCCCGTCTCCCGATCCATGGACTGCCAACCGGACGCACGGAAGTCCGCCGCACACGACCGGGTTCCATGGTACGTTCAGCCATGCGATCGCTCCAAGGCATTTTGGAAATAATTCCCCAACGTGCAAGTCCATTGCTTAGGTGCCGGCCGCTCCTGCCGCCGCCTACTTGCCCCGGAGCCCGGCCATGGGGTCGAGCCGCGAGGCCTGGCGGGCGGGCTGGAAGCCGAAGAAGAGGCGCCGGCGGCGGCCGCCGTGCCGAGGCCGCTCGCCACGGAGAGGCTGGAGATCGGGAAGTCCCGGCCGGCGAACCGGCACGTCGTCCAGGTCGCCGCCATGCCGAGCATGCCGCCGGTTACGGTCGGGATGACGGCTTCGATGAGGAACTGGCTCTGGATGTCGCGGCGCCTTGCGCCGAGCGCGCGGCGGATGGAGATTTCCGCGCGCCGCTCAGCCACGAACACGAGCACGATGTTCATGATCCCGATCCCGCCGACGATCAGGGAAACGCTGCCCACCGTGTCGATGACGGTTTGGACCCGCGCGCATTCGCTGATTTAGGCGCCCGATCCCGGTTCCGGGGTGGGGTCGTTCGGCCGGACCGATCCGGCGACGGACCGTCTCGGAGATCGGTGCTACCCACTGGTGGTGGAGAAGATGCCGGCCTCCCGCGGCCGACGGGCGCTGAGCCGTTCGACGCAATCCGGAGCGCGCCACACATGCCAGCAGCGCCCCAGTCATCGGAGAAATGAGCGAACGCCAAGCCACCAACTCCGCGAAGCGGCTTGGTTCAATCCCTCATCCAGGGAATTCCGCGAGCGGCTCCATTGAAAATTCTCATCGCGGCGATGAAAAAACGGTCTTGGATTCGTTGGAACGCGAATGCGAGTATTTGCCTTGCCGGTTCATCCGAGCCGCCAAGCCAGGCATGAGGAGAACACCGATGAAGATGCTCGTTATCGCGGCCCTGGCCCTTGTTGCCGCGCCATTCCTGCCCGCACTTGCCCAGACCGTCGAAGGTCCCGGCGCTGCTGCGGATCCCCCCGAGATCTCCTTCTCACGATGGAGCTATTCCGGGTGCGAGGGCAGCAGTGTGACCCTGACCGTGGAAAAGGACGGTGACGGTGAGGCAGCCGTCGATTACACCACCGTCGACGCAAATAGCCCGAACCCGAACTCGGTGGCCACGGCCGGAGTCGATTATGTGAGCACATCCGGATCCCTTTATTTCGCGTCCGGAGATACCGAGAAAACCATCACGGTGAATACGATCGCCGATACCGACGTCACCGAGAGTTCCGAACTGTTACAGGTCAAGCTCTCCTTGAGAAGCGGAAGCGATGGGGCGGATGACTCGGCGACGCTCGTGAGTCCGTGGGTGTCCGCAGTCACCATCCTGAATGTCGGCACCTCCTGCTGAATGCGCATGCGGGGGCCGGGCGCAGTTCGGTGCCCGGTCCCCGCAACGCCTTATATTCATCGATGCCATAGGCGAAGACAATCCAGCGCAGTATCGGAATTTCCTATCCGCGCTACGAGAATTCGGTCCTGGATTTATGCGGCGGGGCGTTTCATGCTTCGTCCCGTTGGA
>JAPPIT010000201.1 GCA_028820505.1 Defluviicoccus sp.
GGCGCGCCGAAATCCGCGTCCCGAGCCCGCGCATCGAGTAGTCTTTATGATCCCCTATCGAAGGGTCAGCCGTAGAGGTGCGGCCACTTGGCGCGCACCCGGGCCTTCAGCTCGGGGCTCGCCTCGGCGACCGTCGGGAATTCGTCCTTCCAGCCGAACGGGCGGCAGGCGTCGACGATGGCGCGGTTGTTGTGGAACGGCGGCTCGCGCAGCAGCGGGTCGAGCGGGGTCGACCAGGCGCGCTTGATGTACTGGATGTCCTCGGGCGGGTCGCAGCGGGTCGACATCGCCCAGATCACGTCGAACATGTTGGAGGGGTCGATGTCCTCGTCGACCACGACGACCCAGCGCCCGGCATAGTTCCCCGCGTGGCAGTTGGCCGCCAGCATCGCCGCCTGGCTCGCGTGGCCGGGATACATCTGCCTGATCGAGACGACGTTGAACAGGCGCCCCGCGCCCGCCTCGTGGCACCAGACGCCTTGGACGCCCGGCAGGCCCGCCTTCTCGATCTCCTCCCAGATCATCGCCGACTTCACCGTCGCGCGCGCGAAGGTGAAGTTCTCCGGCGGGCGCGACGGGATGGCGAGCGTCAGGATCGGGTCGTTCCGGTGATAGATCCGCTCGACCCGGACGATCGGCTGCTCGCTGGCGTTCGAGGCGTAATAGCCCATGAACTCGCCGAACGGCCCTTCCTCGCGGGTCTCGTCGGGCAGCAGCACGCCTTCGATCACCACCTCGGCATGGGCCGGCATCGGCAGGCCGTGGACCTCGCTCTTCACCACCGGGATCGCGCGGCCCCGCAAACCGCCCGCATAGGCGAGCTCGTCGGTGCCGATGTCGATCTCCTGATGCGCGGTCAGGAACAGGAGCGGGTCCTGGCCGCAGCAGATCAGCACCGGGCAGGGCTCGCCCTTGTCGAAATATTTCCGGCTGATGAAGCGGCCGTGCTTGCCGGGCGACATCCAGATCGCGACGGTCTTCGCGTCGTGGACCATCACCCGGTAGGTGGCGCTGTTGACCCAGCCGGTGTCCGGGTCGCGCATCACGACCAGGTCCTCGGTGCCGATATAGCGCCCGCCGTCGAGCTCGTGCACGAAGGGCACCGGGAACTTGAGCACGTCGACGTCGTCGTCCCGCAGCACGTTCTCGAGGACGGGTCCGGTCGCCACCTCGACCGGGGGGATCGCCTCGAACTCCTCGCGCATGCGCGCGCGGTAGGAATTGACGAGGTCGAGCTCGTGGCTCGGCTCGTCGAGGCCCAGCACGACGGCGAGCCGGCGGAACGCGTTGGCGCCGCCCGACATGATCCGGAAGCCCTCGGGATAGCCGGGGATGTTGTCGAACAGGATGGCGGGCGCGCGGCCGGGTTTCGCGGCGGCGGTGGTCTCGGCGACGGCGCCTACCTCGAACTTCCAGTCCGCCCCCTCGATCCGCTCGATCTCGCCCATCTCCTCGAAGATGGCGATCAGCTCGCGAAGGTCCTCGTAGCCGCGGTTCGGGCGCACGAGTTGCGGCTTGCCCCCCTGGTCGGACATGCGGCCTCCTGTTACTGCCAGAGCGTATCCGTTTCAGTTTGTAGCGTTGCCGGGCGGGTTTCCCCTTCCGTCATGGTCGGCGAAGGCCGACCATCCACGTTTTGTTTTTGTCCAGCCGCCCGAAAAACTCGTGGATGGTCGGCCTTCGCCGACCATGACGCGCGTGGAGCGGGCCTCGCGGCGCCTATTCGGCGGCGGCGCGGGCTCCGATCTGGGGCGCGAGGTTGAACAGCCGGTTGGCGTTGCCGCCGAGGATGTTCCGCTTGGCCGTCTCGTCGAGGAAGGGGAGGTCCCAGATCACGCTCGGCGAATCGAAGTCCCAGTGCGGCCAGTCGGAGGCGTAGAGCAGTTGGGTTTCGGCGTCGATCGCCTCGAAGGTCGCGCGCAGCAGCCGCTGGTCGCGCGATTCCATCGGCTGACAGGTGTAGTACATCTCGCGGATGTACTCGCTCGGCGGACGCTTGAGCAGCGGCGCCTCCGAGGACCGCATGAAGTACTCGCTGTCGAGCCGCTGCATCATGAACGGTACCCAGGCGAGCCCGCTCTCGATCCAGATCACCGGCAGGTTGGGAAATCGCTCCGGCAGCCCCTCCAGCACCCAGTTCGTCAGATGCACCATGTTGCACAGCACGAACGAGATCGCGTGCACGCCGATGAAGCGGTCGATCTGGCTGGTCCACTCGTCATGCCAGGTCGGTCCGGCGTGGAAGCCGAGCGGCAGGCCGGTCTCCTGGATCGCCGCGTAGACCTTCATGTACTGGTTGTGGTGGACCGGCTTGTGCCGCACCGAGGTGATGTTGAAGCCGACGACCCCGGGCTTGTCGGCGAATTCCTCGACCGTTTTCAGCGACGCGTCGGCATCGCAGAACGGCAGGTAGATCATCGTGGTGACGCGTTCGTCGCCGGTGAGCACCTCCTGCGTCAGCCAGCGGTTGTAGGCGAAGGCGAGCTCGATCTCCATCTGCGGGTTCGGGTGGAGGCCGAGCTGCAGCATGGGCGTCGGGAACATCACCTGGTAGTCGATGCCGAGCGCGTCCATCGAGCGCTGCGCCATGACGGCGTCGCGATGCACGGTGTCGTCGTCGATCTCTTCCAGACGCGTGCCGCCGGCATGCTGGATGCGGCCCGCGACGTTCTGGAAATTGAGGCCCGGCTGGGCGTTCAGCAGGCCTCCCGGATTGCTGCCGTCCGGCCGCTCGAACGCCTGCGCCATGTGGCGCATGACGGGATCCTCGATATATTCGACGATCCGCGCCCACGAGCTGTTCTCGAAGTGATGGGCGTCGACGTCGATGACCAGCACGTCGTCGAGCCCGCGCTCCTTCTTCTGGCGCTCCGCATGGGCCAGCACGTCGGTGGTCGATGTGGCGCGGTCGAATTCCTTCACGTCGAATTCCCTGACGCCGTCCGTTCGCTCGATCATCGCCCGTCTCTCCCGGTGAACCTGTCTCGACTATAGCACGCCGGGCCCGTGTTTCTCACCCGCGGATGCGCGAGTGTCGCCAGCCTCACGATCCGCACAGCTCCAAATAATGGTATACAGCCTGTAGTTGAAAGACAGCTCGCTACCCATATAATGGCCAGGACCGGTGCATAGGAGACATCCTCGCCCATGGCCCTGTTGCTGGCACAGTACGGTACGCCGCTCCTTCTGATCGTCGGTTTCCTTTGGCTGCGGAGCGATCTTCTGCGCGTCGAAGGCAAGGTCGACGACCTGGCAAAGGATCATCGGGCCCTCGGCCGGGAGCTCTCCGAACTCAAGGGCAGATTCGATTCCGTCGAGGCTCTCTTCGCGCGTCAGTCGGGACCCGCCGCCCCCGCCGAATAGCGATCCCGGTCAGGGCAGGCGTATGCCGATGAACTTGAGCTGGGAAAGCTCCTCCATCGCGTAGCGCACGCCCTCGCGCCCGAACCCGCTGCGCCGCGACCCGCCGAACGGGTATGTGTCGAGCCGGAAGCGGCTGCCCTCGTTGATCCAGAGCGAGCCCACGTCGAGCTCGTCGGCGACCCGGAAGGCGGTCGCGAGGTCGCGGGTGAAGCAGGCACCCTGCAGGCCGAACTCCGAATCGTTGGCGATGGCGAGCGCGTCCGCGACCCCGTCCGCGGGAATCACCACGGCGACCGGGCCGAACGCCTCTTCCGACATCAGGCGCGCCTCGCGGGGCGGGTCGACCACGATCGCCGGGCCGAGGATCGCGTCCCTGCGGGTGGGCGCCAGCGCCAGCGTTCCGCCGCGTTCGACCGCGTCGTCGATCATCGCCTGCACCCGGTCGGCGGCGGCGAGGCTGACCATCGGCCCGACCGCGGTGGCTTCGTCGACGGCTTCGCCCACCGTGAGCGCCTTCGCCGCCGCGACGAACCTGCCGAGGAAATCTTCGAGCACGGCGCGGTCGACGATGACCCGCTGGGCGGAAATGCATTGCTGGCCCGACGCCTCGAACGCCGAGCCCGCGATCCGGGTCGCCGCGTCGTCGAGATCGGCGTCGGCGCAGACGATGTTGGCGGCATTCGAGCCGAGCTCGGCGACGAACTTCTTGGCGCCCGCCGCGCGCGCGAGCGCGTCCCCCGCCGCCGTGCCTCCGGTGAAGGTGACGACCGCGACGTCCGGATGGGCGGCCAGCGCCCTGGCAGTCTCCCGGTTGCCGGGAACGATGTTGAACAGCCCGTCGGGCAGCCCGGCGCGCTGGAAGGCCCGGGCGACGATCAGCGCGGTCTCGACGCCCTGCGGCGCCGGCTTGACGACGACGGCGTTGCCCATGGCGAGCGCCGGCGCGACCTTCTGCACCAGCAGGTTGGCGGGCGCGTTGAACGGGGTGATCGCCCCGACCACGCCGTAGGGCACGCGCTTCGTGAAGCCGTGCCGTCCGGCGCCCTGGGCCGAAATGTCGAGCGGCAGGGTCTCGCCCCTGAGCGCCCCGATCTCGGCGGCGACGAGGCGCACGAAGGCGGCCGACCGCCCGGCCTCGAAGGTCGCGGGACGGACCGGCTTGCCGATGTCGCGGATCAGCGCGGCGACGATGGCCTCCTTCTCCGCGTCGATCCCGTCCGCCGCCGCGCTCAGCCACGCCGCGCGCGTCGCCGCGGGCGTCGTCCGGTGCGCGCGGAACGCGGCAAGGGCGTTCGCGACCGCCTCGTCGACGAGATTGGCGTTAGAATCGACGATCCTGGACGCAACGCTGCCGTCGACCGGCGATACGAGCTCGTAACGCGCCTGGTCGTCGCGGCGCTCTTCCCTTCCGTCGATCCACGAATCCAGCAGGGCCGCTTCCGCCATCGCCGTTCTCCCCTTGTCGTCCGGTTTGGGATTTATATAGATAACTTGACCGGGAGGTCCGTGGCATTTCTTCCGTCATGCCCGGACTTGTTCCGGGCATCCACGTCCCTCCGCCGCCTCGCC
>JAPPIT010000177.1 GCA_028820505.1 Defluviicoccus sp.
GCCTTCCTGGCCCGGATGAAGGCGCAGGCGGCCGATGAATAGGAAGTTCACCGAAGAGGACGATGCGCTACTCACGGAGCTCGGCGTCGAGGTCGAGCCGGAGAAGGCACCCGGCCGGACGCCGCGCGAGGAACGGATCGTGGCCGGGTTCGAGGAAATCCAGCGTTTCGTCGACGCGCACGGCCACGCCCCCTGCCATGGCGAGGGGCGCGACATCTTCGAACGTCTCCATGCGGTGCGGCTGGACCGCATCCGGGAGCAGGAAGAGTGCCGCGCGCTTCTCGTCCCTCTCGACCGTCAGGGTCTTCTGGACGAGAGGCCCGGAGGACCGTCACCGTCACCCGACGGCATGGACGACGACGCCCTGCTGGCCGAACTCGGCGTCGAGGCGACCGGGCCGGACATTACCGAGCTTCGGCATGTGCGATCGGCGGCCGAGAAGCGCGCGGCGGAGGAAATTGCGAGCCGCCGCAAATGCGAGGATTTCGATGTCTTCCGGCCGCTCTTCGAGCAGGTGCAAAACGAACTCGACGCGGGCACGCGCCAGACCAGGCCGTTCGAGCTCAAGGCGGACATCGAGCCCGGCCGGTTCTTCATCGTCGGCGGCCAGAAGGCCTATGTCGCGGAAATGGGGGAGGAATTCACGCAGGACTACGGCGATAGAGACGCGCGGTTGCGGGTGATCTTCGACAACGGCACGGAAAACAACATGCTCAGGCGCTCGCTTCAGCGCGCGCTCCACAAGGACGGGGCGGGCAGGCGGATCACCGACCCGACAGCCGGCCCGCTGTTCGCCGACCAGACCGTGGAGGGGGACGAGGCGAGCGGCACGATCTATGTGCTGCGGAGCAAGGCGGATATCCCGTTCGTCGCAGAGAACCGGAACCTGGTCCATAAGATCGGCGTCACTAGCGGAAAGGTCGAGGCGCGCATCGCCCGTGCGCGGCTCGATCCGACGTACCTGATGGCGGATGTCGAGGTCGTCGCCACCTACAGGCTCTATAACATCGACCGGGGCAGGCTCGAGAAGCTGATTCACCGCATCTTCGCCTCGGCGCGCCTCGACATTGAGATCGAGGACCGCTTCGGCAATCCCGTCGTACCGCGCGAATGGTTCCTGGCGCCCCTCGACGTGATCGACGATGCGGTCGGGAAGATCAGAAAAGGCACGATCACCCGTTACGTCTACGATCCCGACAGCGCTACGCTCGTTCGAGGGTCGTGCTAGGCACTACATTCCCGGTTTGCGGCATCGCGCCGAAAGCCCTCTGGGTACTGACGAGACGGCCCGGTTCGTGGCTTCGAAGCGCCCGCAGCAGATGCAGCTCGGATGTGCGTCCGGGAGCTACACGGTGCATCCCTTGCACACAAGCCGATTGACTTCGACACCGCCACCGGGACGCCGACGGTGGCAGGGCGCCCGAACGCCAAGGTGCCGGCGTATCGTGGATTGTGAAGCGCCTTCAGTACTCGGTAGAGCCTGACCGAGGACATCCTGACTCCCTAACGCCCGGCATTCGGGCGGACCGGCTCGCCGGCCAGATGGGCGCACATACCTCGCTCGCGAAGATCCTTTGAATGAGCT
The DNA here is from genome assembly GCA_028820505.1 of Defluviicoccus sp. Classification (GTDB taxonomy): domain Bacteria; phylum Pseudomonadota; class Alphaproteobacteria; order MPNO01; family MPNO01; genus MPNO01. The sequence goes on from JAPPIT010000177.1 coordinate 1,586, forward strand.
CGGGGCATCCGTGCTGGCCTCCTTCAGCAGTTGCCAAGTTGGATCACATCCCCAACCGAATCGAAAACCCTCAATCGATTCAATCTATCACGGATACGCTCTAGGCCGCCCGCGTTCCGGTGATCCACCCGCGATCCCGCCCCCATGGGGGAGGAGACGGTGCAACCGAAAAGGATACGCCCCGGGCGTCCCCGCACCGTCCGGAACGAGCGCGGATAGGTCGCGATCGACGCGCGCTTATTCAGTCGAGCGCGACTAGGTTTTCCGCCGACGCCCGGCCGTCGCGGCCGGGAACGAGTTCGTATTCGATCTTCTGGCCTTCGCGGAGACCGTTGAGGCCCGCCCGCTCGACGGCAGAGATATGGACGAAGGCATCCTTCGAGCCGTCGCTCGGCTGGATGAAGCCGTAGCCCTTCGTCGCGTTGAACCACTTTACCGTACCTGTAGGCATCGCTGCTCCTTTCGCAGTATCTCCCTCCCGGACCGGCGTCGATGCCGGCCGGGAGGGTGTCGGGATGGTCAAGTCCAGGAGCAGCTTGATAAGACGCGGTTGCCGCCTAACAAGATACGTCTTGGTATTTTCCGCCATCCGGCGTCTTCTTGGCATCGGTCGGCGTGCGTTGCAAGCCCCACCGGAACTTGTCGACGTAGAAGGGATTGAAGGCCGAGGGGCATAGCGGGCCGCTTCTCCTCTGGCCGCGATGCAGCTTATTTCAGCGTCGTAGTTGGGATTGTGGAAGAACGCGAGCGAGATGCGGTCGGGGCCGTCGCCGCCGGGCAGACCGACCCTGTGCAGGGTCGAAACCTAGCGGTCGTTGGTCCAACGCATCGTCGCGTCGCCGATATTGCAGATGAACCTGTCCTCAAACCTGACCACGTCGATCCATCCGCCGTGGTGCATTTCGACTTGGAGCTCGCCCAGCGCTGACCATCCGCCACGCCGTCGACGCGCCCAGGGTACTCGCCCAAGGCGATATCGGGACGACTGCCCTCTACGCCTGTCCGCTGTGCGCTTCAATCTATGACCCAATCGAGCAGTTCACCGACAACATGAAGGTCGAGAGATAGCGGCCGGGCCCTCCATTCAGCGAGCTCGGGGAAGCGGATATATTGGCGTCGCGTCGGCGGACACCCGGTCGCCGGCCTCGGATCGGTGTCCGCAGCGGGCGGTCCGCGAGCTGGGCGTCGAGCCGGCCGGACGTCCTCAAGGGGCGCGCATCAGCCATGCTGCCGGCGCTGAACGAAGAACCCCTTGGCCCAGGCCCCCACCACTGGGTTCCGCTGGACCGGCTGATCCCGGTGGCCACGATGATCTCGTCAGCAGGTTGGCGCGACTTCGGATACGGGATGCCAGTTTTGCGTGATGAGCCCCTCACGGTCGGCGAGTGCCACCTCGGTCCAAAAGTCGCGGGTGCCGAAGGTGAGATGTCGCATGGCGGACATGGCATGAGGGAGCGAACGTCCCCGGTGCAGGGCGTACAGCAACTGGCCGAGGTCAAGCCAGGAGACCTGCATCAGGTAACGGACCATGTCTACCTTTCCATCCTGCCGGGGAGCGATCCCGTCGATGATGTCGACCGATCGCCGCACTGATTTGTTGAACGCTTCCAGAATCCGAACGCGATCCGGGTCTCCATCGACGGATTCGAGACGGGCCCCCGCGATGGCATGCATCAACGCGTTGGTCAGTACGTGGTCGCTCGCCGGACCGAAGGACAGTGGAGAGACGGCGACCATCGCGACGCGGAGTGCGCCGGGATCGTCGCCGTCTTCGGTCAAAGGCGTGAGCCCACGCTTGATGTTCCGGTCGTGGCGGACGAGCTGACCGAGCAGAGCGAGAAAGCTCTTCGTGTAGTCGTCGACGAACGCCATCATGTCGCTGGATCGGGCTTTTGAGGTGAGCGATTTCGCCTTGCTCTCGAACAGAATGATTTCGTCGCCGTCGCGCACGGCCAAGTCGATCTCGAGATCCGCGCCGTCGGCGCGGTAATGCGCCCTCTCCCAGACACGGGCTGTGTGTGTCCGGCCTGCGATCGCGACCGATTTCTCGATGGTGTCGGCGACAATTTGGCTCGCGGAGGCGCGTTCCGCGGACGTCCAGATGAGCCGGAAAATGGCCTCGCAGCCGGCGGCAACGGTCAACGAGGAAGGCAGGACCGCTATGCGCCGGTCACCGGCCTCAAAAAAGACATACGGATCATGGTCGCGCGGATGCTCGCCGAACGGATCCAGATACTTGGCGTTGACGCCGTCCCGGGGTGCGCCGCCATGAATCCAAAGGAGAGGGAAGTCGAAACGGGCGATCCCTCTTGGCATCAGGGTGAGGCCGTCGTCACGCAAATTCGTCAGAAGGAGGTCGAGTTCACCGAATAGCTGGTCGACATCGCGACGGAGATCGTCCGTGCCGGTCGGCCAATCGATCCGCGAAAAGGCGTTTCTAAGCGTCGGCAACACCGACGGCGGAATCTGCGGCAGGGTGAAGAGTTCTCGCCATGTCAGGGATTCCGTGAGCGCGGGAAGGAAATCCGGCGCATCGAGAGTGAACCCGTCGAACCGGTTGTAGCGCTGGCAATCGCTGCTGGCCGCGAAGTCGGTTGCGAGTCCGATCGCCGAATTCCAGTCTGTTTCGGGTTCGACAGTGGTTGGACTTGCGTGAATGTTCCGCAAGGCAAGGGAGAGCAGCCAGCCGGTCGGGAGCGCGGGTTGCGGTAACTGGTCGACTGGGGTGGGAACATTCCCGAACAGCCACATGCCCGCGTGCCGCTTCCGGGTGTCGCGAAGGATTCGGAAGAGCTGTTCGGCGGCGTCGATGCCGCCTATTCGCGCGAATAGCGAATCGACTTTCCGGGCAATTCGAACACGTGTGGCGGCATCGATTCCGGGCCCGAGGGTACCGATGTCCACGCGATGCCCCCGGTTGCGTAGCGCACGGCACGCGTTGCCAACCGCCCACTGCCGGTCTCTCCCCGGATGCGGCGGGTAGTCGGAGGCCGAGGTTGCGGGGTGATGCAGCGCCCATGCGATGGCGCCGAGCCATTGCTTCGAACAGCTAAGGGGTAAGTAGATGAAACCTTCGGGGGAAAGATCCTGAACGATGGTGTAAAGAATCCGGTGAACGGAATCCGGCGCGTCGCCTGCGACGGAAGCGATCTTGAGAGAGCAGCGGAGCCGCGATAGTTCATTGCGATGGAGAAGAACCGCCGCCGGTGCCTCGCCGCGAAGTACCTTGTCCGGGTTGATCGCGGGCGACGGCTTGGCTTCCCGCTCGGCAATACGGACGAGTTCTACGAATGTGTCGAGGTCGGAGTGCTTGAGCATTCAGCAAACCAGGCGTTCCGGTGAGACCTTGTGCAGGGGCGAGGGAGACCGAACCGTGCATCAAGTCGCGGCGGCGGCGACATTTCAGCATCAAGGCGACAGGACGATATCTAATGCGGTTTTGTCGTATGGAAAGGCGATTTGAGGCGTGCAGGGCTCCCTGAAACCTGTCTTGATCTCTTCCCTTCTTCCGTCCGCGATCATCTTGTTGTGCATCCGATCCGCGATCTTATCGACGCGGAGGATGATTCGCTCGAGGATAATGGCCACGTGTTTGGGCAAGAAAGCGATTCGGTCTTCGAAATCGTCGTACACCGGATCAGCCGCAGGTCGATCAGTGGCCGCCGGGCGAATATTGGCCGGTCATTGCGGCCTCGATGACCTTTCCGATCCGCTCGGCGGCGGCTTCCACGTCCGAGTCTCTGACATGGGCGTAGCGCAGGGTCATCTTCGGGTCCGAGTGCCCCAGCATCCTCGCGACCGCCGACAGGGCGACGCCCCGAGCCACGGCCTGGCTCGCCACCGTGTGCCTGAGATCGTGCAGGCGCACGTCCTCTATTCCCGCCTCTGCCCTCGCCCGGTCCCACAGGCGCATGGGTTTGGCGGAAAGCGGTCTCGCCGGGTTTTTCTTGGACGGGAACACGAAAGCGCTGCCGGTGCGCGGCTGGCGGGCGAGAATGACCTGCGCCGCTTCGCTCAGCCAGACCGTTCGCGGGCCGGTCTTGCTGGTTTCCAGCCGGAGCATGTCGCCGTCGACCTCGGACCATTTCAGCTTCTGGATTTCTCCCTTGCGGCAGCCGGTCAGGAGGAGCAGCCGTATGATGTCGGACTGCGCCCGATACGAGGGCCGCTCCTCGACCAGCCGGTCCAGCGCGCGGTGAAGCCTCTCGATCTCCTCGCTCGACAGGAAGCGGGTGAACTTCGGCCGTGGGTTCTTCCTGATGCCCCGCGTCGGATCGGCGGCGATCAGGCCGGCGGCGACGGCGGCTCTCATAATCTGACGAAGCTTGGAAAGGGCATGGTTCGCGCCGCCCGGGGCGGTCTTGCTGTAGTCATCGAACCAGCGTTCGATGTCGTGCCGCCGGATCCGGTCCAACGGAAGGGAGCCGAAGGCGGGAAGAAAGTGTTTCTTCAGTGCCCAATCGACGAGCGTTCGCTGCGACTTTCCCCACCGGGCTTCCGATGCCGCCTTCCACTCACCCAAGGCGTAGTCCCGAAACAGGGGAGCGGCGGGACTGTCCGACGCGTCCGCCGTGGACCGTTCCACGCCGTTCTGAAGTGCAAGGCACTCGCGCCGGGCGTCCTCGACGGTCATCAACGCCGCCGATCCGACGGTCCGTCTGACCGCCCCGCCGTTCGAATGCCCGTGCCAGACAAAGCTCAGGTGGCCCGACGGCCGAACCCGCACGCCGAGCCCGGCAACCCGGCTGTCCCAGACAATGTATTCCGTCCTGCCGGGTTGCAGCTTCCCGACCGCGGTGTCCGTCAGACGCATTGTCTTGCGGCCCGTCATGACCGGTCTCCCGCGAGAACCGGCGCCAGGGCTTCGACCGCGTCGCGGACCGACGCATCGGAGAGATGGGCGTATTTCAGGGTGGTGGTAGGCTTCTCGTGACCCAGCAAACGCCCGAGCGCGCGGACGGACTCTCCGCTCAGAAGAGCCATGCTGGCGTACGAATGTCGCAAATCGTGAAGCCTCACGTCCTCCAGTCCAGCTTCCGAACGGACCTCCATCCAGAAGCGATCGAGCCACATCCAAGGCGCGCGGTAACCCTTCACGGGAAACACGGACCGTCCGGACCGCGGCAGGCGGTCGAGGACATCCCGCGCCGCCTCGCAAAGCCAGATCGTGCGCGGCCCGGTCTTGCCGTCCTCCAGGTACAGCCTGCCCTCTCGGTAGAAGCGCCATTCCAGGGTCAGGATCTCCGACTTGCGGCACCCGGTCAGAAGTAGCAGCCGCACCGCCGCGACGTGAAGCGGGCGGTCCGCCTCATGCCGGTCGATGACTTCGCCGAGGCGGCGGTACTCTTCCGGCGACAGGAACCGCTCGGAGCGCGCCTGCCGGTAGCGGCGGATGCCCTCGCAGGGGTTGCTGTCCTCCGGGCGGTAGCTCCACGCCTCGGCCTGCTGCATGATGACCGACAGGATCGGCGCCGCGCGGTTTGCCGCCGCCGGGGTCGCGTGGAGCGAACGAAACCACGCCTGAACGTCCTGGCGGGTGATTTCGCCGATCGTGCGCCCCTCGAACCAGGGGAATATCTGGCGGCGGAGGTAGATGCGGTTGACCCGCAGCGTCCGGGGCTTCCAGCGGCGGCCGTAGCGTTCGAAGACTTCCTCCGCGACCGTCTCGAAGGGAATGGCGCCCGGGTCCGTCGCGTCGGGGTCCCTGCCGTCGCGGAGTGTCGCCAGCAGCGATCTTGCCCGGGCCCGGGCCTCGGCCTCGGTGATGGTCGCCGCGTCGCCGACGGTCTTCCAGACCCTCCGGCCCCGGTGCTGGCTATGGATGAAATAGCGCTTGGCGCCCGACGGCATGACCCGGACGCCGTACCCCTTCAGTTCGGCGTCGCGGAGGTCCTGCAGCTTGTGGCGGGGCCGGAGGGCGTCGACCCGGCGCTGGGTGAGGCGGATTCGTGACATGAATTCGGTCTCCCGATCTGTTGCATCGGGGTGCGAAAACCGCTTGATTTTCGCGCCCCACAGCACTTCAATCGGAAAACTATCTCAATCATGTCAGACACTTAGCACCGTCAGGTGCGGACGGGCTCAGCCCGCCGTGTAGCCGCCGTCCGCGTAGAGGATATGGCCGGTATAAAAGTCCGAGGCCCGCGATGCGAGGAACAGCAGCGGGCCCGCCAGGTCCTCCGGTTCCCCGAGGCGCCCCTTGGGAAGGCGGGTCAGGAAGCCTTCCCTCACCCTGGTCGATTCCGGCGTATCCTCGAACATCCATTCGGTCAGCGGCGAGCGGAAGACGGTGGGTGCGATCGCGTTGACGGTGATTCCCGTCGCGCCGAGTTCGCAGCCCAGCGCCTTCGTGATGCCGTCGACCGCTGCCTTGGACGCGCAATAGGCGGTATAGCCGGCGGGGTGTCCGAGCAGTCCGCGCGCGGAGGAAACGAGGACGATCTTGCCGCCGTCTCCCTGCGCCTTCATCTGCCGCGTCGCCGCGCGGGCCAGCAGCCAGGACTGGGTGACGTTGGCGTCCAGGACCTCGGCGAAGGTGCCCGGCGCCATCTCCTCGATCTTCGCCACCCTGTTCACGCCGGACGCGACGACCAGGATGTCGAGACGGCCGTGGGCTTCGACGGCGCTTTCGACGAAGCTCTCCGCTGCCTCCTCCGAGTCGGGGCGCGCGTTCACCGTGGCGACCGTCGCGCCGAGGTCGCGGCATTCTCCCGCGATCGAGTCCAGCGATTCAGAATTGCCGCCGGTCAGCGTCAGCCGGCACCCGGCTTCGGCGAGGGTGCGCGCGGCGACGGAGCCGAACGCGCCCGTGGCGCCCGCGATCAGCGCGGACCGTCCGCTCACGTCGAAGATTTCCGATGGTTTCATGTCGCGTCGTCCGGGTAGGGGATCACCACCAGCAGGGTGCAGATGTGGTTGGACCGGTTCTCGATCTTGCGCTCTTCGCCCGGCCAGATGGTGCAGGAGTCGTAGCGGCGCAGAACCGTCTCGCTTCCGCCCACGGTCAGGGTCGCCTCGCCGTCGAGCACCACATAGACCTTCTCGAACGGCGTCGAATCCGGTCCGGCGCCGCCGCCGGGCAGGTAGTGGGAGAGGCCGACCCACTGGTTTGCCGGGCCGCCCTCCTCGAAACCCTGAAGCCGCAGCCCGATCACGTCCCAATGATTGGGTGCCTCATAGGGTTCGGCGTCCTCGAACCGCTTGACCAGCATCACGAGGCCTCCCCGGTTTCGATCCGGTAGCTGCCGGACCGGTCCACCATGGCGACCAGCCGGACGATGCAGCCGTCGCCCTCCTTCCAGCGCCATGGGAAGGCGGCGAAGGTGACGCGCATGCCGGTGACCTTGTCGATGTCCCCGCCGACATTCTCGATGCCGCAGATGCCCTGCGAGAGGATGGCGCGGTGGCAGGGCTCCCACTCCGGGAAATCGTCGAGCACCGCGCGTCCGGTCTCCTCCTCGTACTGGCGGACCACGTGGGGCATCAGCCCGTGCGGCCAGCCCGGCCCGTGCGGCGCGATCGCGGTTCCCAGCGGATGGTCGAGCGCCTGGGTGTCGGTGCCCACCATCTTGACCTTCCTGGCCGCGAACCACTCGCCGGCCTCCTTGTAGAAGCCCGGGGAGTAGGCGTAGTAGGTCTGGTTGTCGCCGTAATGCCGGTGCCAGCCGGTATTGACGATCGCGATGTCGCCCTCGCGGATCTCCGGCCGCGCGTTCTCCAGGTCGTCCGCCGTAATCACCTCCCAGCGATCCTTCGGGATCGACACCACGACCCCGGTGCCGAAGAAGTGCGGCAGCGGCACCTCGTCCATGAAGGCCGTCCCCTCGACCACATGGCCGGGCGCGTCGATATGGGTTCCGGAATGCATCACGGTGGTGATGCGCTGGGTCAGCACGCCCGACTTGGCCATCGAGTGCAGGCGCTCGATCTTGACGTCCTCGAAATAGGGCCAGCAAGGCTGTCCCAGCCCCCAGCGATGGCTCAGGTCGTAAAACTCGAGCCCCATGTCGTTGTCGAGATTTTCCTGGTAGTCCGCCCCGCGCACGTTGATCGTCATGCCGCGATCTCCCCATCGGTATTCATTTGTACTGTATCATGATACATTTGTATCGTAATCCAATGCAATAATCAAAGGTCAGGCAGAGCGTCGACCGGGAAAGCGATGGAAAATCGGGGAATTCAGGTTCTCTCCCGCGCCGCGGACATCCTCCGCGCGCTCAAGGCGGACAATGGAGGGTTGAGCCTCGGCAGGATCGCTCGCAGGGTCGGCCTCCCGCGCTCGACCGTCCAGCGCATCGTCAACGGGCTGGTTGCCGAAAAGCTCGTCATGCCGAATGCCGTCTCCGGCGGGTATCGGCTCGGACCGGAGATCATCTCCTTGGCCCAGGCTGCCCGGCGGGACGTCGCGGGAGCGCTCCGCCCCGCAATCCAGGCCCTTTCGCGCGACACCGGGGAAACCGTCGATGTGTCGGTATATCGGGGCGACGGCATGATCTTCGTCGATCAGGTCGTGGGCACGCAGCGTTTGAGAACCGTTTCGGCGATCGGCGAAACCTTTCCCTTGACCGTCACCGCGAACGGCAAGGCGGCATTGGTCTGGCTGCGCGACGACGACGTGGCGCGCATCGCCGCGAACGAACGCCGCAGGCTGGGCACCGGAAAGACGCTGCGCGACCTGAGGTCTGAAATCGAGGACACGCTCGAAACCGGTTATGCGCTCGATCTGGACGAGCACACGGTCGGCATTTCGGCGGCGGGCATTGCCTTCAGGGTGCGCGGCGCGGTCTACGCCGTCTCCCTCCCGGCGCCCTCGCAACGGTTTCGAATCGAAAGGCAGGCACTGGTGGAGAAGCTTCTCGCGCTCAGGACGGAAATCGCCGGCGCGCTGCCGGAAGCGGAATTTCGGGGCGAATAACCCGCCGGCGGGCGGCGGCTATCCCTCCGTCTCCGCCTCGACGACCAGGGTCGTGCCGTCGACGTCGACGACGGCGATCCGGGATCCCTCGGAGAGCTCCGTGCCTTCCGGCCTGACCGCGAATCGCCATACGGTGTCGCCGACGCGGACCCGTCCCCGCCCGCCCGAGGTCGCGGCGTCCAGAACGTGCCGGGTGCCGACGAGCGTTTTCCCGCGCCGGTTGAGCGTCGGATGGTCGGTCGGGGCCTGGCGCGCCGAAACGACGCGGCGGCCGATGAAGATCGAAATCACCGACAGGACGGCGAACAGGATGACCTGGATTTCCCAGCCCATCGAGGGGATCGCGAGGAAGAGCAGCCCGGTGACGACCGCGGCGATGCCGAGCCAGAGAAATATGACGCCGGGCACCAGCACCTCGATCAGCATCACGACGACGCCGAAGGCGAGCCAGTGCCAGAAGGAGATGCTGTCCGGGAATTCGATCATCGGACGCCCCGTCCGGCCCGCGCTTCAGTTGCCGCCCGATTGCGGTACCGAACCGCTCCGGCCCGTCCCGCCGCCGTCCTCGCCGAAGGCCTCCCTGGCGATTTCGGTGAGCCCGGCGACGGCGCCGATCACGCCGGAGGCTTCGAGCGGCATCAGCACGAGCTTCTGGTTGCGCGCCTTGCCGATGGTCTCCAGCGCGTCGACATATTTCTGGGCGACGAAATAGTTGATCGCCTGGACGTTCCCGTCGCCGATTGCCCTGGAGACCATTTCCGTCGCCTTGGCTTCGGCCTCCGCCTCGCGCTCGCGTGCCTCGGCGTCGCGGAACGCCGCCTCGCGGCGGCCCTCGGCGTTGAGGATCTGCGCCTGTTTCTCGCCCTCGGCCTTCAAAATCTCCGATTGCCGGATGCCCTCCGCCTCGAGGATCGCCGCCCGCCTGTCCCGTTCCGCCTTCATCTGGCGCGCCATGGCGTCGACCAGTTCGGTCGGCGGCGTGATGTCCTTGATCTCGATGCGGGTGATCTTGACGCCCCAGGGCGAGGTGGCCTCGTCCACGACCCTGAGCAGATCGGCATTGATCTTGTCGCGCTGGGACAACAGCTCGTCGAGGTCCATGGAACCCATGACGGTCCGGATATTGGTCATGGTGAGGTTGAGGATGGAAAGCTCCAGACGCTGCACTTCGTAGGATGCCTTGACCGGGTCCAGCACCTGATAGAACACGACGCCGTCGACCCGGACCATGGCGTTGTCCTTGGTGATGATCTCCTGCGATGGGACGTCGGTGACCTGCTCCATCACGTTCTGGCGCTGTCCGATCCGGTCGACCAGCGGCACGATCAGATGCAGCCCCGGGGGCAGCGTCCGCGTATAGCGGCCGAACCGCTCCACGGTGTACTCGAAGCCCTGCGGCACCGTCTTCACGCCCATGAAGACGAGCGCGACCGCGAGAACGAGAACGACCACGACGAAGATCGAGAATGGGTCGATCATCTGAAAACACCCCGGTTGGCGGCGCGTTTCCGGTTCGGTCGCGCGCCTCTGGTTACGAAGGATATTGGGTCGAACCCGCGCCCGAACAATAGAGCGCGCAGGACCGTCGCGCACCCGGTCGGGTCAGCCCGGGCCCCATTCGGCGCGGAGCGCGGCCCGGTCGATCTTCCCGCTCACGTTCTTGGGGAGGCTGTCGCGAACGAAGATCTCGCGCGGCCGCTTGAACTCCGGCAGCAACGTTCCGCAGTGGCGTTCCAGGTCCCGGGAAGAGAGGGAGACGCCCGCCCGGGGGGCGACATAGGCCACCACCGCTTCGCCGTAGATCGGATCGGGCACGCCGATCGTCGCCGCCTCGGAGACGTCCGCGTGCCGGGTGAGCGCGTTGTCGATCTCGAGCGGGGCGATGTTGACCCCGCCCCGGATGATCACGTCCTTGGCGCGCCCGGCGATGTGCAGGAACCCGTCGCCGTCGAGATAGCCGAGATCGCCGGTCTTGAACCGGGTCCCGCGGATCGGCACGACCTCGCCGCCTTCCAGCAGATAGGCGGACGCGTTCTGAGCGCCGCCGATCTCGATCTCGCCGACCTCTCCCGGGGCGGCGGACCTGCCGTCCCCGTCGACGATCCGGAGGTTCTGGTAGAGCCCCGGCGGGCCGACGCTGCCGATGCGGCGTTCGCCGACATGGTTGCCGGCGACCACGCCGCCCTCGCTCATCCCGTAGAGCTGCATGAGCTCGATGCCGTAGGTCCGCTCGAACCGCTCGTGCTGCGAGACCATCAGCGGCGCCGTCGAGGAGCTCATGAAGCGGACGCCCGCAAAGGCCTCGGCGGGCGCCGAATCCGTCCCGTCGAGCAGCATGTTCACCACCGTCGGCACCCCGATCGCCATGCTGGGCCGATACTCGGCGATCCAGTCGAAGAACCGGCTGTGCGAGAAACGGCGGGCGAAGAGGATCGTGCCGCCGGTCGCCAGCATCGGCATCGCGGTCAGCATGTGGGTCGAGGGCCAGCTGAAGGAGCGGTATTCGAGCACGCGGTCCGCCGGCCCGAGCTTCCACATGTCGATCGTCTGGTCGGCGATCCAGAAATAGTTGCCGTGGTTGTGGATCATCCCTTTCGGCGCCGCTGCGGTGCCGGAGGTGAAGCCGATGACCGCGACCCCGTCCTCCCCGATTTCGGGCAGGCCCGCCGGGGCGTGGGCCGACGCCGCGTCGAACAACGCCCCGAGCGCGATGGCCTCGCGCCCGAGATCGATCGTGTCGTCGGGATTGCCCCACACGACCAGCCTGGGATCGAGGCGGCGGGCCATCTCCGGGATGTGCCTGGCGTTCACCTCGACGTTGATCGTGCAATAGGCGATCCCCGTGGCGAGGCAGGCGAAGAAGAGCGCCAGCTGCTCCAGCCCGTTCTCGCTCAGCACCAGGATGCGGTCGCCCGGCGTCAGCCCGCGGTCGGCGAAATAGCCCGCGAAACGCTCGCACAGCGCGAGAGTCTCCGCATGGGTCAGGGATCGTCCGTCGTCGACCGACTGCAGGAAGACCTTGTCCGGATCGGCCTCCGCGTGGCCGCGTAGAAGCGCGGAGACGGCGCGGAACCTGGCCGGATCGGGGACGTGATCCATCATTGCCGACGGAAGCGCAGCCGGTCCCTATTCGGCGGGGTCCCCGCCGTCCAGGAGATGGCCGAAGCGCCGCCGCGCGGCTTCGGCTTGCGCGAGGCTCGGCGCGTTGACCTTGGGGAAGTCGTCCTTCCAGTGGAACGGGCGGCAGGCGTCGATCACCGCGCGGCTCATGGAGAGGTCGCCCGACGCGCGCCGGTCGGGATGGAGGAGGGGATCGGCGGGCGACGTCCTCGCGCCGCCGATGATGTCGATGGAGTTTGCCGGATCGCTCCGCGTCAGGAGCGCCCACCAGAGCTCTTCCAGATCGGTCACGTCGATGTCGTCGTCGACCACCACGACATAGCGGTTGGCGTAGTTCGCCGCATGGCAGGTCGCGGCGACGTGGCCGGCCTGCTTGGCGTGGCCGGGATAGCGCTGCTTGATCGAGACTCCGTTCATGAGCCGCGACGAGCCGATCTCGTAGCACCAGACGCCGGTGACGTCCGGCACTCCGGCGGAGGCCAATGCCTCCTTGACCATCGCCGAGCGCAGCACCGCGCGGTAGCGGCCCATCTCGTCCGACCCGCCTCCCATCGGCGGCACGCCGAGGATGATCGGGTCGTTGCGGTGGTAGAGGCGCTCGATCTCCAGCACCGGCTCGGGGTGCTCGCCGCTCGCGTAATAGCCGGTCCACTCTCCGAACGGACCCTCCATCTTGTCGTGGCCCGCGGTGAGATAGCCCTCGACCGCGATCTCGCAATTGGCCGGGAAGGGGAGGCCGGTGATCTCGCCCCGCACGCATTGCACGGGCTCGCCCCTTATGCCGCCCACCAGGTCGAACTCGCAGGTGCCGGACGGCGCCTCGGTGCAGGCCGCGTAGAACGCCATCGGGTCCGAGCCCAGCACCATCACGATCGGGCATTTCTCGCCGCGGGCGAAGTATTTCTCGCGGTGCACGTGGCCGTGCTTGCCGGGCACCATGAGGACGCCGATGGACGACTTGTCGTGCACCATGGCGCGATAGGTGCCGACATTGAGCCACCCGTTATCGGGATCGCGGGTGACGGTGAGGCAGCCGGTGCCGATATAGCGCCCGCCGTCCTCGACGTGCCAGACCGGGGTGGGGAACTTCATCAGGTCGATGTCGCCGCCCGCCAGCACGTTCTCCAGCACCGGGCCGTCGGCGACGATCTCGTGCGGGATCGTCTTGCGGTCCTTGACGAAACCCTCGTAGCAGGCGTCCGAGAGCTCGGACTTGGAGAGGTCGTCGGGGAAGCCGAGCGTCATGTTGCGCCGCTTGCCGGCGAACACGTTCATGATCACCCGGTAGCCCGAGGGGCAGCCCGGCACGTCGTCGAACAGCACCACGGGCCCGTCGTCCTGCTTGATCACCGCTTCGGCGGCGAGGCCGATATCCTCTTCCCAGGACGCGCCGCGGATGACGCGGAGCTCGCCCAGGCGGTCGGCTTCGGCGATCCACTCCCTGAGATCGCCGTAGGGCAGCACGCAGCGCAGGTTGCTTCGGTCCATCGTCCCCTCCGTCGCGCCCGTTATAGCCGCTCGCGCCCGATGTGGACATCGCCCGGCCGCTGCGACACACTCGAAAGGTCCGGACGGAGGTTGCCATGCCCCAATCCGCCTTCGACGCATCGCCCTTCGTCGACGACCGCCCCGAGGAGCGCGTTTTCCGCATCGACCGGCGCGCGTTCCACGACGCCGCGCTCTACGAAGCGGAAATGGAGCTGATCTTCGAGCGGCAGTGGAACTATATCTGCCACGAGAGCCAGATCCCGAACCACGGCGACTATTTCGCGACCCATATCGGGCGCCAGCCGGTCTATGCGATCCGCCGCAAGGACGGGTCGATCGGCTGCTACGTCAACGCCTGTGCCCATCGCGGCGCGCTGCTCACCCCCTTCCAGAAGGGCAACGCGCGGGTGATCACCTGCCGGTTCCACGGCTGGGCCTACGATTCCGACGGTCGCTGCATCAAGATCAAGAACCAGGAGGCGGGCTTTCCGGCGCCCGATTTCGACCGCTCGCGCTTCAACCTCAAGGCTGTACCGCAGGCGGAAAGCTATCGCGGCTTCGTGTTCGGCTGTCTCGACCGCTCCGCGCCGCCGCTTGAAGAGCATCTTGGCGAGGCGCGCTACTTTATCGACATGTTCGCCGACCAGGCGCCCGACGGGCTCGAGATCCTGCCCGGCTCGCAGACCTATGTCTGCGACCACAACTGGAAATACCAGGCCGAGAACGTGACCGACGGCTACCATGTCGGCACGGTCCACCGGAACTTCGCCAACACCATGCTGGCGCGCGAGGCGCGCGACGGCACCGAGGGGCTGCTCAAGACCGAGACCGGGCGGATGAAGGGGAACGTCGCCAACGGCGCGTTCTATCTCGGCGGCGGGCATATCGCGCTCTGGGCCGACCGGGCGAGCCCGGAAGCCGCGCCGCTCGCGCCCGCCACCGAGCGGATCGAGCGCGACTACCCCGACGCGCGGGCGGACTGGATGCTGAGGCGCGGCCGGAACGTGCTGGTATTCCCCAACATGGTGCTGAACGACCTCGCCTCGACCCATCTCCGGACCCATCGGCCGCTGGGCCCGGAGCGGACCGAGGTGACGATCTGGTGCATCGCGCCGAGGAACGAGCCGAAGGACGCCCGCTTCGCGCGGCTCAGGAAATTCGAGGATTTCTTCCTCGTGACCGGGCTCGCCACCTCCGACGACGTGATCTCGCTGGATACCGCCCAGGCCGGATGCCATGGGAGCGAAGCCGGCTGGAACGACTATGCGCGCGGGCTGGAACAGGCGGTGGACGGACCCGATTCGATGGCCGACGGGCTCGGCATGAAGCCCGTCACCTCGTCGCCGAGCTGGGACCACGAGGCCGAATATGTCGGCTTCTACCGCCACTGGCGGGACCTGCTCGCCGGTCAGGGCGCGTCGTAGCCTTCCATCAGCCGGTCGACGATGCCGGCCAGCGAATCCCAGTCGCAGGCGCCGTAGCTGTAGCCGCTCATCACGAATCCCGGGCCGGCGTAGAACTTCTCGTACTGGGCGTGGCGGCCGGCGAATTCCGAGCTCAGGAGGTCCCAGGCGAGGCGGAGCAGCTTCATGCGCTCCTTGGCGGTCTCGTCCGGGGTCGACCAGTAGGTCTCGAACTTCTCGGCGAGCGCGGGATCTTGTAGCACCGACGAATCGGCCGGCATCTGGATCGGCCCGCCGCCCAGGAGTTCGCGCACCGTCTCGCAGATCGCGCCGTGGTTGTTGGAGCACCAGTGGAGCGCGGCGTACATGTAACGCCGGTTCACGGTCACGAACCCCGGCACCATCTCCTCGCAGGAATGGAGCTGGCCCATCAGCATCCCTTCGAGCGCCGCGAGCTTCGCCGCGAGGTCGCCGAGAGTCGCCGCGACCGCCGGGATCCCGATCGTCCGGTTGGAGACGCAGACCCGGTGCGCCACGGCGACGATCAGCTTCAGCTTCTCCAGGAAGCGGATATTGGCCTGGTGGTTGGCGAGCGAGTGTCCCGGCGTCCGCACGTAGATTTCCCGCGTCATCCCGACATTGTCGTGCAGGAACACGTCCTCCCACGGCACATGCACGTCCTCGAAGAGGACCGCCGCGTCGGTCTCGTCGAAGCGCCAGGTAAGCGGCATGTCGAACTCGCTCGTCGCGAACTTCTCGTAGGGCTTGCGCGACCAGATCGACACGCCGGGCGCGTTCAGCGGCACCGCGCAGGTGATCGTCTCGGCCTCGTTGCCGGGCGGCACCGGCTGCAGATTGCCTACCCATGTGTCGTGGCAGAAGACCGCCGACGTTCCGATCATCTTGAGCCCGTTGAGGGTGATGCCCCTGTCGTCTTCCGCCGTCACCCTGAGCGTCGGCGACGTCGCCCCCGGCTCGCCGCGCCGCGTGCCCTGCGGGTTGGTGACGGTATGGGTGGTGAACAAATCGTCGCGCCGCGCGCGCCGGTAATAGCGCATCAGGTTGTCGCCGGTTCCCGGGCGCAATTCCTCGAACAGCTCCGGCCGGGTGGCGAGCCCCGACAGGTAGCTCGGGAAATTGTCGGGCGAGCGGCCGAGCAGGCCGTAGCTCCAGGACGCGATCTGGCGGTGGGTCTCGTAGCGGCGCTCCAGATCCTCCCGGCTGCGCGGGCGGAGGAAATAGGTCGAGAACGCCTCCCCGTCCTCCTCGCACACCATCAGCGAGCGGTTCTCCGCCGCGCGCTTGCGGTCGTAGATCGAGGCGAACGAGCGCGCCGCGTTGCGGAACGCCGGATGGGCGGTCACGTCGTCGACGCGTTCCTTGCCGATATAGACCGTCCGCCCGTCGCGCAGGCTCTCCAGATATTCCTCGCCCGTCAGCAGCAAACGCCCGCTCCTCTGCCATGACGAAGCGGGAGGGTCGAAGATCGGAATTCTAGTCTCCGCCCGCCGTCGCCGCACCGGGTCATGTACGCTAAGCTCGGGTATGAGTCGAGAAACCACCCGGGAACTGGCCGAATTCGCCGCCGCGCTGCGGCTGGAGGACGTGCCCGTCGACGTGCGCGACTCCGCGAAGGCCTTGCTGCTCGATGCGCTCGCCTGCGCGTTCGCCGGGCACGAAGGCGAGGAGACCGGCCAGATTGGCGCGCTCGCGTCCGCGCTCGGCTCCTCCCCGGAGAGCGTCGTCGTCGGCGGGGAGCCGATGTCGCTGGCGGGCGCCGTGCTGATGAACGGCTACCTGATCACCGCCGTCACCATGTGCGACGTCCACCGCGCCACGCTGACCCATGTGACGCCCGAGATCGTCCCGCCGGCGCTTGCCATCGCCGCGCGCGACGACGCGTCGGGCGCCGACCTCCTCGCCGCGCTGATCGCCGGGCTGGAGGTGACGACGCGGATCGGCCTCGGGCTCGACTACCCAGCGTTCCGGAAGAGGGGATGGCACGGGCCGGGCGTCGTCGGGCCGTTCGGCGCCGCGGCCGCGGTGGGGCGCCTGCGCGGCTTCGATGCCGATACCATGGCGCGCGCCTTCGGCCTCGCCGGCAGCCAGTCCGCCGGCACCTTCGCCGCCTGGGGGACGCCGACCGTCAAGTGGCATCAGTGCCGCGCGGCGCTGTCCGGGCTGATGGCGGCGCTGCTGGCGGAGCAGGATTTCGCCGCCGCGCGGAATTTCCTGACCGCGCCCGACGGCGGGTTGTTCTCGACCTACGCGGAGGGCGGGCTTCCGGAGCTTGCCACGCGGAACCTCGGGCGGCACTGGGAGCTGCAGCGGATCTCGCTTCGCCTGTGGCCGGCCGCGACCGCCTTGCAGGACGTTCTGACTGCGCTCGCCGGGCTGGAGGAGAACATCGCCTTCGGGGACATCGCGCGGGTCCGGCTCGCGCTGCCGAAGACGGCGTTCGACATGCATGGCGGATTCTCGACATACCGCGCGAAGTTCGAGGCGCTGCTCTCGGCGCATTACGTGGCGGCGGTCTATCTGCGGGACCGGACGCTGACCCTCGATCGGTTCGAGCCGGCCTGCTACGACGACCCGGCGCTCCGCCGCTTCGCCGCCGAACGGGTCGAGGCGGTCCACGACCCGGGGCTCGGGGGCGGCCAGGCCGTCGTCGAAATAGAGACCGCGGACGGCGCGCGTCATATCGCGCGCTGCGACCGCACGCTGGGGAGCCCGGAAAACCCGCTGTCGCGCGCGCAGGTGCGGGAAAAGTTCAGGACCTATGCCGCGCCCGCGTTGGGAGAGGCGGGGGTCGACCGGATCGTCGCCGCTATCGACGGCCTGGAATCGTTCGGATCGTCGCGCGAACCGGTGTCGTGGCTGGGTGCAGGGGAATACGCGCCCTTCGATACGCCGCTTCGCGGCTACTCAGGGTGAGGAGAACGCCTGAGTATCCTCGTCCCGAGTAGGCGCGTCAGCGCCGTATCGAGGGACGGCTAACGCCGCACCTCGCATTCGATGGTCCAGCTCACCGCGCCCGCCTCTTCGCGCCGCGCCAGGTCGACCCGGGAATTCGCCTTGAGCGCCGCGGCGGCCGCCTGGCGCAGCTCGTCCCGGACCGTCTCCGGCAGATCGTCGAAGTCGAGGGCGAGCCTGACCGGTGACTTCGCGCGCGCCGGGCTCGAAGCGGGTCTCTTTCGCCGCGCCCCGTTGGTCTCCTTGCCGCCCCAGATATTGTCCCAGCCGGAGCGGTATTCCGGCGTCTTTACGTTGCTGAAATAGCCGTAATGGACCTCGCTCTTGCCGCCCACCGAGTCGCGGGCCGATTTCCCCGTCGTCGAGGTCGACGGCTCGCTCGAAGTCGATGTTTTGGCGGTATCGGCGGCGCTCTTGGTCTCTTTCTTTTCCGCGGCCGGTTTCGCGGTCGAGGCTTCGCTCATCGTTCGCACCAATCTCCGGGTCGAAAAAAGCGAATTCTGTTACATCGACAAGCCGCCCGTTGCAATAGCGCGAAACGCGCTAGAATGAGCTGGAGCCAGGGGGAGAGAAGGGCATGGACGGCACCGCGGCGCGGAAATTCAATGTCGGCGGGGTCCTGCTCGACCGGCCGTTCAAGCTCCGCAGGCTCGGCCATTTCGGCTTCAACGCCGTGAATTTCGACGCGTGCATGCGGTTCTATACCGACCTGCTCGGCTTCTCGCTCTCCGATCCGATCGATTTCGGGCCCCGGATCGAGGACGAGGCGGTGCGCGAGAGCTTCGAGACGACCGTCGGGTGGTTCATGCGCCACGGCGGCGACCATCACTCCTTCGTGCTCTTCCCCAAGCCGGTTCTCGATCATATGGGCGGGCGCTCGGCGAAGCCCGACATGACGATCAACCAGATCACCTGGCAGGTCGGCAGCCTGCGCGAGGTCACCGGGGCGGAAGACTGGCTGCGCGGGCTCGACAACCCGATCCGCCGGTCGGGCCGCGACACCCCGGGGTCGAACTGGCACGTCTATCCCTACGACCCCGACGAGCACCTGAACGAGCTCTATTACGGCATCGAGCAGATCGGATGGGACGGGCTTTCGAAGCCCGGGGCGCTGCACGAGGAGAAGTTCGTCGAGCAGCCGGGCCTGCCGCAGATCTCCGAATACGCCGAAGTCGAGAGGGCGCGGACGCACGGTACCGACCTCGCGTCCGGCTACCGCCACGAGCAGACGCTGGAGGCGAAATACGATGTCGGCGGGGTGCTGCTGCCGCGGCCCTTCAAGGTGGTCCGGATCGGCCCGGTCAGGCTGTTCGTCGGGGACGTGGACGAGGCGCTCGCTTTCTATCGCGACCGGCTCGGCATGACCCCGACCGAGGAGATCGCCTGGAACGGGCACCGCTGCGTTTTCCTCCGGGTCAACACCGAGCACCATTCGCTGGCGCTCTACCCGATCGCGCTCAGGGCCGAGCTGGGGCTGAGCGCGCACACCTCCTGCATGTCCTTCGGCGCGCAGGTCGGCGACTACGCCCAGCTCAGGGCTTCCGTCCGGTTCCTCGAGGAAAACGGCGTCGAGGTCGTCCGCCTGCCGCCCGAGCTGTCGCCCGGGATCGACTATTCGGCGTTCGCCATCGACCCCGACGGCCACGCGATCCAGCTCTACTACTATATGGAGCAGATCGGCTGGGACGGACAGCCGCGCAAGGCCTCCGAGCGCCGCCAGGCGGGCGGCGACTGGCCCGAGGCGCTCGACCCGCTGCCCGACACCTTCGCCGGCGAGCCGTTCCTGGGGCCGTTGGGGTAGGCGGGTTGCGCCCGAACGAGGGGAGACTTCGATGAGCGATTCGAAGGAAGCGGCACTGAGCTTCTATCACGCCTGCGAAAGCGGCGCGGGCTGGGCGGGATGCGTCGAATACTGTCATCCCGACGCGGGGTTTTCCGCACAGGCGGGAGCCATCGCGGAGATGAAGACCCTGGAAGCCTATTGCGACTGGATGAAGGGCGTCGTGACGATCCTGCCGGATGCCGGCTACGACCTCAAAGCGGTCGGGGCGGACGAAGAGAACGACAGGGTCACGATCTTCGGCGTTTTCTCCGGAACGCATGCCGGCGAAGGCGGGCCGGTTCCGCCCACCGGGAAGAAGACCGAATCCGACTATGTCTACGTGGCGGACATGCGCGACGGAAAGATCGCGCACGTCACCAAGATCTGGAACGACGGCTGGGCCTTCAACCAGCTCGGCTGGGGGTAGCCCGCCTCGTAGGGATAGGTTGAGGGGCGGCCGGCGGGCGCGGTCCGGCGACGGAAGCGCCGCCACTGCCCCCTTCCGTCATGCCCGGACTTGTTCCGGGCATCCACGTCTTGCGGCATCGCAGTGCAAGCGGGCGCCGGCGAGGTGGAGGAGGGACGTGGATGCCCGGAACAAGTCCATTGCTGTCCGGTTTAACTTTGGTGGATGGGGTGTATGGCCAGGTTACCCGCGGGTTTCCGGCGCACCGGTCCGGTCGAGGCTCGGATTGCGGGACGCTCGCACCTCCCTCCCGTGTCCCCTGCTGTCACCCCGGACTTGTTCCGGGGTCCAGACTGTCAGGCGCCGCTCTCGCCCGGCTTCCCTGGACCCCGGAACAAGTCCGGGGTGACAGCGGAGGGGCGGAGACGGTCCCGTTTGTCGGCACAGAGCCCGTTCCGAAGTTAAACCAGACAGCAGTGGAACAAGTCCGGGCATGACGGACGAGGTGTCGTTGGCTTCCGACTCGTCGACTTAGCCCTATAAGCCCCCTTCGGGACGCCTCTTACGCCGCCGCTTCCGCCAGCAGCGCGTCGGAGATCTTCTCGGCGCACATGATGGTGGGGATGTTGGTGTTGGCGCGCGGGACGCAGGGGAAGATCGAGGCGTCGCACACGGTCAGCCCCTCGACGCCGTAGACCGCGCCCGACGGGTCGGCGACCGCCATCGGGTCGTCCGCCGCGCCCATCCGGCAGGTCCCAGACGGGTGCCAGCAGCCGGTGACGTTCCCGCGCACGTATTCCTCCATCCGCTTCTCGTCGCCCAGCAGGTCCCGGAGCGTGTCCCCCATGGTGATCAGGTTCCTGATCGCGGAGCGCCGGACCGGCCCGGGCAGATCGAGGATGGCGGCGAGGATCGTGGTCAGGACGCGGTTCTTCGTCGTCACCGCGCCGATCCTCTTCACGCGCTCCGAATAGGCGCTGGGGAAGGGGTCGCGGGCGATCCTTCGCAGCGTGGGGTGATCGAAATAACCCGCCATGCGCCGGAGACCCTGGGTCAGGCGGTCGTAGTCGCGCCGGTCGGACAGCATGTTGAAATCGACGTCGGGCTCGGCTGCCGGATCGGCGCTCGCCAGCCGCAGCCTGCCGCGCGAATAGGGCTTGTTGCACCACATCAGGAACGATCCCAGACGGATGCCCACCGGATGCCAGCCCGACTTGGCCGTCACCGAGACATACATGTCGCCCGGCCCGCAATCGGCCACCCCCGAGGAGTAGCGGAAGGCGATATGGGCGTGTCTCCGGTCCGGCGTGCGGAGCCGCGCGCCGTTGGAGAGATAGGCGGAGACGGCAAGCGTCGGATGCTCGTTCAGATTGGCGCCGACGCCCGGGCGGTCGGCGACCACGTCGATGCCGAGATCGCGCAAGTCGCCCGCGGGCCCGACGCCCGAGCGCATCAGGAGAGGGGGCGTGTGGAGCGCGCCGGAAGACACGACGATTCGATTGCCGCGGACCTCATGCGTTTTCCCCCGCTGTCTGACGTGCGCGCCCGTAACCCGCTTGCCTTCGGAGATCAGGCGTTCGACCGTCGTTTCCGAAACGATGTGGAGATTGGGCCGCTTGCGCGCCTCGGCGTCGAGGAACCCCATCGCCGCCGACGCCCGTTGCTCGTCCTTGTTGGAGATCGCGCAGGCGAACCAGCCGTCCTCGAAGAACCCGTTCTGGTCGGGCAGGGGCTTGAGACCGTCATCGGTCAAGGCTTGGGAGACGGCACGCGAGAAATCCGTCCATTCCGGCTCGGGCACGCGGCGCACCGGGATCGGGCCGTCCTTGCCGTGATAGTCGTCGTCGATGTCCTGGTCGGTCTCCAGCTTCCTGAAATAGGGCAGAACGTCGTCCCAGCCCCAGCCGCGCGCGCCGAGCGACTCCCACTCGTCGTAATCGAGCGGCGCGCCGCGATTGGCCATCTGGGCGTTGATCGACGAGCCGCCCCCGACCACGCGGGCCTGCTCCATGAAGCGCGGGGTGCGCCGGTCCGGCTCGTTGGTCGGGTTGTGCGACAGGCGGACCTTGAGATCGCTCCAGTGATAGGCGGGATTGAAGGCGGCGCCCAGCGCGTAGGAGCTGCGGATGTCCGCGGGCTCGCTGCCGGGCGGATAATCCTTGCCCGCCTCGATCAGCGCGACCTCGCCGCGGCCGTCCGCCGACAGCCGGTTGGCAAGCGTGCAGCCGGCCGACCCGCCGCCGAGGATCACGTAGTCGAAACGCTTCGAAAAAATCTCCGACACCCGTCGAGCTCCTACCCGTTCAGTCGAGAAAATCCCGCGGATCGACGTCCGCGAGGTTGAGCGGCATCGCCGGCTCGAACCGGCCGCGCGCCGCCGCGTCCGCCGGCATCGTCGCGTCGATGACGGTCTTGGTGCCGATCCGGTACATCGCGCTCATCCCCGGCACGATGTCGGACACGTTGTCGAGCGACCAGATTCGGGTGTTGGGAATCCGGATCACGTCGCGCTCCGCATGCACCCGGGTGGTCAGCGACCAGAACACCTGCCGCAGGTCGCCCGCGTCGATGTCCTCGTCGACCGCGATCGCGAGCTTGGGGTGAAGATATGGGCTCGACAGCGCCGCCATCAGCGCCGTCTTGGCCTGGCCCTCGACGCGCGGCCGGAGCTTGAGGACGACCGCCATCAGCCCCGAGATGCCGAGAAGACGCACGTCGCGCAGGTCGAGCCCGCCTTCGACCGACTTCAGGTGGTCGGTCAGCACCGTCTCGATGCAGGTCCCGGTGATCGACTGGGTATCGGTCATCGGGATGCCGCACTGCATCGAATAGAACATCGGCTCGCTGCGATGCGTGATCGCCTTGACCCGGAAGATCTCGGTCGAGCCTTCCATCGCATAGGTGCCGGTCGCCTCGCCGAAAGGGCCTTCCGGGGTCATGCCGGTCGGCGCGACCTCGCCTTCCAGCACGATCTCCGCCTCGGCCGGAACCTCCATGTCGATGGTCTCGCACTTGACCATGCGGACCGGATCGCCCAGCAGCGCCCCCGCCACCGTCAGCTCGTCGAGCCCGTAGGACGAGGTGAAGCCGGCGGCGTAGTAGAGCGCCGGGTGGGCGCCGATCACCATCGCCACCGGCATCGGCTCGTCCCGCTCCTGGTACATCCGGTAGATGCGGAGCGCGTGGCGCGGGCAGATCAGGAACCCCGTCGTGTCGGGACCCAGGATCTGCATCCGGTGGATCGACATGTTGCGGATCCCGGTCTCGGGGTCCTTGAGGATCGCCATGCCGGACGCGATATAGGGCCCGGGGTCGCGCTCGGAATGCCAGACCGCCGGCAGCTTCGTGAGATCGACCTCGCCGCCCAGCTTCACCACCTCCTTCACCGGCGCCCCGGCGGCGTCGATCCCGACCGGCTCGACCGGCTTCCCGATCCGCTCGACCAGGGTCGGGATCAGCGCGTCGGTCTCGATGCCGAGCGCGATCGACCATTTGCGGCGGTCGGCGATCACCTGGCTGCAGATCCGCCAGCCGGGGAATCCGTCGAGGTTGGAGAACAGCGCCGACTTGCCGAGCCGGTCGTAGGTCTTCCACGACAGCGCCGAGACGTTCTCGTGGGGCTGGACCGGCTTCGTGAAGTGGGTCAGCTCGCCCTGCTGCTCGAGGTTCCGGACATGGCCTCTGATCGACTGGTCGCGCATGGGGGCTCCCGCTGGACGCCCGATCCTAGATCATTTGCCGGGCGAGGCGAACGGCCCCCTCGTCATTTCGACCGAGCGCAGCGAGCGGAGAAATCTGGGGCCTATGCGGAATTTTACCCAATGCGGACGCTTACTTAGGTAGCCTCTTGCCGCGCCTCCATTCCCACGGCGGGATGTACTCGCCGGCATGTATGCCTTTCTTCTCGTCCCGCGCCTTTTCCTCATCGGCAATGTACTTCTTGGAATATTTGCGGTGCGCCAGCCCGTGGCCCTGCTGCACCATCCATCTGTTCAGGTCCGTGCCGTCAGGCAGATAGCAGTAGCCTATGGCTCGCCCGTACTTGCCCAGTTCGGGTTCCAGCACGCATCGCACCCTTTTCTTGCCGATCAGCTTCTTCAGAGCTTCGGTGGCTTCCTTACCGCAGGCGTAGGGCTTGCCCTCGGCATTTCTGCATTTCTGGTGCGTTTCCGGCGTATCCACGCCCTGAAAGCGGACGTCCAGCCGTATGGTGTCGCCGTCCACCACATGAGCCTTGCTGGTGACCGCTATCCTGTTGGGCTTATCCTTTCCTGCCTTCGCCGGCGACTGCGGAACGGCCGCCTGTCCTTGGGCCTTCGGCCTTTCCGGATCGCCTGGAGCGGCCCCGGTGCAATCGCCCTGGCCGCGCCTGGGGTGCCGGCCGCCGCTGTCCAGACATTCCGCGATGCTCCGGTAGGGCGTGAAATTCTTCGTCCGGTCGTAGTACCGGCCGCCCGGGCAGTGGCAGATCCCGGACGACGATTTCTTCGTCAGGGCAAGCGCCTCGGAGAAGACGGCATCGATGCCGAGGAATTGGGACGCGACGATGAGCGCGGCGAGGATGTACGCAACGGGACGGACGAGCGACTTCGTCGGGCGCCCGGCGTGTCGCCGCGAAGTCCGGTTGCAAGAAAGCAACTGAAACGAGAAAAACATTCTTTTATTCTCTATCGAGATTAGAATACATTTACGAATTCCAAAGTAATGGAAATCGAATATTTGAGAATTACTATATTTCCAAAGGCGTGGCTACAGGGTTTCGGTGCCCGCCCCCATCGCGTCATGCCCGGACTTGTTCCGGGCATGACGAGGGAGAGGCGGACGGGGAACCGGAAACGGCTAAAAAATGATCTAAAAGAGAAAAATACTCTTGACGCGGGACGCGTTCGAGGACATATTTCGCACAGTGGGGGAGTGGGGGCGCCGGAGAGTTCGACGCTCCTTACCGTTTCCGGGACCGATAACGCGGGATCGCCCGATGCGCCGTCACCCGGCGCGCGGACGCTCGGCATTTCGGGGCGCGTGTTTGCCGACGGAAATGTCGACACGCGGGCCGAGTCGGCAAATGTCGACAGACCGGTCGAGTCGGCAAATGTCGACCCGGTCGCGATTTGCCTGGAGGAATCGTCACCCGCCGGTCGTCATTTCATGGCCGCCCGTGCCGTGCGTGTCGTATAGTCGCGGGCGTTGGAGAGAGGGGAGGCGTCGTGGAGCCGAGGATTTTGCCGACGACCGTGGTGGGCAGCTATGTCCAGCCGGACTGGCTGGTCGACCGCAACAACCTCAAGGGCAGACTGCCGCCCCGGGTGCGCGCGCGCGAGATCTGGAAGGTGCCCGAGGAGTCCCTGGAGGAGGCGCAGGACACCGCGACGCTGGCGGCGATCCACGATTTCGAGCGCGCCGGGGTCGACATCGTCACCGACGGCGAGATCCGCCGCGAGAGCTATTCAAACCGGATCGCGACCGCGCTCGGCGGGATCGACATCGACAATCCGGGCACCGCGATCGACCGCACCGGCCATCCCAACCCGGTGCCAAGGATCGCGGGCCCGATCCGCCGGACCCGGCCCATCGAGGTGCGCGACGCCGAGTTCCTGGTCGCCAACACCGACCGGATGACCAAGATCACCGTGCCGGGGCCGTTCACCATGACCCAGCAGGCGCAGAACGACCATTACGACAGCGCCGAGGCGGCGGCGATGGACTATGCGGCCGCGATGAACGAGGAGATCAAGGCGCTGTTCGCGGCCGGCGTCGACGTGGTGCAGCTCGACGAGCCCTACATGCAGGCGCGGCCCGAGATCGCCAAGTCCTATGCGGTGAAGGCGATAAACCGCGCGCTCGAAGGCGTCGAGGGGACGACGGCGGTTCATCTCTGCTTCGGCTACGCGCATATCGTGCACGAGCGGCCGAGCGCGTACTCGTTCCTGCCGGAGCTTGAGAACGCGGCGGTCGACCAGGTCTCGATCGAGGCGGCGCAATCCGGTCTCGATCTCGCGATCCTGGAGCGGCTTCCTTCGAAAACGGTTATCCTCGGCGTCCTGAGCCTGGGCGATCCGGAGGTGGAGACCGCCGAAACGGTCGCGGAGCGGATTCGCCGGGGGCTCGAAGTGCTGCCGCCGGAGCGTATCGTGGTCGCGCCCGATTGCGGGATGAAGTATCTCGACCGCGACACCGCGCTCGGCAAGCTGAAGGCGATGGTTGCCGGGACGGATATCGTGCGTAAGGAAATCGAAGGCCGGACGGCGGGAGAGTAAGGACGATGCAGAGACAACACGACATGGGAGGCATGCCGTCGGGTCCGGTCGACCCCGACAGCCCGCCGACCGCGCCCTGGGCCAAGCTGATCACGGCGACGGTCGGCGCGCTGCGCGAGAAGAAGCTGATGACGGTCGACGAGATGCGCCGCGCGCTCGAGGACCTGCCGTCCGAACAGTACGACCGCGACTATTTCGAACGCTGGGCCGAGGCGCTGACCGACCTTCTGGAGGAGAAGGGTCTCGCGACGCATGACGAGATCGCGGGCCGGATGGACGAGATCCGCCGCCGGCTGGAGGGCGGGACATGACCGCGGCAACCCCGGAAGAGCGCCGCTTCGAGGTCGGCGACGAGGTGCGGGTCGCGCTCAGCCACCCGCCCGGCCACCGGCGGACGCCGTTCTACATCCGCGGCAAGACCGGCGTCGTGGAGCGCTATTGCGGCGCCTTCCGCAACCCCGAAGAGCTCGCCTACGGGTTCGACGGCGAGCCCCGGCGGCATCTCTACCGCGTGCGGTTCCGGCAGCACGACATCTGGGACGGCTATGACGGCCCTGAACGGGACACGCTCGATCTGGAAATCTACCAGCACTGGCTGGAAAAGGCTTAGGAGACAGAGGATGGCGGAAGAAGAACGCGGGCACGTCGAAGCCCACCACCACGACCACGAGGTCGCGCCGGAGAACCGGGACGTCGAGGAGACCGGCCATTACGAGCTGATGGCGACCGCGATCCGCGAGCTCCTGGTCGAGAAGGGCGTCGTCACGCCCGAGCAGATCCGCGAGCAGCTCGAATTCATGGACTCGCGCGGGCCCGCGCTCGGCGCGGAGATCGTCGCCCGGGCCTGGACCGACGAGGCGTTCAAGGAGCGGCTACTTGAAGACGGGACCGCGGCGGTGGACGAGCTCGGTATCCCGATGGCGGGCCTGGAGCTGGTCGTGGTCGAGAACACCCCGGATACGCACAACATGATCGTCTGCACGCTGTGCTCGTGCTATCCGCGCACTATCCTCGGCCTGCCGCCCGACTGGTACAAGTCGAAGTCCTACCGCTCGCGCGCGGTGATCGAGCCGCGCGCGGTACTGGAGGAGTTCGGCACCAGCATTCCGGAGAACACCACCGTCCGGGTGCACGACAGCAACGCCGACATGCGCTACCTCGTGCTGCCGATGCGGCCCGAGGGAACCGGGGGCTGGGACGCCGAACGGCTCGCCGGGATCGTCACCCGCGACTGCATGGTGGGCGTGGCGCTGCCCGACGCGTCGGGCTGATCAGGCGGCGGAGCGGCGCCGGAGCGCGCCGGGCGGGACCGTGGCGAGGTAGATGCCGCCCAGCACCAGCACGCCGCCGGTCGCGTGGTACCAGGCGATCGCCTCGCCGAGAAAGACCACCGCGAGCAGCGCGCTGAACACCGGGAAGAGGTTGCCCAGATAGCCGGCGCTCGCCGAGCCGACGCGCACCACGCCGGCGTTGTAGAGGCTGAACGCGATGACGCTCGCGAACAGCCCGAGATAGCCCACCATCAGCAGGGTGTCCCGGTCGAAGCGCATGGCGTCGCCGAGCGCGGTCTCGACGGCGTAGGCCGGCAGGAGGGCGAGCCAGCCGAGCCCCACCGAGGCGACGACCAGCGCCATGACGTCCATCTCCGGCGGCTTGTAGCGCAGCATGAAGGTCTGCACCGCCCAGCACAGGACGGCGGCGAGGCACCAGAAATCGCCCGGGTTGAGCGTCAGCGTCCGCAGCACCGCGAGGTCGCCGCGGACGACGACCAGCACCGCCCCGCCGATGGAGAGCACGAGCCCGCCGATCTGCCGCCCGGTAATGCCTGTGCCCGCATATACGGCGCCGAGGACGAGGATCATCAGGGGGAGGAGCGCCGCGATCAGCGACCCCTGGACGGCGGTCGTGCTCTGCAAGCCGACATAGTAGAAGGAGTTGAAGCAGGTGACGCCGACCAGACCGATGCAGACGCAATAGACCCAATGCCGCCGGAGGAGCGCGCGCTGGCGCCACAGCGTCGGGGCGTAGAGCGGCAGGAGGATCGCGAGAGCGATCGTCCAACGCCAGAAATTGACCCCGATCGGCGGCAGGTCGGTCGTCATCGCGAAACGGCCGATCGTCGTGTTGCCGCCCCAGAACAGCATGGCCACCGCGATGAAGGCTGCCCCGAGGAGGGCGTGGCGGGTCATGTAACGGACGGTAGGTTGGACTTGGTCGGCAAGCGTCCAGTTCCTTCTTCGTCATGGTCGGCGGAGGCCGACCGTCCACGTTTTGTTTTTTCGGGCGGCAAGGAAAAACTCGCGGATGGTCGGCCTCCGCCGACCATGACGGCAGGGGTGCGCAGCCTGCGCGTTCAGCCGGCGACCGAAGCGGCGGCGCGTGGCGCCGGGGTGGCCTCCCCCAGGTGGCGGAGCTTCGGCATCACCTGGTCGGCGAACAGCGTCATGCTCTTCTCGGTCAGCTCGCGGGGCAGGGTGCCGAACTGGAGCATGCAGACCAGGTTGCCGTAGCTCATCTCGTCGAAGCGCCGGGCGAGTATCTCCGTCACGGTTTCCGGGCTGCCGCAGACGAACATGCCGTTCCCGGTCAGCGTCTCATGGGTCAGGAACTGCTCGCGCACCTTGAACTTGGTTTCCATGACGTACTTGTAGGACGCCATCGAGGAATAGCCGGGCGGCAGCTTGTACTCGGCCGGCGAGTTTATGAACTTGTTGAAGAACACCTCGATGTGGTTCGCCGCCTCGCGGTTGGCGATCTCGTCGGTCTCGGCGACATAGATCGGCAGCGCCCAGCCGAGCTGTCCGGGGCTGCATTGGTAGCCGTAGGTCTCGCACTGGCGGGCATAGGCGTCGAGGTTGCGCTTGACCGCCTCGGCCGGGTTGAAGGTGATCAGGTAGGTGTATTTCCGGTCCGGATGGGCCGCCCACTCGTAGGTCTCTCGCGAGCCCTGCGAAGGGATCCAGATCGGCGGGTGCGGCGTCTGGTAGGGCCGGGGCCAGAGATTGACGTACTGGTAGCGGTAATGCCTGCCGTCGAAGGCGAAGGGGCCGGTCTCGGTCCAGGCGCGGACGATCAGGTCGTGCGCCTCGTGGAACCGCGCGTGGCTGAAGGACGGGTTGGCCATCGAGGCGTGGTACTCGGTGCCGAGGCCGCGCACGAAGCCGGCGATGAAGCGGCCCTCGGCGAGATTGTCGAGCATCGCGAATTCCTCCGCGATGGAGATCGGGTTGTCGGTGATCGGCAGCGCCCGACCGAGGACGCATATCGTCGCGTTCTTCACGCTCCGGGTCAGCGCGCCGGCCAGCAGGTTGGGCGCGGGCATCATCCCGTAGGCGGTCTGGTGGTGCTCGTTGACGCAGACCCCGTCGAAGCCCAGCCGGTCCGCCAGTTCCAGCTCGTCGAGATAGCGGTGGTAGAGCGGCGCCCCCTTCTTCGGGTCGTAATAGCTGTTGGGAAGGGTGAGATAGGCGCCCGGATAGGTCTTGTCGTAATCGAGGTCGAGATGCGCGTAGGGCATCAGGTGGAAGAAGAAGAACTTCATGGGGCGGCTTCCTCCGCGATGGCCGCGACGGCGTCGATGAACGCCTCGGTCTTTTCCTGGTGGGGCAGGTGGCCGCATTCCGGCACGATCCGGAGATGCGAGCCCGGGATCGACGCGGCATAGGCCTCGCCGTAGGCCGGCGGGAACACCCTGTCCTCGGCGCCCCAGAGAATCATCGTCGGGATCCGGATCCGGTGCAGCCACTTCGGCAGATCCGGGTTGCAGAAGCGCGGGCTCCAGGCGAGCCGCGAGGTGGTGAAGTAGTTCTTGAGCGCGATGTCGGCCTCTTCCTCGCTCGGGTTCCGGGCGAGGCGGGCCTCGGCGAGCGACCGGTCATGGTAGACGTTGCGCACCCGGTCTTCCGGGCTCCACAGGAAGATGTCGCCCATCGGCACGCCGTCGACCGGGATTCCCGCCGCGCCCACCAGGGTGAGCGACCGCATCCTCCCGGTGGAGCGCACCGCGATCTCGCAGGCGAGCCAGCCGCCGAGCGAATTGCCGACGACATGCACGCCGTCGAGCCCGAGGGCCTCGAAGGCGTCGAGGTAGAAGTAGGCGAGGTCGGACATCGAATCGAGCCAGCCCGGGGTGTCGGACCGGCCGAAACCGGGGTGGCTCGGGACCGCGATCTCGAAGCGCTCGGCGAGGCGGTCCATATAGGGCGCCCAGTCGCTCGCCCCGCCCGCGCCGTGCAGGAAGAGGAGCCCCGGCCCCGACCCGCCGCGCAGGACCTCGATGGCGCAGCCGTCGACCTGGATCGTTTCGCGCGTGTGCTCGACCATGGCCGGATTGTTCGCAGGCGCCATGGGCGCGTCAACTCGGTCCGGTGACGTGCGGCAATCCGGACTGCAAACCTTGCGTTTTCTCCAAATACGATTATATATTTCTCTAAAGATGGAGAAACGAATGGCTCTCAGTCCCGTCTACCCGGCGACGCGGTACGAAGTCCCGCCGCCGGTGGATCTATCCGACCGGGCCGAACGGGAGCGCCTCGGGGGCGCCGCCGCGCGCGCCTTCGTCAACATGATGGCGCGGTGGAAGATCCGCGACGCGGATGCGCGAGGGCTGCTGGGCGGCATGTCGAACGGCGCCTATTACGCCTTGAAGAAACAACCCGGCCGCATGCTCGACGAGGACAGGATTCGCCGGGTTTCCTATCTCGTCGGCATCTTCGGGGCACTGAACGCGCTCTACGGCGAGGAGCTCGCCGACCGATGGATGACGCTGCCGAACAGGAACCGGATATTCGGCGGGTTGACACCGGTCGCGTATCTGGTAGGCGGCGGCATGCCGGCTTTCGCGACGGTGCGGCGGCTCCTGGATGCGCGCCGGGGCGGGTATTGAACGTTCCCCCGGTTTCCCGTATTCGCAGGCTCGACACCCACCGCCTCATCCCTTCCGCGTATGGCGAGGGTCCGGATGCCGCCTTCGCCGGGATCGCCGAGGACGACCGACACCTGTCCGCAATCGTCGAGCTCGACCGCGCGACCGACGAACGCGCGTCGGCCGAACAGGACCGGCTGCCCGGGATCGGCATCGACGAGCTGGTCTTCGGGGTCCCCTGCGCCCGGATCGTGAACGCGGCGTTCTGCCACGCCCACCCGCTCGGCAGCCGATTCAACGGGCCGGAGCGCGGCGCCTGGTACGCCGGTTTCGAGCTGGAGACCGCGCAAGCCGAAATCGCCTGGCACAAGACGATCGAGCTTCTGGAGGTCGACTGGCTGGAAGAGAGCCTCCTCCACGACGACTACCTCGCCGACTTCGGCGGCGCCTATCACGACATCCGGGGAGACCCGGCATACGGATCGTGCCTCGATCCCGGCAGCTATGTGGACTCGCAGGCGCTTGCCGAGGCACTCCTCGAACGGGGCTCGTCCGGGATCGTCTATCCGAGCGTGCGGCGAGAAGGCGGCACCTGCCTCGCCTGTTTCCGGCCGGCGTTGGTCGGCAACGTGCGCCGGGGTGCGCGTTACCGATTCACTTGGGCGGGCTCGCCCCGGCCCGAAATCGCGCTGGAAGACCGCTCCTGACCGGTGAGTTCATGTCGCGCGGTCGCCGCACCGGCGATTCCAATCGCGGGCCGATCGCCCTACTATTCCGGGTGCGGCGCGTGCGAAGCGCCAGGGAGGATGCGATGAAGACGATCGAGATCACACCGGACGAGATGGAGAGCCGGATTTCGCGTTACGGCGCGCTGAAGCCGCTGCCGATCCAGCAGGACCCGGAGATTCCGCAGGAGGCGGCCGACGTCGTCTACGCGCGCAAGCTGCTCTCCGTCATCGGCCTCGGCGGCGACGTGGATACGCCGATCAACACCGGCGCGCCCATCGTGGACGCCGCCGGGATGACCATGACCATCGCCGTTTGCCCGCCGGGGCAGGGACCCTCGCTCCATGCCCACCTCCAGACCTACGAGACCTTCACCGTGCTCAAGGGCCGTTTCGAGGTGACCTGGAACGACGACGGCGGCGGGCGGGTCGAGCTGGAGGCGTTCGACACCATCTCGGTTCCGCCCCGGGTCAACCGCGCGTTCCGCAATATCGGGGAGGATGAGGGCGTCCTGCAGGTGCTGATCACCGGCGGCGTGCACGACATGACCGACATCGACCTGGCGCCGTCCAGCGCGGTCAAGCTCGACGCCATCAAGCCGGGCGTGAGGGAGAAGTTCGAGGCGAAGGGCCTGACCTTCACCGCAAGCAGGGAAGAGGCCGCCTAAGCCGCGCCGGACGTTGCCGCCTCGGCGAAGAACAGCCAACGCTCGATGACGACGCCGGCCGAGCCCGACAACGCCGCGGCGACGGCGGCGAGCGCGGCGGGCCACTGCGATCCTTCCGTCGCCGCCATGGTCAGCACCAGCGGCAGGACGAACAGGAGGACGAAGGCGTAGCGCCGGAGCCTGACCGCGCTCTCCCGGGCGATGGGATCGCCCGTCTCCGCGATCCCGGTTTCGAGTGTCGGGACCGCCCGGACGGCGTCGATGAACCGCCAGTACCGGCGCTTCAGGTAAAACGAGAGAAACAGCGCAACCACGACGATCAGAGAGCTGTCCGGGCTGGCGTGGCCGAACAGCGTGAGCAGCGCATGAAGCCACAGCGCGCCCGTATATAGGGCAAGCGCGAGAAGAAGCGGCACCACCCAGCGGTTGGACCACGCGTGCACCGTCTCCAGCGTGGCGTAGATCATGGCCGTGGCGTAGACCGCGAACCCCGCCAGGAGCGCGGCGGCGAGGGCGAACGCGCGCCAGATGCCGCCGACCTCCCCGTAGCCCGCCCAGCCAATGGCGAACAGCCCCGCCGGGACGCAGGCCCCGGTCGCCAGAACGGCCGCGCGAGAATGCCAACTCGACCGCCAGCGGGAAAGCGTGTGCAGGAAGCGTTGGGGGCGGTCAGGGTCGCAGGCCGAGGATACGAGCCCGACGCCCATCGCGCCCAACGCGGTCCCCAATGCCGCCAGCCCGAACCAGCGGTCGGAGGGGATCGTCTCCCCGCTCGCGAAGACGCCGACGAGAGCCAGCAGGCCGCAGCCCATGCCGGACGCGGCGGTGAACAGGATCGCCGGCCAGGCAGGGCGCACGGGGCCGGCCTGACCCGGGAGCGCCGCGTCCGCGCGGCCCGGCACCTCAGGCGAGGGCGGTCTTGAACAGCGCCAGCATCCGGCTCCAGGCCCGCTCCGCCTGCGCCTCGTGGTAGACGGCGGAATCCGGCGGGCACCAGCCGTGCAGGGTCCCGGCGTAGACCTCGATCTCGGCGGGCAGCTTGGCGGTGTCGAAAGCCTGCCGCAGCGCGGTCTTGGCGTTCGGCTCCTTCTTGTCGTCGTTCTCCGCGATCGCGAACAGGTAATGCGCGCGGATCTTCGGGACCAGAAGGTGGGGGCTGCTGGGCCGGTCGGTTACCAGCCTGCCGCCGTGGAACGACGCGCCGGCGCCGATCCGGTCGGGGAACGCCGCCGCCGTCCGCATGGTCATCGACCCGCCCATGCAATAGCCCGTGGTCCCCATCTTGCGGTCCTTGGCCACCGATTTCTGGGCGTCGAGGAAGCCGACGAAGGCCCTGGCGTCGGTCACGGTGACCTCGGGGGTCAGCGAGCGCATGAGGGGGAAGACCTTCTTGCGCGTCGCCTCGTCCCGGAACGTGGCGCCCGCCGGCAGGATCGGCGCCTTCTCCTTGCGGTAATAGGGGTTGACGACCAGCACCGAATAGCCCGATTCGGCCAGGCGCCGGCCCATCGCCTCGAAGGCGGGCCTGAGGCCGAGCGCGTCGGGCCAGATCAGCACGCCCGGATGGGCGCCGCTCGCGGGATGGACGAAATGGCAGTCCGCGGTCCCGTCGGGTGTCGCTATCCCGACGTTGCGGGCCGTCACATCGACGGCGGACGCGCTGCGCGGCAACAGCATCGCCACGCCCGTCCCGACGGACAGCGCTCCGAACCCGCGCCGGGTGAGGTTTCCGGATTCGCGCAGGGATTTCTCCTCGTCGCGAGCGGTGGTTTCGTCGCACATGTCTGCCTCCGATGTCTCTCCGGTTTGGGGTGGAGCATAGCACCGTGGTAGTTTCCCGCGCCCATGATCTTCGCCCAAATCTCCGACATTCACCTGCGGCCCGAGGGCGATCTCGCCCACGACGTGGCCGATACCGCGGGCGGCCTCGACAGCGCCGTCAGACGCCTGGAGGCGCTCGACCCTCCGGCCGACGCGGTGTGCATCACCGGGGACCTCGTCGACGTCCCGGACGCCGGCGCCTATTCCCAACTCCGGAGCCTGCTCGATCCTCTGCGGTCGCCCGTCTACCTGATCCCCGGCAACCGCGACGACCGCACAAATTTGCGCGCCGCTTTCGCAGACGCGGGCTACTTCCCGGAGAACGGCTCGTTCCTCCACTACGCCGTCGAGGATTTTCCCGTGCGCTTCCTGGCGCTCGATACGCTGAAGGAGGGCGCCAAGACCGGCGAGCTGTGCGAGGAACGCCTGTCGTGGCTCGCGGACCGGCTGGCGGAGGCGCCGGACCGCCCGACCGCGATCCTCATGCACCACCCGCCCTTCAAGACCGGCGTCCCCTTCATGGACGGACAGGAATTCGAGGGTGCGGACGCCTTCGCCCGGATCGTGGGCGCATACCGGAACGTCGAACGGGTGTTGTGCGGGCATTTGCACCGGTCGATCCAGCGCCGGTTCGCCGGCACTCTGGCCTGCGTGGCGCCGTCGACGGCCTTCCACATGCCGCTCGACCTGCGCGCCGCCGCCGATCTCAACCTCGTGCTCGAACCCGCCGCGGGTTTTCTGCACGTCTGGAGCCCCGGCGTCGGCATGGTGACGCACACCCTGCCCCTGGTCGAGCACCCGGGACCCTACCCGTTCCGCCGCCGCCCGGCGCCGGCCCGGCCTTGACAACCCATGCTGAGGGAAGATGGTAGCCCTGCCGGGGACCGGGCGTTACCGTCGCTCCCGGCGCTGACCGCAACGGGCTGACATCGGGGGCAATCGCGTGTTGACCAGCAATCCCTTCGCCGCGCTCTCGGCGTCCGTATCGCCCGCCCTCATGCAGACCTATGTCGTCGTAATGATCGTGCTGGTCGTGGCCGGCACTCTGTTCGACGTCTGGCACAAGGGGAGCGCCACCTATTTCTTCGCCGCCTGGCGGAAGTCGAGGGACAAGGGCGCGCGGCAGGTCGGCGGCGGGACAATGACCGGGATCGCGATCCAGACCGCGCTGTCGGAGGGGCTGACGTCGGCCGAATTCGGTCCCGGGCGCCGCCGGATCGCCCACCTGCTGACGATGTACGGATTCCTGGCCTACGTCGTCACCACCGTCATCATGGTGTTCTGGTACCCGACGCCGGCAACGGCGACCCCCGCGATCCTGCCGCTCCTGTGGGTCATCGGCGCCTTGCTGGTCTGTGCCGGCGGCTACTGGTTCTGGTTTTTCATCCGGGTCGACGTGTCGGCGGAGGGTCATACGCCGTTCCGGGTGATACGCGCCGACCTGTTCGTCCTCTCTCTTCTCGCCAGCACGACGCTGGCACTGATCTGGGCGGGCCTGCAGGCGGCGGAGAGCTCGTGGACGACCGTGTTCCTGGGGCTTTACGTAATCGCGACGACGGTGCTGTTCGGATCGGTCCCGTGGTCCAAGTTCTCACACATGTTCTTCAAGCCGGCGGCCGCGTTCGAGAAGCGGGTATCCGAGGCGACCGGTTCGCGGAGCAACCTGCCGGCTCCCGCGGACAAGCCCGAGACGTTCGGCACCGCCCGCGAACGTCCGAGCCACTACTGATCGGCCCGTCGTCGGTCTTCGCCAGAGGAGTCAACCGAACCCCATGCCGACATTCGTCTACATGACCCGGTGCGACGGCTGCGGATACTGCGTCGACATCTGCCCGTCCGACATCATGCACATCGATAGCACCTACCGGCGGGCCTACAACATCGAGCCCAACATGTGCTGGGAGTGCTATTCCTGCGTGAAGGCGTGCCCGCAGAACGCGATCGATGCCCGCGGCTACGCCGACTTCGCTCCCCTGGGTCACAGCGTCCGGGCGCTGAGGGAGGAGGCGAAGGGTACCATTTCCTGGAAGATCAAGTTCCGGAACGGCGAGGAAAAGGACTTCGTTTCCCCGATCCGCACCACGCCCTGGGGGTCGATCAAGGCGCCCGCCGACTACGAGGCGCCCAGCGCGGAAGCGATGAAGTCCCAGGAGCTCGCGCACGAGCCGGACGCGCTCAATATCGAGGCGCTGCCCGGTCTGACGCCGGACCGGTTCAAGCAGGGAGTCGTCTAGTGAACTTGTTCTCCCGCCGCAAAACGGTCTTCGTGGACGCGGACGTGCTGGTCGTCGGCGGCGGCATGGCCGGCTGCGGGGCGACCTACGAAGCCGGCTACTGGGGGCGCGACCTGAAGGTGGTCTGCGTCGAGAAGGCGAACATCGAGCGCAGCGGCGCGGTGGCCCAGGGCCTCTACGCGATCAACTGCTACATGGGCATGCAGTGGGACGAGAACCAGCCCGAGGACCATGTCCGTTATTGCCGCAACGACCTGATGGGGCTGGTGCGGGAGGATCTCGGCTACGACATCGCCCGCCACGTCGATTCGACGGTGCACAAGTTCGAGGAGTGGGGCCTTCCGATCATGAAGGACCCCGAGACCGGGCGCTACCAGCGCGAAGGCAAGTGGCAGATCATGATCCACGGCGAGAGCTACAAGCCGATCGTCGCGGA
>JAPPIT010000015.1 GCA_028820505.1 Defluviicoccus sp.
CGGCCCGGCCGATGCGCTCCCATTCCGCGTCCGTCGCCATCAGCGCCCGCTGGCGCCGCCCGTCCCCGGTCATCGTCCAAGCCTCCGCGAGCCCGCCCGGGGCAGCGATACAGGCCCGACCTTATAGGTGCTGATGTGCCACGACTGCCTTATGGTCGCCCGAAATCCGGCAAACCCGGTGTGCGCCTCGCTCCTCGCGACCCGGGCGCCCAAGGATCCACACCAGAAACTCTTCCACCAGGATCGACATGTCCCATGACATACCTCGCAGACCCACTCAAATCTTTACTTCCCAAAATACAATCGAAAAACGATCTTTGTTCCAACTTTATATCGCACCCAAGGGCACCCAAGGACACGAAAAAATCCTTTCCATCCCCGCCAAGCCCAAGTATAATAACAACTATTCGAGGAGAAGCAACGAACCTAACTCAGATAGTGCAATCGTCCAACTCAGAAGTGGTCGATCACACCCCGTCCTTGTTCTTCAGCCTTGTGTCGAGGACCGGGACCGAGAACATCAGCGCGTCGGTCGCGAAATAGTCGCGGTAGGCGGCCCCTTCGGCGTAGTCGCGCCGGTGGCCGGTATCGAGCGAAAGCACTCGGGTTCCGGGGTGGCGCCGCCGCCACTCGCCCCAGCTGGTCGTCACCACGGGCCCGCTCTCCAGCGCGATGCCCTTCCCGGCAAGCGGCCCGACGACCGGCGCGCCCAGCATGGTGCTCCACAGCGACTGGGTGTCCCGGTCGTACATCAGCTTGTTGGAACGGTAGAGGAAGCCGCTGGTGCCGAGCCGGTGATGCACGCCTTCATGCTCGGTGCGATAGAGGATCACGGTGCCGCACAGGGTGCAGTAAACGCCCGCGACCGGCACGCCGCCGACGGTGTCGAAGAACATCTCGTGCCAGGCGAGGATGCGCTTCGGATAGGCGCGGGCGTCGCCGTTGACGGAGATGCCGAACACGATGTTGTCGTCCTCCAGATAGAGGGCGTCTTCCGCGGCCAGCATCGCCGGGTTGCGAAGCGGCGGGATGCCGTCCTGCCGCACGCCGCCCCAGACGATCTCGTCGAGCCGGATGAGCGTTTCCCCGGCGGTGTCGAAATAGGCCGAGAATCGCGGGTCGATGAGGCTGTAGAGCGCGCTCTTGAAGGCGGCATAGCGCGGGTGCCGCGCCTCGGGCGCATTCCACATCCTGCGTTGCCAGGCGTCGAGGTCGTGGCCGAGCCCGGCGCCGGTCTTCCGTTCCATGATGCTCACCAGAACGCCGGAGACCTCCGCGCTGCGGGTCAGGCGGATCGTCTCGAGCGCCATCGGCAGGAAGGACGGCTGCCATTGCGTCTCGATCAGCTCCCAGGCGCGCGCCTTGTCGCTCTCCTCGCCCACGAGCAGGGTCAGGAACGCCCGGACGACGGCGCGGTCGGCGGTCTCCGCCCGGGGACGAGCGTCGGTCGCCGCCAGCATCAGGACGATGCCGAACGCGACGACGAGGCTGCGAAGGGCAGGCATGGGATGCCTCCTTGACCCGCACCCCTGGGACCGGTCGAAATGACGGGTTGGGCTATGCGGTTTCCGACGACTGAGTTTCGACAGCAATCGGCGCGGATGCCACCTAGTCGGCCTCCATCAAGGCGTTCATCTCCGGGTGCAGGATAACGCCCTCGGCGAATCCGTAGGTTCCGGTGTCGGCAAGCTCGCCCGC
Organism: Defluviicoccus sp.; assembly: GCA_028820505.1. Classification (GTDB taxonomy): domain Bacteria; phylum Pseudomonadota; class Alphaproteobacteria; order MPNO01; family MPNO01; genus MPNO01. The sequence continues at coordinate 1,699 of JAPPIT010000015.1, forward strand.
GGCCCGGCGCGCCAGCGTGGCGAAGGCGAGCGAGAGGAGGCCGCCGATGCTGACCCGGGCCACGCCGAGCCGCTTGAGCTCGGGGACCGGCGGGGAGACCGCGCTCGCCAGAACGTTCAGCGGTCCGTCGATCCCTTCGACCAGCGCGCCGATGGTCTCGGCGTCGCGCGCGAAGGGAACGAACAGGCAGTCCGCGCCCGCCTCGCGATAGGCATTGCTGCGGCGGATCGCCTCCGCGATTGCCTCCGGCCCCTTGCCGCCGCGCAGGAACGCGTCGCAGCGCGCGTTGAGCACCGCCGGCACGCCGAGCTCGTCCGCGGCCCTCCGCCCCGCCGCGATCCGCGCGACCGCGAGATCGAAGTCGAGCAGCGGACCGGGAACGCCGATGGCTCCGTCCTCGATATTCATTCCGACGGCGCCGGCCTCGACGGTCGCGCGAACCGTATCGGCGACCGCCTCGGGCTCGATCCCGTAACCCGCCTCCATGTCGGCGGTCACGGGCACGTCCACGCGCTCGGCGATGCGGCGCACCATCCAGAGCATTTCCTCGCGCGGGATGTTCTCCCCGTCGGCATAGCCCATCAGCCAGGCCACGCCGGCGCTCGATGTCGCCACCGCCGGGTATCCGGCTTCGACGACGATCCGGGCGGTCGCGGCATCCGGGGCGTTGACCAGGACCAGCGGATCCGGCCCGTCGTGGAGTGCCTTGAAGGCTTCCGCCCTGGCGACCTGTCGGGCCTCGGTCATCGGCTTTCCTCTCGGATATCGAAGGACGGCACCGGCTCGCCATGCGCCATGCCGAGCACGCCGGCGATCGCCGCTTCGGGATCGCCGACCTTGCCGAAACGCATGAGCTCGCGCGCCTTTTCCACCATCTCGTCCCGGTCGAGGGCGGCCTCGGGGTCGCCCTTGCACTTCCGGCGGGCAGCGCTCACCCGGCCCCCGTCGGCGAGCACCGCCGTTACCTCGCCGCCCCAGGCCGCCGGGTAGTCGGACAGATAGGGTTCGCCCGCGCCGACCCTCACCTTCGAGCGCAGTGACGACAGACGGGCCCGCGCCTCGGCCTCGAAGGACCCGAAACCGACCGCGCCGTCGGCGAGCGCGGCGGCGATGCAGTGCTGGAGAGAGAATTTCGCCTCGTAGGGCGATGTCGGCAGCGGCCGGTCGCAGACATCGACCGCGGCCCGGTAGGTCGACGCCTCCACCCCCGCGATCGCATCCGCATCGACCTGTGCGGAAATCTCGAGCGCGGCGTCGATCGCGGGATGGGTGTGGCGGCAGGACGGCCAGGGCTTGATCGAGGTGGCGTGCACCTGCCACGGCAAATCGGGGTGACGCAGCACCGCGCCGGGGTCGGGGTCGGGACAGGCGCCGGCATAGAAGCCCTGCGGTCCTTCGAGGATCGCCGGCGGGCCGGTAAAGCCGCCGGCCGCGAGCTCCGCCGCGACGACCCCGGCCTCCGCCGCGCGCCCGGCGTGGAGATGCTTGCTCATCGCCCCGGTGTTGAGGAACTCCCAGAGCCCCGCCGATTGGGTGCCCGCGTTGCCGAGCGCGTGGACGGCGGCCTCGTCGTCGAGCTCCAGCAGCGCGGCGGCGGCCATTGCGGCGCCGAACGGCCCGCAGGTCGCCGTGTTGTGCCAGACCTTGTAATGCGTCGGGCCGACAGACATGCCGACCCGGCAGACCGCCTCGAACCCCTGCAGCACCGCGCGCAGGACGGTATCGCCGCCAGCCTCACCCGCCAGCGCCAGCGCGGCCGGGATCACCACGCATCCGGGGTGGGTGACCGAGCCGCGATGGAGGTCGTCGACTTCAAGGACGTGCATGCACCCGCCCATCGCCAGCGCGCGGCGTCCCGGGTCCCGCTTGTCCGCGCCCCAGCGGCGCAGTATCCGCCCGGGCTCGGTCTCCCGTCCGGCCAGCATGTTGGCGATCCCGTCGAGCACGATCAGAGCCATCCCGTCGAGATCGGATTGCGTCACCGGTTTGGACCGGATCAGCGAAACGAGTCCTTCCGTCAGCGTTTGCGCGACCGCCGGCTCGACGGCGGCCGCTTGTGCCGCGGAGCTGCTCACGCGCTGCCGCCCGGCGGCCGGTAGTCCGGGAAACGCCCCGAGACGTCGAGATCGAACAGCTTGCGCGCGTTCTCGCCGAGGATGTTGCGCTTCGCGGTCTCGTCCAGGAACGGCAGATCGTAGATCACGCTCGGCAGGTCCATGTCCCAGTGCGGGTAGTCGGAGCACCAGCAGAGCTGGGTCTCGGCCTTGATCATCTTGAACGTCATCTCGAGCACGTCGAGGTCGTTGGGGACCTCCATCGGCTGCGACGAGTAGTACATGTCCTGCATGTACTCGCTCGGCAGCTTCCTGAGCGACGGCGCCTCCGAACTCCGCATCTTGTAGTCGTTGTCGAGGCGCTGCATGAGCCAGGGAACCCAGGCGAGGCCCGATTCGATCCAGATCACCTTGAGCTTGGGGAAACGCTCGGGCAGACCGTTGATCACCCAGTTCGCGCAGTGCATGGCGTTGTAGATGGTGAAGCCCATCGCATGGGTGATCAGGAACCGGTTCGTCGCGCCCAGCAGCGGGTCGTTCCAGTTGTACGACGCGTGGAAGGCGAGCGGCTTGCCCATCTCCTCCATCAGCCGGTAGGTCTTCATGTAGGCGTTGTCGTAAACCGGCTTGTAGCGCGTCGACACCACCGAGAAGCCCACCACGCCCGGCCTGTCGCCGAAATCCCGCACCATCTTGTAGCTGGCTTCGGGATCGTTGAACGGCAGGTAGAGCATCGAGGTGATGCGCTCGTTCTGCGGCAGGATCTGTTCCACCAGCCAGCGGTTGTAGGCGCGCGACATCGCGACCTCGATCTCCGGCTGGGGGTGCAGGCCCAGGAGAAGCATCGGCGTCGGGAACATCGAGACGTAGTCGACCCCCATCGCGTCCATCCACTTGAGCGACAGGTGGATATCGCGGTGGGTGCCGTCGGCGGGCGTCTGTTCGAGCTTGCGCAGCGGATAGCGCATCACCCGGCCGGAGATGTCCTGGTAGCCCACCACGCCCGGGATCAGCGGCGACTGCGCGCCGGTGCCGCTGCCGGAATAGACCAGGCCGGTCTGCTTGATCACCGGGTCCTCGATGTACTGGATGATGTCGCGCAGCGACTCGTTCTCGTAGTGATGGCAGTCGACATCGACGATCAGCACGTCCTCGAGCTTGCGCCGGTCGCGCTGCCGGGCCGCGTTGACGAGGAGCTTCTTGGTGTCGAACTCCTCGACGCTCATCTTGTGGATGTCGCTTGTCGGAATATCCATGTCCCGTCTCCGTCAGGCGCCCGACCAGGCCTGCCACATGCCGAGCTCGAACAGCTCGACATTCACGGCCCGCAGCATGGCGGTGCACATGATCATCACGGCGGTCGCCGGCATCGCACGGTCGTCGACGAAGGGCGACCATCGCTCGCCGACCTGAAACTTCACCGTATAGAGCCTGGTCAGGGCGGTCAGCCCCTCCTGGATCAGCTCGTCGGGCGGCTCCCTGCCCTTCTCCAGCGCCAGCATCTTCTCCGCGAAGGCCTGGAGCTTGGCCGTCTCCTCTCCGACATCGGCGAGCAGATCGCCGAACTCGTCGTCGGGCTGCTCAGGCGAGGACATAGATGCCGTCCTCTTTCTCGACGACGTCGTATTTCCTCAGGCGGAAGGTCCTGTCCGCCACCATCACGCCGGTCTCGAGATCGTACTCCCAGCCGTGCCAGGGGCAGACGATATGCATCTCGTCGTGGTTGAAGCGCATCCCCTGGTAGGTCTTGTCCTCGGCGATGACCTCCTCGACCTTGGCCATCAGCAGCCCTTCGCAGGCCGGGCCGCCCTGGTGGGCGCAAAGGTTCTGGTAGGCGTAGAGGCTGCCCTTCACGCGATAGACGCCGATCTCCGAATTGCCGTTGGGAACGATCTTGCGCTCCCCGTCGGGAAGGTCGTCGGATTTGGCGACAAAGATCTCCCTTGCCATTCGCACTTCTCCTTTCGGTAAACCGGTCCCGGCGCCTCAGTTGGTGGCGACCGAGAGACTGTGCGCTCCGGAACCGCCCTGATGCCGGTTCGCGTATACCTGCAGGCGCGTCATGCCCATATTCGCGACCGCGGCGAGCGCGAAGATGATCAGGATGATCGCGTACATCTCGGCGATCCTGAACTGCTCGTAGTAGTTCCCGAGCCGGTAGCCGAGCCCGCCGTCGGCGAATTTCAGCTCGGCCACGAGAACGCCGATGACGGTGATCGCCATGCCGAGCCGAAGCCCGGTAATCACCGGGTTAACCATCGCCGGTATGTAGATCTTGGTCACCGTGTGCCAGCGATTGAGGTTGAAGGACTTGCCGACGCGGAGCAGCACCGGGTTGATCAGGATCATGCCGAGCGCGGTGGAGAACACCACGGGGAAGAACGCCGACAGCGCGCCCTTGGCCATTTTCGAATCGATGCCGGTGCCGAAGATCAGGAACAGGATGGGCAGGAAGATGATCTTGGGCGTCGAGCCGATGGCGTTGAGATAGGGCTCGATCGCCTTGCGCAGCAGCGGGTTCAGCCCCATCGAAATGCCGAGCGCGAGCGCGATGGCGGAACCCACGACGAAGCCGACGATGTGTTCCGCGAAGGTGATCCCGAGATCGCGGTAGAAATCCGCCGCTGTTATCTCGCCCCAGATCGCGACGGCGATCTTCCACGACGACGGGATCACGTCGCCGTAAAGGATCTCGAGGGAGCCCAGCGCGGCCAGCCCCTCCCACGCCGCCAGGAGGCAGACGACGGTGAGCGCCCGGATCCGGAATACCGTCGCCTCGCGGTCGGCGCCCGCGGCGGGCGCCGCGGCCATTACACCGGCCTGAGCCATTTCTCGATCCTTCCGAAGCCCCAGTAGAAGAACACGCTGACCAGGATCACCGCAACGATGCTGGCATAGGTGCCGGGCGTGTCGAAGCGGAAATACATCTCCGAGACGATCCGCCCCAGCCCGCCGAAATCGATCAGGTACTCGATCGCGACGATATTGACGAGAGTATACATCACCCCGATGCGGATGCCCGTGAAGATGGTGGGCACGGCACTCGGAAGCTGGATCTTCCAGAACATCTCGCGCTCGGAGACGTTGAAGCTCCGCCCGACATTCAGCAGCGTCTGCGACACGCCGAGCAGCCCCTGCCGCGTCTGGATGACGATGGGGATCGCGCCCGGAATGAAGCCCATCATGATCAGGGTCAGGTAGGTGCGCCCGAAGATCACCAGGAACAGCGGGTAGAGCAGCACCGTCGGCGCCGCGAAGGCAGCCGCGAGCCAGCCTTCATAAGCGATGCCGTAGCGCCGGTTCCGATAGAGGAAATAGCCGAAAGGCACCCCGATCGAGAGCGCGATCGCGGTGGAGGCGGCGGTCATGCCGAGCGTGACGAAAAAGTTGCCCACCAGGTCCATGTCCTCCTGGACCGGGGGGAACGCGAGAAACGTGTCGGACGGGCGCGGGACGACGAGCTCCATCACCATCCCGGTCTCGACCGCGATCTCGAGCACGCAGAGAAATATCGCGAGCCCGATACCGCCGACCAAGACGGGCGACTTGGAAAGCCTGAACGAACCCGTCATCCCGCGCCGTCCGGAAGACGCGTCCTAGATCGGCTTGTTGCCCATCGGATGGACCAGCTCGTGCAGCTGTTCCTTGGTGAGCAGCTTCTTGATCTTCTTGTTCTCGAGGGCGATCTGGTTGATCTTCTCAAGTCCCGCGACCGGCAGGAAGGTCGAGGAGTTGAGCGGCGTGTCCATCGGCGCCGACTTTATGTCCTCGTAGTTGAGCTTCCAGCGCTTGGCGTAAGCCTTGAGCTGATCGTCGCTCGAATAAGTGCGGGCCTGGCCTTCGGTCAACGCGTTCATCAGACGCCGGGCTGCGTCGCGGTTCTTGTCGAGCCAGTTCACGTTGGCCGCGATCACCCGGATGGTGGTTCCGGTCAGCGCGGCGGCCGCGGCCCCGGTGCCGATGATGCGGATCTTCTTCTCGCGCAACAGGTTCTTGTTGAGCGGGAAGACCGACCACCCGGTGGCGACCTGGCCGGACATGAGCTGGGTGCGCGAGCCGGACGGGCCGCCGACCGACACCGCCTTGGCCGGGATGTTGAGCGCCTCCTTGATGAACAGGACGGCGAGGTTGGTGGTCGAGCCGGGCCTGGAATAGGCGAACTCGTGCTCCGCCTTGAGGTCCTTGAAGCTCTTGATCGGGCTGTCCGCCTTCACGTACCAGTAGAGGTCCGGCACGCCGCGGATGTTGCTCCCCAGCACGCGGACCGGCGCGCCCTTGGAATAGGCCGACACCACGCCGAGCACGCCGTTGCCCCACACCACGTCCTGGCTCCCGGTGATCACCGCCTGCAGCGATGCCGCGCCGCCCGAGCCGTGGATGATCGAGACGTCGAGCCCGTACTTCTCGAAGATCCCGTTCTCCTTGGCGGAGTAGGGATGCTCGGTCTCGAACACCACCTTGGTGCTGTTGACCATGCGTATCTTGTCGAGCGCCGCGGCGGGCGCGGCGGCGACAACGGCCGCAATGGCGGCCAGCGCCGCCGTTTTTACGTATCGTGCCATTTGTTTCCTCTCTTCCTGGTAATCTGCCGCCGCAGTGTATCCCCGCAAGGGCTGCGAAACGACACCCCTACCGCGCGGCGAGCTCGGCTTCCGCCTCGACCATGCCGCGCGATGCCTCCTCGCGAAGCAGCGTCCATAGCCTGCCGACATATTCGCCGAATTTCGGCGTGGAAATGACCTCCGACGAACGCGGACGCGGCAGATCGATCGAGATCACTTCCTTGATCTTTCCCGGCCGGAAGGACATTACCACCACCCGGTCGGACAGCTGGACCGCCTCGGTGATGTTGTGGGTGATCAGCAGCATCGTCTGGTTCAGCGCCGCCCAGATCTCCAGCATCTTGTCGCCCAGCAGCATGCGCGTTTGTTCGTCGAGCGCGCCGAACGGCTCGTCGAGCAGCATGATGCGCGGCTCGTAGGCCAGCGTCCGCGCCACCGCCGTCCGCTGCTTCATCCCGCCCGAGAGCTGCGCCGGGTAGTGGTTCTCGAATCCTTCGAGGCCGACCAGGCTCACGAATTTCCGCGCCCGCTCATCCCGCTCCGGTTTGCCCATCCCCTGGACCTCGAGCGGGAAGGCGACGTTGTCGAGCGTGGTTCGCCACGGGAAGGTCGATTCCTCCTGGAACACCACGCCCACGTCGCGATGCGCGCCGTCCACCGCCCGTCCGTCGATCCGGACGCTGCCCTCGTACTGGGCGATCAGGCCTCCGACGATGTTGAACAGGGTCGACTTGCCGCAGCCGCTCGGGCCGATCACCGACACGAACTCGCCCTCGGCCACGTCGAGCGTCACCCGGTCGAGGGCCTGGACGGGATTCTCGCCGTCAAGGTCGTAGGTCTTGGAGACCTCGGAAATCTCGAGAATGTCGGCCATGGTTCTCCGCGCCGCTCCGGCGTGGGATCATGTTTCGTCGCTGGCGCCGCCGCTGTCAACGGCGCCGCCGCAACCTCCGGAGTACCCCATGCCAGAGCGATACGAGACCACTCACGAGATCGTCCGTGCCGCGCGTCGGAGCGTCAGCCAGCCGGTCTGGAACTACATCACCGGCGCCGCCGAGACCGAGACCACGATGCGGCGCAACCGGCACGCGCTGGATCGTATCGCGTTCCGCCCCCGGGTGCTGCGCGACGTCTCCGAGATCGACGTGAGCGGCGAGTTGCTCGGCCACAGGCTCCGCATCCCGGTCCTGCTCGCCCCGATCGGATCGCTTCAGACGATAACGCCGGACGGCGCCATCGCCGTGGCCCGGGCGGCTGCCGCGTTCGGCACCCTGCAGATGGTCTCGACCGTCACCCAGCCGAGCCTCGAAGAGATCGCGGACTCGGTCGAGCACCCGAAGATCTTCCAGATCTACATCCGGGGCGACGACGGCTGGATCCGGGACCTCGTGGGACGGGCCCGCGATGCCGGGTACGCCGCGCTGGCGCTCACGGTCGACTCCGCCCATTACGGCCGCCGCGAGCGCCAGCTGCTGACCCGCTGGCTGCCGCCCAGCGTCCGCACCCAGACCGGTCGCGAATGGCAGACAAAAATCACCTGGGACACCATGGCGATGATGAAGGAGCATGGCGGCCTTCCCTTCATCCTCAAGGGCATCCAGACCGCCGAGGACGCCGCGCTCGCGGTGGAGCACGGGGTGGACGCGGTCTACGTTTCCAACCATGGCGGCCGCCAGCTCGACCACGGCCAGGGCACGATCGACATCCTGCGGGAGGTGGTCGCGGCGGTCGGCGGAAGGGTGGAGATCGTGCTCGATTCCGGTATCGCGAGGGGCACCGACGTGCTCAAGGCGCTCGCGCTCGGCGCCGACGCGGTGGCCATCGGCCGCCTGCAGGCCTGGGCGCTCGCGGCCGGCGGCACGGCGACCTTGATCCGCGCGCTGGAGATACTGGAGGCGGAGATGCACAACGCGATGGGGCTGGTCGGGGTCACCAGCCTCGACCGGCTCGACCCGAGCTACGTCACCGAGGCGCCGGCGGTCACCGAGGCGACCGAGCTCGGCGCCTTCCCGCTGATGGGCGAGGAAATCCGGCTTTGAGCTTCAACCCAAAATAGAATCTGTCGACATGATATATAGTGAGTTCTCGCCGAAGGAGCGAAGAATGAAGTTGATCGGCAGTCTTCGGTACAAGGTGGACGTCCGCGGGGAAATCCTCTCGACAGGTATCGAATGGGAAGCCAGTGCCGAGAGGTTCGGCGACGAGGCGTCCCTCGATACGGTCCCTTCGGGACCTACTCGGGATGAGAATCTGCCTAAAGGACTTCCTCACCCTGAGTAGCCGCGAAGCGGCATACCGAAGAGGGCTTATATCGATCACTTGATGGGCGGGAGGGCCGCGACACTTCTTCCGTCATGCCCGGACTTGTTCCGGGCATCCACGTCCCTCCGCCGTCTCGCGCGTGCCCGGTTCGTACCGCGAAGCCGCAAGACGTGGATGCCCGGAACAAGTCCGGGCATGACGGTATGGGGGCGGGTGGGGCGCCGACCGTGACGGACGACCGCAACGCCGCGTCCCTTACCGCCTCAGCTCGCCGTGCCGGTCGACGCCTCGCCGCTGGCGCGCGTCACCATGGGCGCGCTGTAGCCCGGCTGGACCACCACGTCGAGCAGGAAGGGGTTGCCCGCCTCGACGGCGGCGATCGCCGCATCCAGCGCTCCGGGAAGGTCGCCCACGGTCTCCACCGGACCCGCCGCGGCGACGCCTTGCGAGCGCGCGTAGCCCGCGAGGTCGATCGCGGGATCGTCGATGCGCTGGCCGATCCACCGGTTCTCGACCGGGCGGTTACGCTCCTTCGCCATCGCCTCCTGATGGACCTCGTCGTTGAAGTTCGACCGGTTGTTGGACACCACGAAGAGCACCGGGATGTTGTAGTGCGCGGCGGTCCAGAGCGCCGAGCCGCCCTGCATGAAGTCGCCGTCGCCGAGGATCGAGACCGGCACCCGTCCCGATCCCATCAGCGCGAGCCCCGCCCCGATGGCGTTGCCGGGACCGGACCCGAGCCCGCCCCCGCCATCGTTGCCGAGATAATCCAGCGGCTCGGAGAAATGGTACGAATCGCCGGCCCAGCCGAGCGGCACGCGGGTGAGCGTGATCTTCCTGTCCCCCTTGACCCGGTTGAGCGCGCCCGCGATGTCGCGCGGTGCGATCGGCGCGGACGCGTCCTTGACATCGGGTTCGGCGAGCGGCACCGGATCGCCGCCCGCGAATTTCGGCTTGCCGTCCAGCCTGTCCTCCACCGCCGCGAGAAGCTGGGCGACGAACGCATCCGGGTCGGCGAGCAGGCGCCGGTCGCCCACCGCCAGCCCGAAATGGTCCATCGACCAGCCGTTATGGACGTAGGAATCGAGGGTCACGTCGATCACCGTCGCGGGAACGCCGTAGCCGAGGCCGAGCGCCTTGAAGGTGCCGGCGAGGTCGATCCAGTCGAGCACGAGGAGCGCGTCCGCATTGCGCACCAGGTCCTCGCCCGGCCCGCGCACCCAGTTGGAGGGCGGCCCGGCATGGAGCGGATGCCCGGTCGGGAACGAAGCCGAGGTCTTGAGGTCGGTGACCACGCGCGCGCCCAGCATCTCGGCGAGGCGCACGCGGCGGTCCCAGCCGTCCGGGCTGCGCGAGACCCGGCCGATCATCATCACCGGCCGCTCGGCACCGATCAGGGTTTCCGCCGCCGCGGCAACGGCGCCGGCCGAGGCGTGAGGCGTCTCGGGCGGGGCGAAGCGGGCGGCATCCGGGATCGTCACCTCGCCGTCGAGCCGGGTCTCCTGGAGCCCCGCGTCGAGGCAGATATAGACCGGCCCCCGGGGCGGCGTCTTCGCCATGATCCCGCCGCGCAGCATCGTCTCGACGATGGCCTCGGCGGAACGGGGTTCGTCGTCCCATTTGACGAAGTTCCTGAGCATCATGCCCTGGTCCTTGGCGGTGTGGATCCAGTCGATCCATGGCCGCCGCAGCGGTGCGTCGACCGGCCCGGTCGCCCCCATCACATAGACCGGCGCGCGGTCGCACCACGCGTTGAACATCCCCATCAGGCCGTGCATCAGCCCCACGTTGGAGTGGACGATCGCCCCCATCGGCTCGTCGGCGACCTTGGCGTAGCCGTGGGCGATCGAGACCGCGTGATCCTCGTGCAGGCACAGCAGCATCTGCGGGTCTTCGTTGCCGAGATAGTTGACGATCGAATCGTGAAACCCGCGATAGCTGGCGCCGGGATTCAGCGAGACGTACTTGATCCCGAGCCGGCGCAGCATCTCGGCCGCGACGTCGCTGGTCCATTCCATCTGCCGGTTGCCGCCAATCTCGGGGCGATCGAATTGCTGCAGCATGTTCATCGCTCAGTACTCCGGTGACCTGAGTTTGAGAAAGGGGAAGGCGGACAGCACGGAAGGCTCGCGCACGGGCGGCGCCTCATGCAGGAAGGTTTCGTCGAGCTGGTCCAGCCGGGTGAGGCCCATCAGCCCCATCGCGATCCGCATTTCGTCTTCGAGCAGTTCCAGAACACGGACGATCCCAGACATGCCCTGGGCCGCGAGTCCGAACCCCTGCACCTTGCCGATGGCGACCGAATCGGCGCCGCGCGCGATCGCCTTGACGATGTCGGTCCCGCGCATGAAACCGCCGTCGACGACGATTTCCGCCCTGCCGGAGACCGCTTCGACCACTTCGGGAAGCACGTCTATCGTGGCCCTGCCGTGGTCGAGTTGCCGACCGCCATGGTTGGACACATAAACAGTGTCCACCCCGTGCTCGACGCAGAGCGCCGCGTCCTCCGCCGTCGCAACCCCCTTGATCTGGAGCGGGATGTCGAAGGAGTCCTTGAACCACTTGACCAGATCCCAGTCGAGCCTGGCCTGGTATTCCATGCCCTCTCCCGCGGCAGAGCGGCGCGCGGTCGGCACGTAGCGCTTGATCAAATCGCGTTCGCGCCGCGAATAAAGCGCGACATCCACGGTGAGGCAGAACGCGGTATATCCGGTCGAAATCGCGCGCTGCGCCACATCGGCCACCGTGTCGCGGCCGCCCCGGACGTAGAGTTGATAGACCTTCGGATGGCCGGTGTTCTTGGCGACCGTCTCCATCCCGGGATGCGTGACCGAACTCAGATAGGAAACCGTGCCGAACGATTCCGCCGCCTTGGCGACTGCCATCGAGCCGTCCGGATGCAAGAGTTCCAACGAGCCCATCGGCGCCAGCGACACCGGCAGCCGCGTCGCGTGGCCGGCGATCTTGGCGGACAGGTCGATGCTGCTCACGTCATTGAGCACCCGTGGGCGGAAAGCGATCGAATCGAGACCCAGCCGATTGCGCAGCAGGGAAGTCTCGGTCTCGGTTCCGCCGGTCAAGTAATCCCATGCCCCGTCCGACAGGTTGCCGCGCGCGGCGGCGACGATCTCATGCAGTGTCGCGAAGTCAGCCAATCGCTCCTCCCGGGCGGTGTTGCGCAGGGTCTAGTCGCGCGCTGCGGCGCAGTCCAGAGCCTGCCCGTTTTGGTTGGAAGCGCCAAGCTTAGCCCGATCGCGGCGCGTCCCTCGATACGGCGCTGTCGCGCCTACTCGGGATGAGGGCGTTTTTCTATTCGATTTCACGACTTCCTCACCCTGAGCAGGCGCGACAGCGCCGTATCGAAGGGCGTGCCTCGGCTTCGGCAGCGGTTCGATTTGAAACGGACAGGTTCTAGTCGTCGCCCTCGTCCACGCGGCGGACTTCGGTGTTCATTTCCACGTCCTTGCGCCGTCGCTGGGCGATGATCCGGCCGGTCTCGAAATAGTCGCCCTCGGTCGCGAGCGCGGCCGCGCGGTCGAACTCGTCGGACCATTCGCCGAGGCTGTAGCCGTGCCACGGCGTCTCGGGTTTGAGCGGCGGCAGGCCGAGCTCCTCCCATATCCTCCGGGCGTTCTCCATGAACTCGCGCTTGGGCAGCGAGATCGGCGGGAAATCTTCCTTGAGCGTCGCGTCGATAAGCACGCTCGCGTCCTCGCCGTCGTTGCGCAGGCTGCGCGGGCCGTGGCCCTGGTCGCGATGGCCGAGCACCTCGAGATCGAGGGCCGGGTTGGCGCGGTACGCCATCGCCCAGAACAGCGCGTCGGCATTGTCGAGGTCGATGTCGTCATTGACCGCGATGACGTATTTGCCGGCCGCGCGATGCAGCGAGGCGGCGCCGTAGAGCGCGCGCCAGATCTCCGTTCTCGGCAGGCTCCGCTCCACCTGAATGACGATCACCTTGCGGATATTGGTCAGCGGCTCGTGCATGCCGACGCGGATCACGCCCTTGATGCCGAGTCGATCTCGAAGATGGGCGAGAAAGAGCGGCTCCATGCCGACCCGCTTGATCGTGCTCGACTCCGACGGCGTGACCTGGCTGATGATGGAGGTGAGGACGGCATTTTTTCGCCGGGTGACGGCGGTCACGTCCATGAAGGCGTTGAACTCCTGCAGGTTGACGTGGCCGTGGCTTTCGCCGAACGGCGCCTCCGGCTCGAGATATTCGGTGTCGATATAGCCCTCGACCACGATCTCCGCCTCCGCCGGGACGAGGAGGTCGACGGTCTTCGCCCTGACGACGTTCAGCGGATGGCCGACCAAGCCGCCCGCGATGTCGAACTCGCTGACCGTCTCGGGCAGCTTGAGCGTCGAGGTGAAGGTGACGCAGGGCGGCGCGCCGAGCACGACCGCGGCCGGCATGCGCTCGCCGCGCTCGCGGTATTTCAGCCAGTGGCCGTAGATGCCCGGGCGGAGCTCGAGCGAGGGGTTCATGCCGAGGCGCAGGGGCGCCTTCACCTGCCCCCGGTAGTTGCCCATGTTCTGGACGCTGGTGTCGGGGTCGCGGGTGATGTACTGCGAGAGCGTCGTGTAGGGCGCGTTGTCCCAGCCGGGCGTCGAGATCGGCACCGGGATGCCGTCGAGCGCGTTGCCCTCGACATTCAGCGCCTCGCCGGTGAACACGAGCTCGTGGCACGGCGCGTCCGCCACTTCGCGCGGCGGAACGGGATTGGCGATGGCCTCCGCCCAGCGCTCCTCGATCTTGTCGAGCTCGCAGCCGATGCCGCGCCGGTAGATCTCCCGGCTCGCCGCCAGCCCGCCCACGATCACCGGGATGTCGTAGCGCCGGCCCTTGGAGTCGACCACGTTGGTGAACAGGAACGCCTTCCGCTCGTGCTCCGGGATGCCGCCGCGGAACTGCCATCGGACCAGCGGATGCATTTCCGTGTCCTTGTTGATCTCCCGGTCGACGCGGACCAGCAACCCCGCCTCTTCCAGGGTCGCGATGTGGTCGTGGAGATCGGGGTAGCCCCTAGAGCGGATCCGTTTTTGTTGGAACCGCTTCATCCGTTCTCTCCCGTCATGGTCGGCGAAGGCCGACCATCCACGTTTTGTTTTTGTTTCCAGCGCCTTAAAAACTCGTGGATGGTCGGCCTTCGCCGACCATGACGATGGGGAGACAGGGGTAAAGGCGCTTCTATCTGAAACGGACAGGCTCTAGTCATCGTCCTCGACCCAGCGCACCGGGGTTTCCGGCTCAACGGCGCGCCGCTGGCGCTGCGCGGTGAGCCGGCCGTTCTCCAGATAGCCGCCCCCGACGGCGCGCAGGGCGGCCTGTTCCCAGTGCTCCTCCCAGTCGCCCAACGAATACCCGGCCCACGGGCTCTCCGGGTTGAGCGGCGGCAGGTCCAGCCGTTCCCAGATCTTCCGCGCGCGCTTCATGTAGGCCTCCCGAGGCAGCGCGACCGGTGGCATGTCGCCCTTCAGGGTGGCGTCGATCAGCAGCGTCGAATCTTCGAAACCGGGGTCTTCGGTCTTGGGCCCGTGGCCGCGGTGGCGGTGGTCGAGGACGGCCGAGTCCTCGCGCGGGTTGGCACGGTAGGCGATCGACCACCACACGGCATCGGTATTCTCGGGGTCGATGTCGTCGGAGACCGCGACGACGTATTTCCCGCACGCCGATTGCAGCGACGACGCGCCGTAGAGCGCGCGCCACACCTCGGTCCTCGGCACGCCGCGCTCGAACTGGACGAAGATGACGCGGCGGATATTGGTCAACGGCTCGTGCATCGCCACCCGCTTTACGCCCTTGATCCCGAGACGGTCGGTCAGATGCGCGAGGAACAGCGGCTCGTAGGCGACCCGCTTGATGACGCTCGATTCCGAAGGCGTCACCTGGCTCACGATCGAGGGCAGGATGGCGCCGCGACGGTGGGTGATCGCGGTCACCCGCATGATCATGTTGTAGTCTTCGAGCGCGACATGGCCGTGGCTTTCGCCGAACGGCGCTTCGGGCTCCACGAGGTCGGTGTCGATCAGCCCCTCGATGACGATCTCCGAATCGGCGGGAACGGCGAGGTCCACCGTCCTGCACCGGACCGTCTCGATGGGCGCGCCGACGATTCCGCCGGCCACCGCGACTTCGTCCAGCCCCATCTGAAGCTTCTGCGGCGCGCAATAGGCGACCGCGGGCGGCGGGCCGAGGACGATCGCGCAGGGCATGGGCACGCCGCGTTCGCGGTATTGCCGCCAGTGGCGGTAACCTTCCGCCCCGCCCGACCGCGTCGCCATGCGGACCGCGAGCCGGTCCGGCGCCTTGAGCCCCGCCCGGTAGGTGCCCATGTTCTGGACGCCGGTTTCGGGGTTCCTCGTCACGCAGCCGGTGGCGGTCAAATAGGGCGCGGCGTCGAATCCGGGCGTCGAGATCGGCACCGGAAGCGCGTCGAGCCCCCTCCCCTCGCCCAGCAGCGCGTTGCCCTCGATCACGATCTCCTGACAGGGCGCGCCCGTCACCTCGACGGGCGGTACGGGGTTCGCGATGGCCTCGTTCCACCTGTCGCCGATCTCCTCGACGGGGACGCCCATGCCGATGGCGTAGATCGCGGCGTTGGCGGCGAGCGCGCCGACGACCACGGGCATGTCGTAGTCCCGGCCCCTGGCGTCGGTCACGTCGGTGAAGAGGAAGGCCTTGCGCTGGTCCTCCTTCAGTCCGCCGCGGAACTGCCAGCGGACCAAGGGGTGCATCTCGGCGTCCTTGTCGATCCGCTCGTCGACGCGGAACAGCAATCCCGCCCGGTCGAGCGCGTCCAGATGGTCCCGGAAATCCGGATAGGCGCGCTGCGCTTTCGACTCCAGTCGGGAAGCGGCCATCTACCACATGGCCGAGCCGCCATCGACGACGATGGTCTGGCCCGTCACGAAGTCGCTGTCGGCCGAGGCGAGATAGACACAGGCGCCGACCAGGTCTTCCGGAGTCTCGTCCTCCTTGATCGCGCGCGTCGCCCGCGTCCGCTCCGGCCCGCCGCCCATCCAGTTGGTGCGCTTGAGCACGTTCTCCGACATCGTCGAGCCCGGCGCGATCGCGTTCACGCAGATATTGTCGTCGCCGAGCTCGCGGGCGAGCGAGCGGGTGATGCCGAGCACGGCGGCCTTGGACGCGTCGTAATGCAGGAAGAACGGCGCGCCCTTGAAGATGCGCCCGGTGCAGATCGAGATGATCTTGCCGTATTTCCTCTTGCGCATCTCGGGCGCGGCCGCCTTGCAGCAGAGCCAGACGCCCTTGGTGTTGACGGCGAGCACCCGGTCCCATTCCTCGACCGTGATTTCGTCGAAGGCCTTGCGCTCCACCGCGGTGAAGACGGCGGCGTTGTTGACGACGATGTCGAGCCCGCCGAACGCTTCTACCGTCTGCGCCACCATCGCCTTGCAGGAGTCCTCGTCGGCGACGTCGGTCGGCACGTCGATCGCCTCCGCGCCGCCCGACTTCAGCTCCTCGACGATCCCGGCGCCGGAATCGAGATCGGCGATGGCGATTTTCGCCCCCTCGGCCGCCATGGCGCGGGCGAAGGCCGCGCCGATCCCCTGCGCCGCGCCGGTGACTATCGCGACGCGTCCGTCAAGCCGTCCCATGTGAGCTCTCCCTCATCGCTTCCCGAACCGCTCGCCCCGGGATTTCCCTCGTCGAGGGTGCGGACCTCGGTGTTCATCGAAACGTCGCCGCGGCGGCGCTGGGCGATGATCTGCCCGGTCTCCCAGTATTCGCTGCGCACGGCGCGCCGCGCCATCGTTTCCAGGTCCTCGTTCCACTCGCCGAGATCGTAGCCGAACCAGGGCCGCTCGGGCCTGAGCTTCGGCAGGCCGAGCTCGTTCCAGATCTCAGCCGCCGCCTCCATGTATTGCCGCTTGGGCAGCGAGACCGGCGGGAAGGTCTCCTTCAGCGTCGCGTCCACCAGCACCGCGCTGTCCTCGCTGTCGATCAGGCTGCGCGGGCCGTGCCCCTCGTCCTTGTGCTTGAGGATCTCGACGTCGCGGTGCGGCTTGGACCGGTAGGACATCGCCCAGAAGACGGCGTTGGTGTCGTCGGGGTCGATATCCTCGTTGACCGCGATCACCCACTTGCCCTCGGCGCGGCGGAGCGAGGCGACGCCGTAGAGCGCGCGCCAGATCTCGGTGCGCGGAATATCGCGCTCGACGACGACGACGATCAGCTTGTGGAGCGAGGTCAGCGGCTCGTGGGTGGCGACGTGCCTGACGCCCTTGATCCCCAGATGGTCGCGCAGATGCTCGATCTGCGCCGCCTCGTAGGCCGGCCGCTTGATGGCGCTCGATTCCGACGGCGTGACCTGGCTTACCCAGGAGGTAATGACCGCGTTCCGGCGCCGGGTGATCGCGGTCACGTCCACATAGCCGTTATATTCCTGCAGGTTGACGTGACCGTGGCTCTCGCCGAACGGCGCCTCGGGCTCCAGGAGCTCGGTCGAGACAAAGCCCTCGATCACCACCTCCGCCTCGGCCGGCACCAGAAGGTCGACCGTCTTCGCCTCGACCACGTTGAGGGGCTTCCCCACCAGCCCGCCCGAGACCCAGAGCTCGTCGAGCTTCTCCGGCATCTTCTGGACCGCGGTGAACGAGACGACCGGCGGGCAGCCGAGGACGATGGCGCAGGGCATCGGCTCGCCGCGCCGCTTCCACGCCTCCCAGTGCATGTATCCGCCGGTCCGGAGCTCGATCGAGGGGTTCATGCCGATCCGGTTCGGCGCCTTCAGCATCCCCCGGTAATTGCCCATGTTCTGGACGCCGGTCTCCGGATCCCTGGTGATGAAGTGCGACGAGGTGGTGTAGGGCGCGTTGTCCCATCCGGGCGAGGATATCGGCACCGGAAGCGCGTCGAGCCCGTTTCCGTTCAGCAGCTCGTTGTCCCGGTAGACGATCTCGTGGCACGGCGCGTCTTCGACGACATTGGGTTCGATGGGCGCGTTCATCGCCCGGATCCAGTTCTCCTTGATCTCGGCGAGCGGCACGCCCATGCCCATCTCGTAGACCCGGCCGTTGGCGGCGAGGCCGCACACCAGGACCGGGATGTCGAATTCCCGCCCCTTGGAGTCGGTGACGTTGGTGAACAGGAACGCCTTGCGGTCTTCGGCATCGATGCCGCCGCGGAACTGCCAGCGGACCAGCGGATGCATCTCGGTATCCTTGTTGATCCGCCGGTCGACCTCGATCAGGAGGCCGGCCTCGCGCAGCGCGGCGATATGTTCGTGCAGGTCGCGGTACCCCCGCGCGGGCATCGACATGGGCGATCTGCTCCTTCCGCCCCGCCGGCCGGGCGCGCGGGTGACGGTTGATCCGATAGCTGAGCGATCCGCAATCTATGCGGCCCCTCGGACCGTGACAACCGGCGGCCCGGGTTTTGCGCGGACGCCCTGCCGGGCTTATCCTTGGCACGCATTCGATACCTTTCGGCGACGAGAACGAACAAGGAGCAGGAGATGTCGTTCAAACGCGCAACCAGGGCGCTGGCGGTTGCCGCCGGCGCGCTCGCGATCGGTGTTACCGGGTCGGCTTCGGCCGACGTCGCGGGCTTCTACAAGGACCGGACCGTGACCATCGTGGTGCCCGCCGGCCTCGGCGCCTCGCTCGGGCTCTACGGCCGCCTGCTGGCGGAACACTGGGGCAAGCACATCCCCGGCAACCCGACGGTGATCGTGCAGTCCCGGCCGGGGGGCGGCGGCACCAAGGGCGCGGCCTATGTCTACAACGCGGCGCCCAAGGACGGCACGACGATCGCCGAGGTGCTGGCGCCCTCGGTCCTCGCGCCGATCCTCCGCAACGTCAAGTTCGACGCCACCAAGTTCCAGTGGCTCGGTTCGATCACCCAGCGCCCGAGCGTGGTCTCGGTGTTCCACAACGCGCCGGCGACGACGCTCGAAGGGGTGAAGAAGACCGAGGTCATCATGGGCTCCACCGGCTTCGGGTCGGAGACCTACCTGATGCCCAGGCTGATGAACCATTTGCTGGGCACCAAGTTCAAGATCGTCAAGGGCTACAAGGGCGGCGCGTCGATCAACAAGGCGATGGCGCAGGGCGAGGTCCACGGGCGGATGAACTACTGGACCGGCTGGACCACGATCAAGAACGACTGGCTCAAGACCGGCAAGCTCAAGCACCTGATCCAGTACGGCCCGCGCATCCCCGAGCTTCCCGACGTTCCCAGCATCGGCGATCTGGTGACGTCGGAAGACGGCAAGAAGATGATCAGCTTCATCGAGGTCTGCGAGCTGATCGGGATGGGCTTCTGGGTGGCGCCCGAGGTGCCCAAGGACCGGGTGGCGGCGCTGCGGTCGTCGTTCATGGCGACGATGAAGGACCCGGCCTTCGTGGCCGACGCCAAGAAGCGGCGTGCGCCGGTCGCCCCGATTTCGGGCGAGAAGCTGGTCGAGCTCGTCAACGACGGGCTGAACGTCTCGCCCGAGCTGGTGGCCAAGATGAAGGTCGCCTTCGGCTTCAAGTAGACGGTTCGCCCGCCGCCGCGCGACGCGGCGGCGGGCGTCCTTGTCCCGCGGCGCTACCTTGTGGGACTATCTGTCCCGGTCACGGGAAAGGGAGGAGTTCGCGATGCTGAGGTTCAAGCTGGCTGCGCCGATACTGGCGGCCGCCGGAATCGCCGCGCTGCTTTCGGCAGGCGCGCCCAAGGCGTCCGCCGAAGTGAAGCTCAACATGGTCTATCCGTTCCCCGATTTCCTGATCTACACCAAGCAGTGCAAGCAATTGGCCGCCGACATCACCGAGGCGGCCAAGGGCAAGCTGTCGATCGAGGTGCTCCCCTTCAACTCGATCGGGATGTTCCAGCAGCCGCCGGCGGTCCGCAAAGGCCGGGTCGACATGATGTGCACGCCGTATGCGTTCTTCGCCCGGGCGGTGCCGGAGAACGAGGCGGTATCGACCTCGGCCTCGAACCCGGAAACGGTGCGCGCCAATGGCGGGCTCGCCATGCTGGACGAGCTCCAGCAGAAACATTTCGGGGTGAAGAACCTGGGCTGGACCTCGTCGGGCGGGCGCTTCCGCATCTACATGAAGAACCAGCCGAAATTCAACGACAAGGGCATGCTGAACCTCGACGGGGTGAAGCTTCGCGACAACCCGATCTACGGCGCGTTCTTCCGCGCGATGAACGCGACGACCCACCCGCTGGCGGCGACGCAGGTCTATGCCGCGCTGGAGAAGGGCGTGGTGGACGCCGCCGCCTGGGCCACCATCGGCCTGAAGGGCCTGAAATGGGACAAGTTCCTGCGCCACGCGGTGGAGCCGGAGTTCTATCACACCGATATCGGCTGGTTCATCAACCTGAAGAAGTGGAACGGCCTCGACGCGGGGCTCCGTAAGCTGGTTCAGGACATGGTGATCGAGAACGAGAAGGCGGTGCGCAAGGTCCTTCTCGAAGAGTCGAAGAAGGAGCGGGCGACCCTCGCCAAGGAAGGCATGAAGTTCCACACCGTGCCGGCGGCGGACGTGTACTCCAAGCTCGCCGTCGATTCGGCATACGCCCGCATGACCGATCGGCTGACCAAGGCGAAACGCCCGACCGGCCACGTCGCCAAGCTGCGCGAGCTCTGGCAGCAGCAATAGGATCTTCGCGATCCCGGCTTCCCGTTCCCGGGGAAGCCGCCGTGGCGGGCAGGACAGGCGGCCCATGACCGTTCTGCGCGCCGTCGACCGGGGCTGGGCGGGGCTCCTGTGGGTCATGATGGCGCTCGCCGCGCTCTATGTGGGCTTCATCATGGTGGCGATCGTCTACGTGACGATCTTCCGCAGCGCGGGCTGGGCCTATAACCAGTTCGTGTTCACCCTCATCGAGTACGGCTTCCTCTACATCCTGTTCCTCGGTTCGCCCTGGCTCGTCCGGACCCGGGGGCATGTCTATATCGAGCTGCTGACCGCCGCCGTTGCCGAGCGCCACCGGGCGGTGCTGTCCCGCGGCATCGCCGGGCTCTGCGCCACGATCTGCCTGATCTGGGTCTGGTACACGTGGGGCATCTTCCTGGAGCATCTGGAGGACACGCTCGCCTTCGACGAGCTGCGGGACGACCGGGGCATGCGCCTGTGGACGACCACGATCGTCTATCCCGCGGGCTTCCTCTTCATGGCGGTCGAGTTCCTGCGCTTCGTCTTCGGCCGGCAGACCATGCACAGCGGCGAGGCCGGCGTCGGCAACGAACGGATCGAGCTCGAGGAAACCAGGCGCAGCCTGACGGAAACGCGCTGAATGGAGTGGTACTGGATACTCCTGGCGCTGCTGGGCTCCATCCTGCTGCTGATGTTCGCCGGCCTTCCGGTCGGCATCGCGTTCATCGCGGTCAACACGGTCGCCGCCTTCTTCATTTTCGGGCGGTTCGGCGATTTCGACACGCGGGTCCAGTCGGCCATCGGCCAGCAGGTCGACAACGCGTTCGGCAACATGACGATCTTCGCCATCGTGCCGATTCCGATGTTCCTGCTGATGGGCGAGCTTTTCTTCCATACCGGCCTCGCCAACCGGATGTTCGATGCGATCGAGAAGCTGATGGGCCGGGTCCCGGCGCGGCTGTCCTACGTCACCGTGGCGGGCGGCACGGCCTTCGCCACGCTGTCGGGCTCCTCGATGGGCTCGACCGCCCTCCTCGGCACGCTGATGGTCCCCGAGATGACGGCGCGCGGCTACAAGAAGAGCATGTCGATCGGGCCGATCCTCGGCACCGGCGGCCTCGCCATGCTGATCCCGCCCTCGGCGCTCGCCGTGCTCCTCGGCACCCTGGCCGAGATCGACATCGGCAAGCTGCTGATCGCGGGCGTGGTGCCCGGCCTGCTGCTGGCCGTCTTCTACGCCATCCTGATCTTCGTCCGCGCGAGCCTCGATCCCTCGGCCGCGCCCTCATACGAGGTCGACATCGTGCCCCTCGGCCGGCGCATCCTGCTGTTCGTTTCCGATGTCCTGCCGATGATCTCGATCATCGTCTTCGTGATCGCCCTGATCATGGGCGGGGTGGCGACGCCGTCGGAGGCCGCCGCCTACGGCTCGGTCGGGGTGATCCTGCTCGCGGTGGGCTATCTGTTCGCGGCGCCGCTGCTGCGCGGCGATTTCCGCGAGGCCCGCGCGTTCGGACCCTTCTTCGCCGCGGCGATGTGGAAGTCCCTGTGGGGGGCAGGGCGGGTCACGGTGATCGCGCTGATGATCCTGTTCGGCTCGTCGCTGTTTTCCAACGTGCTGGCCGCCTCGGGCTCCAGCGCGGCGCTGATCGAATGGGTCGCGGGCTTCGATGTCTCGCCCTACGCGATGCTGCTGATGATGTTCGGCATCCTCCTGCTGCTCGGCATGTTCATGGACCAGCTCGCCATGATGCTGCTGACGGTGCCGATTTTCTTCCCCATCGTGCAGGGGCTCGATTTCGGCCTCGCGGCGGACATGAAGCTGATCTGGTTCGCGGTCATCATGCTGCTCGCGATGGAGATCAGCTTCACCACGCCGCCCTTCGGCCTGCTGCTGTTCGTCATGCAGGGGGTGGCCCCGCCCGGCACGCGCTTCGGCGAGATCTGCCTAGCCGCGCTCCCCTTCATGGGCTGCGCGCTGCTGCTCACCCTGCTGATCGTGATCTTCCCGCCCCTGGCGATCTGGCTCCCCTGGCTCGGCGGGTAGCGGAGTCAGGTGAAACTCTACGGTTCACCGGACCCACCCAACACGATGCAGGAGCCGATTCAACGCCGGTCGGCGACCAGAACGCCCGCCAAAGCTCCGATGGCGGTCGATCCCAGGGCAACCACGAAATCGGGTACGGATTTGTCGTAGGCTGCAAGAGCGATCGCCCCGACCAGTGCAAGACCGGCAAGTATCGCGAGGGACGACCCAACCACCCGATAGAAGAAGCGGTCGCGAAGATAGGCGGGACCGGACTGCAACCGGGGCGATGGGCCGTCTGCGACCGTTCCCCAATCGTCGGGCGGGTCCCTCGTGTCTTCGGACTTGGCTTCGACCGTCATCAGGCGTTCGCACCGCCCAGGCCCGCGATGACGATCGTCTCCAGAGATCCATCCTTCTTTTTGACGATCAGTTCGCCACCGTCTTCGATTTTCTTCGTGATGCCCTCGGCGATCGCCAGCGCGCTGCTGACGGTGGAGGCCTTGTTTCTCGCGTTCAACCGAACGGTGAGAACCTCGGTATTGGCGATGTCTCGTTCGGTCAGGTTCATGGTGACCTTTTTCAGTGCCATGATCTTGTCTCTCTCGTCGGAGATTGCCATACAGGATATGGCTAATATAAGGCGATTGTCTGGTACTTTCAACGCACGGGAGATCGCTACGGACCGAGATTTGCCGGCGTCAATTGGAGCCCATGATCCGCTCCCTCACGCTTTGGCGCATATACGTTTCAGGCCGGAGCGCGGCGGCAACCGGGTTCTTTCCCGATGAGTCGGGAAGACAGGGAGAACGCTTCCGCCCGAAACGGACGCTAGATCAGGTTGAACCAGACGCTGGAGCGGAGTTCCGGGAAGATGTCGCCGAAGACCGTCTGCGGCCAAGGCACGATCAGGATCTTGTGGAACAGCCAGTAGCTGAAGATCCACATCGGAACCGCGATCGCCAGCGTCGTCGTCCAGCTCTCCTTGCCCTCGTAGCGCAGGTACCCGACCAGGAACAGGAACATGCCGGGCAGGATGCCGACCAGAGCCGCGGCGCCGAAGAAGAACAGCAGCCATCCGAAATAGACCGCCGCGCGGAGGAAAATCGTCCGGACCGGGAGATCGCCGTAATCGGCCTGGATATCGAAATGCACGTCTTCCGCGGCCGGTGGGGCGTCCTCCCCGGGCGGTGCGCCGGCAAGGAGTCCCGTCGCCTGAACCTGCGCCGGACGCACGAACATCGCGGCCAGGATCAGCCACACGGTGAACAGCAGACCGGACCATCCGACCGCCTGCGGAACCAGCTTGGCGCCGAATTCCCACCCCGAGGATATCGCGAGGCAGGTCGCGAAAAACGCAAGCACGAGGAACGAAAAGGCGAGATCGGGATTGACGCTCTCGGGCCGGAACCCGAAGGCCGCGCCCCGGCGCCCCTCCCCGCGCGGCTTGGCGAAGTAGCCCTTCAGGATCGGCCGCAGGATGCCGTAAAGCGTGATCGCGAACACGATCATCACGACCGGGAAGGTCAGCCACTCCGCCCCGTAACGCTCGACCGATATGAACAGGTAGCGCTCCACCAGACCGCCGAGCACGAAACCCAGGATCAACGGCGGGCGCGGCCATTTCATCCGCTTCATCACCCAGCCGAAGAAGCCGAAGATCAGGAGGGCGTAGATGTCGCCCCATTGCCTGGATCCCTGGAACGCGCCGACGAAGACGACCGCGAGCACCACGGGCGCCAGGATGCCGATGCGCACGAGCGCCACCTTGGCGAGCTGATTGGCGAACAGGAAGCAGATTCCGGCTCCGATCACGTTGGCGAAGGCGACCGACCAGACCAGCGTGTAGGTGACGTCGAGATGCTTGGTCAGCATCTCCGGGCCGGGCGTCAGGCCGTGGATCAGGAACGCGCCCAGGATCAGCGCCATCGACGCCGAGCCCGGCACGCCGAAGGCGATGGTGGGCACCAGCGCGCCGCCTTCCTTGGCGTTGTTCGAGCTCTCGGACGCGATCACGCCGCGCACGTCGCCCTTGCCGAAGGTCGTGGCGGTGTCCTTCTCGCTCCGCAGCGCATGGCCGTAGGCGATCCAGTCGATCACCGAGGCGCCGATCCCCGGCACCGCGCCGAGGCTGGATCCGATGGTCGCGCAGCGGAGCAGCAGGAACCAGTTGCGGAAAACGTCCCGGACGCCGGCGATCTGGCTCATCTCCGACTTGACCTGGCCCTCGGCCGCGATTCTCTGCCGGGTGATCGCCATGTCGGCGATCTCGGGTATCGCGAACAGGCCGAGCGCGAGCGGCACGACGGGAAGCCCGTCCCACAGATAGAGCGAATCGAACGTCCAGCGCAGTGTGCCCGTCTGCGGGTCGTCGCCCGCGGTCGCCACCATCAGCCCGATACAGGCCGCCGCCAGCCCCTTCAGCGGCGTCCCCCCGCTCAGCACCGCGACCAGGGACAGGCCGAAGACGCAGAAGGACAGGAGCTCGGGCGAGCCGATATGCAGCATCACCGGGCGCAGGATCGGCACGCTGATCGCGAGCAGGAACGCGCCGTAGATGCCGCCGATCACCGACGCCGAGAACGCCGCGCCGAACGCCCGGCCCGCTTCGCCCTTCCGGGCCATGGGATAGCCGTCGAGGATCGTCGCCGCCGACCCCACCGTCCCCGGCACACCGAACAGCACCGCCGGTATCGTGTCCGATGTGACGACCACCGCCTGCAGGCCCATCAGGAAGGCGAGCGCGGTGTAGGGGTCCATGTCGAAGGTGAACGGCAGCAGCAGCGACAGGCCGACCAGCCCGCCCAGCCCGGGGATGACCCCGAGCACCAGCCCGATGATGACGCCGAGTGCGAGAAAGCCGATCCGCTCCGGATCGGCCATGATGGTTGCGGCCTTGACGGCCATGCCGATCATGTCGGCTTCCATACGCGCCCCTGTTTCCCGTTACCGTCTTGTGCGGCCGTTATCGGCCGTCCGTCTTTACTCCGCCGCGATGCGCTCGGGGAACCGCTCGCTCACGTCGAGCTTGAAGACCTTCTGGGCGTTCTCCCCGAGGATCTTGCGCTTGGCCTTCTCGTCGAGGAACGGCAGGTCCCAGATCACGCCGGGCAGGTCCATGTCCCAGTGCGGGTAGTCGGTCGCGAAGAGCATGCTGTTCTCCGCATCCATCGCCTTGAAGGTCGCCTCCAGCAGCCAGTCCTCGTTGGGCCGTTCCATCGGCTGGCTGGTGTAGTACATCTCCTTCATGTACTCGCTCGGCAGGCGCTTGAGCGAGGGGCATTCCGAGCTTCGCATCCGGTACTCGTTGTCGAGGCGCATCATCAGCCACGGCACCCAGGCGATGCCGGACTCGATCCAGATGGTCTTGAGGTCGGGGAACCGCTCGGGCAGGCCGTTGACCACCCAGTTGGTGCAGTGGACGACGTTGTACCAGGTGAAGCCCAGCGCGTGGACGGCGATGAACCGGTTCGAGGTCCGGAACATCGGGTCGTCCCAGTTGAAGCCCGAGTGGAAGCCGAGCGGCAGGCCGCGCTCCTCGACGGCGCGGTAGATCTTCATGTAGTCGTTGTCGTGGACCGGCTTGTGCCGGACCGACGTGACCATGAAGCCGATCACGCCGGGATAATCGGCGAAGTCCTCGACCATCTTCATCGCCGCGTTGTGGTCGTTGAACGGCAAATAGAGCATCGACTTGATGCGCGACGATCCGGGCAGCACGCGCTCGACCAGCCAGCGGTTGTAGGCGCGCGCCAGATGGTTCTCGACCTCGGGTTGCGGGTGCATGGCGAGGCCGAGCATCGGCGTCGGGAACATGCAGGTGTAGTCGACCCCCATCGCGTCCATCCAGCGGTGGCCGAGATGGATGTCCCGATGCACGCCGTCGGCGGGCGTCTGCTCCATGCGGCGGAGCGGATAGCGCGTCACCCTGCCGCCGATATCCTGGTAGCCGACCCGGCCGAGGGCGAACATGCCGCCGCCGCGCTGGGCGACCTGGCCGCCCGAGCGGGCGAGCTGCTGGAGGACCGGGTCTTCCATGTATTCCATGATCTCGGCCATCGATTCGCTCTCATAGTGGTGCGAATCGACGTCGACGATCAGCACGTCCTGCAGGTTGCGCCGGTCGCGCTGCCTGGCCGCGTTCGCCAGCACCTTGTCGGTGTCGAACGAATCGACGCTCATCCGGAAAAACTGCTCGTTGCCGGTCGGGAGTTCCATCTACATCCCCTCGTTGGGACTGGGGTTCGGACCTGCGCCGATTAGAGCAGCCCCGGAAGCCATGTTGCAAGGGGCGGGAAGGCCGCGATCACGATCATGCCGACCAGAAAGATGCCGACGAACGGCCAGGTGGCGTTGAAGATGTCCTTCAACGGCACATGGGGCGCCGACCCCTTGAAAGCGAACATCGTGTAGCCGAACGGCGGGGTGATCCCGCCCACCGTCACGTTGAGAAGCATGATCAGCCAGAACCAGATCGGATCGAAGCCGAGGGTGCCGAGCAGCGGCTGATAGATCGGGATCACCACCAGCATCAGCGCGATCTGGTCGATGAACATGCAGAGGATGAACGGGATCAGCATCATGATGAACAGCATCACGTAAGGCTCGAAATTGAGCGTCACGATCAGCGTGGTCAGCTCCCGCGTGGAACCGGTGAAGGCGAGCAGCTGGCTGAACATCTTGGAGCTCGCCATGATCACCAGGATCATGCTGGTGATGAAGGCCGCCGAGGTTACCGATTCCGAGATCATCTGCCAGTTGAGCTTGCGGTAATAGACCGCCGTGAGAAGCGCGCCCAGCACGCCGGTGGCCGCCGATTCGGACGGCGTCGCGATGCCGAGCAGGATGAAGCCCATCACGCAGAATATGATGATCGCGAAGGGCAGCACGCGGAGCACCGCGACCACCATCTCCCACGTCGTGACCTCGGGCGCGGTGTCCGAAACGCCGTAGGGCGCGAGCTCCGGGTTGGCTCGTACGCGTGCGAAAATGTAGATCAGGAACATGCTCGACAGCAGCAGCCCCGGCACGATGCCGGCGATCAGCAGCCCGGCGATGGAGACGTCGGCGAGAGTCCCGATGATGATCACGAGCACGCTCGGCGGGATGATCGGCGCGAGGCTCGCCCCGGCGAGAATCGCCCCGGTCGACAGGCGCGAATCGTATTTTCGCTCGATCATCCCGGGGTAGAGCGTCCGCGCCATCATCGCCGCAACGCCCATCGCCGCCCCCGACAGCGCGCCGAAGATCGTCGACAGCACGATGCACAGCACGTATTGCCGCCCGCGCACCTTGCCGACCAGCTTGTCGACCGAATCGAACAGGATGTCGATCGAGCCCGAGCGGAACAGCAGCTCGCCCATCAGGATGAACAGCGGCACCGCGGACAGCGCGGCGATATTGGTGGTCTCGAAGATCGAATTGGCGACCATGCCGAAGCCGGGCTGGCCGAGGACGATCAGGACGCCCGCGATATTGATGACCAGAAACGCGATGAAGATCGGCGCGCCGGTCATGAACGCGCCCAGCAGGAGCGCGAGCCCGCCCGAGAGTGTGCCCCACCAGACCATGGTCAGCCGTGCATCCCGCTCGCCGGCTTGCCGATCCCAAGCGTCCGGGGATCGAGCATGCGCAGGAAATAGATCGCGGACGACGCGAAGCCGTAGGTGATGAACGCGGAGATGTAGATCTTGGGGATCGGCTTCACCTTCATCAGGTGAACGTCCTTGACGATCTGGCGGATATTCTCGTCGAGACTGATCCAGGTCGCGGCGGCGCAGGCGAGGAACCCGACGAGATAGATGAACCAGTATAGAAGGCGGGTCTTTTCCGCCGCCATCATGTCGAGGATGACGGTGACGGCGACGTGCCCCTTCTCCTTGGTGACGTGGGGCATCATCAGGAAGCAGCCGATGCAGAGCGAATACTGGACCGCTTCGTTCGACCACCAGGTCGGCGCGCCGAAGAAGTAGCGCGCGAACACCTCGAAGCAATAGGCGAAGACGATGATGCCGAGGCAGAGCTTGGAGAGGTGGAATCCGGCCCGCGTGACCGCGTCGTGCAGCCGCGCGAGCATACTCAGCGCCTCACCCATCGCCCGTCCCCGGCATCCCGTCAGGTTTCGCCCAAAGGAAGGCTAGTCGGTCATGCCCGCATTCTTGGCGAGCTTGTAAAGGCCGTCCGCCCCGTCGCCGCAGCACTTGCGCGTGACATCCCACAGGCTCTGGCTCCAGGCCTTCTTGACCAGCGCCGCATTCTCCGGCGGAAGGTGAAGCGTCTTCACCCCGTGCTTGTCGAGCTCGCGGGTCTCCTCGGCGAGGATCTGGCTGCCGACCCAGGGCATCTCGAGCTCGGTCCTGCGACCGGCCGCGAGGAGCACGCCCTTCTCCTTGTCGTTGAGCTTGTTCCACGAATCGAGGTTGACCAGGACAGGTACGTTGGACGACCCGAAGGTCGGGCGGACGCGATACTTGGCGACTTCGAAATGCTTCATCGACAGCATCCCGGCGGCCGGCCAGCACGCGCCGTCGACCACGCCCTTCTCCAGCGCGGTGTAGATCTGCGACCCCGGCAGCACGACCGGCGAGCCGCCGAGCGCGCGGATCACGCCGTGATACGAGAGCGTGCCGCGGATCTTGCGCCCCTTCACGTCGCCCGCCGGGCTCAGCGGCTCCTTGAGGAACATGTGGTAGCCGTCGAAGCTCGCCGCCGGCAGGGTGACCATCTTCAGGTTGTTGTGCTTCTGGTAGTACTTGTCGATGAAATCCCAGATGCCCGCCTCGCGCCGCCTGAGCGGGTCCACGTCGATCGTGTCGGCGACCAGCGCGATACCCTTCGAGCCGGCGTGATAGACGCCGTGGGTGAACAGCATGTCGAACACGCCGGAGGCGACCGGCTGGAGCTGCTCGAACGGCGGCACGACCTCGGGCCCCTGCACGTTGATCTTGACGGTGTCGCCGCCGATTGCTTTCACGTTGTCGAGATATTGCTGGAGCACGGCATAGGTCGGCCAGTTGTTCTTGTTCCAGCTGGTCAGCAGCTTGAGGCTGGCGGCCTCGACGGCACCGACCATGGCGACCGCGAGCGCCGCTCCGGCGAGCAGCGAAGTCCACGTCCGTTTCATATGGGATCCTCCCTTTCGATCGCCGGCCGGTGAGGCGCTGCGCGCAGACGGTGCCGGCAGGTCATTTAATCAACCGGCCCGTGCCGCCACAAGACCGGCCCGACATGACAAGCCCGTGTCGCGGTGCCACGATTGCGGCCGGACACCGCAACAGGGAGACAGCGTCGAATGAGCAGCCCGACCACCCGCATCGGCAGCGCCACCTCGGATACCACGCAGTTCCGGATGCGCGGCAAGGACGTGCTCTCCGAGATCGTCGGCGAGATGAGCTTTACCGAAGCGTTCTATTTCATCGTCACGGGGCGCGAGCTGACCAAGGAGCAGGGCCGGATCTTCGATGCCTGCGTGATCGTCCTGATGGATCACGGCATCACGCCGCAGGCGCTGGTCTCCCGGCTGGTCCATGATGCGGTACCGACCGACCTGCAGGTTCCGGTCGCCTCGGGCCTGCTGATGGTGGGAAACAAGTTCGCGGGCACCATGGCGGGCTGCGGGCAGATCCTGCAGGACTGCATGGCCCAGGACGGCGACCGGCGGGCGTGGCTGGCCGACAAGGTCGCCTCGTACCGCGCCCAGCGGCGCTTCATCCCCGGCTTCGGCCACCCCTACTACAAGCCGGAAGACCCGCGCGCCGCCCGCCTTTTCGAAATCGCCGAGGCCAACGGCGCGAAGGGAGACTACATCGCGCTGGTCAAGATGCTGGGCGAGGAGGTCGACAGGGCGGCGGGCCGGCATCTGACGCTCAACGTCACCGGCGCTCTCGGCGCGGTGCTGAGCGAGATCGCGTTTCCCGTCGAGGTCATGCGCGCGTGCTCGGTGGTCGGGCGGGCGGCGGGACTCGTCGCGCATGTGCTCGAGGAGCAGTCCAGCCCGATCGTCCCGGACGTGGTGAATTTCGTGAACGAAATACCCTATGTCGAGGACTGACCGGCCCGGCCCGGAACCGCTCGACGGCGGAAACCCGGTCCTCGACTTCCGCCGCCGCTTCGCGCTCTGGAACAACCTCTCCTTCTGGCGGCAATGGGCGGTCGGCGCGAGCCTCGCGGCGGTTGCGCTGCTCGGCGTGGCGATCCTCGACACGCCCTCCGGGCCGGGCTACGTCGCGGTGCTCCGATCGGCGGAAGACAATCCCGCATGGCTGGTCTCGGCCGACACCGCCGAAGGCGTGCTCTCGGTCCGGCCCATCGGGGCGTGGGGCGCGGCCCCGCGATCGTTCGAGCTTTGGGCGATCCCCCCGGGAAGCGCGCCCCAACCGCTCGGCGCCGTCCGAACGTCCGGAGCGACCGAGATACCGCTCGACATCGAGCTGGCCCGCGAGATCGCCGGCGCCGCCACCTTCGTCATCGGCCCGGCGGGGCAGCCGCCGACCGAAACCCCGGGTCGCCGATCGTACCGGGGCGATCTGCTGTCGCTCCACCGATAGAGCGCCCTCTTACGAATAGTCCGTCCGGCGATCGGCGGGTCGGCCAATAGGGGCCGGCGACGGGGAAACCTCAAAAATGATCTAAAAGAGAAAAATACCCTTGACCCGGGACGCGTTTGAGACCATATTTCGCACTGTGGGGAAGTGGGGCAGCTGGCGGAGTTGCCCGCTCCCGCCGCACAGGGACAGGAGCATGGAACCCGGCGATCCCCGAAGAGACCGGCCGGGGCGGCGCCGGGGAGCTGCATGGGACGGATTCGGAGCTCCGAAGGCCAGTTTCGGGGTGGAATCGGAAGAGAGAAAAAACCTCGTGAAATCCGTGACTTACCGATTTATTTTCCCTAAATAAGCATTTTTTGCTTGACTCGGGACGCGTTTTAGGCTATATTTGCCAGAGTGGAGAAGTGGGGGCGCCGGAGGTTTCGGCGCCCCTTTCCGTTGCCGGGCACACCGCCCCGTCCGTCCCCCGGTCGTCATGCCCGGACTTGTTCCGGGCATCCACGTCTTGCGGCATCGCGGTGCGAGCCTGGCGCGGGCGAAGCGGTCGAGGGACGTGGATGCCCGGAACAAGTCCGGGCATGACGGAAGTACGGAAGAAACGCCGCGGGTCTCGCGCCCGCTATGTGGAGGAGACGAACATGCATGCGATCGCCATTGCCACCGATGCGGCCGTCACCCGGAGCGGGCCGCCCACGGAGATCCCGGCGACGGAGGGGATCCGCGACATGCCGACCCGCGGATCGGATATGCCGACTCCCCGGCGCCGCGCGCGCGGTCGGCATTTGCCGACGGAAATGCCGACCGGCATGTCGAGTCGGCAAAGGTCGACATTCCCGCCCGGCATCCGCGGGGCGCGAATGTCGACCCGGTAGCGATTTGTCTACTCGATGTCGGGACAGCAAGGAGGGATGGATGGCGTACGACTGGAACGATTTGCCGCCAAGCCGGTCAGGGCGCCTCGGCGGTGTCGATGTGGATGTGGACCGGCTCGGGGCCGTCCTCGATCTCGCGGCCGAGCACGCGGACCGCCTTTTCGGCTTCGCCGATGGGATAGCTGTGGGTGCAGAGGTCGGCGAGGTCGCGCCAGCGCGCCTTCAGGATGTCGATCGCCTTGACCGTGTCGACCCAGTCGGACGACAGCACGCCGAGCAGGGAGATCTCGCGAAAGACCAGCTTGTCGGTGTAGAGGTCGTTGAGCGCGTTGTCGGTCTTGAGTCCGGCGACGACGACATTTCCGCCCTTGCGCACCATGTCGACGGCCTGGAGCAGCGGCTCGGTCGCGTGCGCGGATACGTCGACCACGACGTCCGCGCCATGGCCCCCGGTCAGCGCGAGCACTCGTTCGACGGGGTCCTCCCGGTCGACGTCGATCGTCGCGTCGGCGCCGAGCGCACGGGCGAGCTCCAGCCGCCTCGCGTCGGCGCCGGTGCCGGTAACGATCACCCGTTCGGCGCCGAGCTCGCGCGCGACCACGACGCAGAGCAGGCCGCGCTGCCCCGGCCCGGTGATGACCACCGTGTCGCCGGCGCGCGTCCGCGGCCGTTCGCCCGCCCAGCGGACCGCGTTGGACAGCGGGTTGAACAGGCTCAGCACGTCCGTCGGGATGTCGTCCGGCGCCCGGTGCAGCCGGGTCCGGGGATGCAGGTAGAGATGCGAGGCATAGCCGCCCCAGAGATGGGGCGGCACGTCGAACCCCATACGCAGCCCGTAGCCCATGTTGTTGTCGCACAGCACCGTGCGGTCGTCCCTGCAATACCGGCACTGACCGCAGCCGATCGAGGTCTCGACGATCACCCGGTCGCCTTCCCTGACGCCCCAGCGCTTGAGCGCGTCGGCGCCCGCCCGGTCGATCCAGCCGAAGATTTCGTGTCCCGGGATGATCGGGAACAGTCCGCGCCCGGACGCGCCGAGGCGGCCGTCATATTGCTCGTAATCGGTGCCGCAGAGCCCCGCCGCCTCCATGCGGAGCACGCCGTCGTCGGCGCCGATCTCGGGGATCGCGACCTCGCGGTAATCGAACCGCCGGGGTGCGGTCAGCACCGCGGCAAACGCGTTATCCGCCACCGGCTTCCTCCCCGCTTGATTATTTTCCGCCGTAAATCGATCATAGCGAACGCACGAGCGGCCCGCGAGGCGGGCGTCTTCCAATCCGGAGAATATCCGCATGACCGCATGCATCGTGGGCTGGTCCCACACGAAGTTCGGCAAGCACGAAGACCGGGACATCGAGTCCCTGATAACCGAGGTCGCGGTCGGCGCGCTCGACGACGCGGGCGTGGCGCCGGCGGATATCGACGAGATCTATATCGGTCACTGCAACGGCGGCTTCGTGCGCCAGGAATTCCCCTCCTCGCTGGTGCTCCAGGCGGATGACGATCTCCGCTTCAAGCCGGCGACCCGGGTGGAAAACGCCTGCGCCACCGGATCGGCCGCCATTCATCAGGGGCTGAACGCGATCGCCGCCCGGAAGGCGCGCCGGGTGCTGGTGGTGGGCGTGGAGAAGATGACCGAGCTTGCCGGGGCCGCGATCGGCGAGGTGCTGGTCAAGGCGAGCTACGTCAAGGAGGAAGGCGGCGAGAACGGCAGCTTCGCCGCGATCTTCGGACGCATCGCCGAGAGCTATTTCCAGAAATACGGCGACAAGACCGACGCGCTCGCCCGGATCGCCGCCAAGAACCACGCCAACGGCGCGGCGAACCCGCTCGCGCATTTCCAGAAGGATCTTGGGTTCGAGTTCTGCCGCGCCGAGTCGGACAAGAACCCCGTCGTCGCCGGCCCCTTGAAGCGGACCGACTGCTCGCCGGTCACGGACGGCGCGGCGGCGGTGGTGCTGACCGACCTCGATACCGCGCTCGCCCACGACAAGGCGGTCGTGTTCCGCGCCGCGCGCCACGTGAACGAGTTTCTGCCCATGAGCCGGCGCGACCCGACGCGGTTCGAGGGCGCCGAGCTGGTCTGGCAACAGGCCTTCGACGACAGCGGGCTCGCGCTCGACGATCTCGACCTGCTGGAGGTACACGACTGCTTCACGATCGCAGAGCTGATCATCTACGAAGCCCTCGGCCTGACCGCGCGCGGCGAAGGTGCGACCGCCGTCGAGGAAGGCTGGACCGGGAAGACCGGCAAGCTGCCGATCAACCCGTCCGGCGGTCTCAAGTCGAAGGGCCACCCGATCGGCGCCACCGGCGTCTCCATGCACGTGATGGCCGCGATGCAGGTTCGCGGCGACGCCGGCGCGATCCAGGTGCCGGACGCCAAGCTCGCCGGCGTGTTCAACATGGGCGGAAGCGCGGTGGCCAACTACGCGAGCATCCTGGAGCCGCTTCGCTGATCGCGCTCTGACCCGGTAACCGGCGGAAATTGTCGATGGGCGAGTTCGGCGTCGGACAGCCCGTGCCGCGTCTCGAGGATCCCGCGCTGCTGACGGGCCGCGGGCTGTTCGCGGACGATGCGGGACCGGGCTTCGAGGGGGCGCTGCGGGGCTACGTCCTGCGCTCGCCGCACGCCAATGCGCGGTTCGCGGAGATCGACGTTTCCGAAGCCGCCGCCGTGCCGGGCGTCGCCGCGGTGCTGACCGCGCGGGACTATATCGCCGACGGGCTGGGACCGATCCCCCACATCGGACCCCCGGTCGAACGGAGGGGCGGCGGGGCGCCCGCGAGCCCGCCCTACTATCCGCTCGCGGACGGTCACGCGCGCCATGTCGGCGATGGGGTCGCGTTCATCGTCGCCGATACGCTCGAAAGCGCGAAGGACGCCGCGGAACGGATCGCGGTCGATTACGAACCTCTCCCCTCGGTTACCGGAACGGCGGAGTTGCTGGAGAACGGTGCGCCGGCCGTCTTCGACGGATGCCCGGACAACGAATGCTTCGTCCACGAGATCGGCGACCGCGCCGCGACCGATGCGGCTTTCGCGGGCGCGCGGAACGTGGTGCGCCGGCGTTTCCTGCTCTCCCGGGTATTGGCCAACGCCATCGAGCCGCGCGGCTGCGTGGCCGATTACGATCCTCGCGCGCGGCGCCTGTCCCTGCGCGCGCCGGTCCAGCACCCTTTCGTCGTGCGCGGCCTCCTCGCGAACCGGGTTTTCGGCGTCGACGAGCAGAGCATCCATGTCGAGGTCGACGACGTGGGCGGCAGTTTCGGCATCAAGGCCAACGTCTATCCGGAATACCTGCTGTCGCTGTGGGCGGCGCGCCGGCTCGGCCGGCCGGTGCGCTGGGCGAGCGAGCGCTCGGAAGGGCATCTGAGCGACTTTCACGGGCGCGACAACGTCACCGACGCCGAGCTGGCGCTCGATGCGGACAACCGATTCGTCGGCCTTCGCGTACGCACCGTGGTCAATCTGGGCGCCTATCTCTCGCCGCTCGGCGCCGGGCCGGCGGTGAACAATCTCGGCTCTCTCGCCGGCGTCTACCGGACGCCCGCCGCCCATGTCGAGGTGCGCGGCGCGCTCAGCAACAGCCAGCCGACCGCGCCCTATCGCGGCGCGGGACGCCCGGAAGCCGCGTTCGTCATCGAGCGGCTGATCGACGCGGCGGCCGAAGATCTCGGCGTCGACCGCGTGGAGCTCCGGCGCAGGAACATCATCGGCAGCGAAGAGCTCCCCTTCGCCACCCCGCTGGGATTCGTCTACGACTCGGGCGATTTCGAGACCAATATGGACCGTGCGTTGTCCCTTGCCGAAGCGGACCGCTTCGAGCGACGGCGGAAAGACGCGGCAGGCAACGGCAAGCTTCTCGGTCTCGGCGTCGCCAACGCCATCGAGCGCGCCGCGCCGCCCGGGCTCGAATTCGCGGAGATCCGGTTCGCGCCCTCGGGCCGCGCGACCGTGCTCTGCGGCGCGACGACCCAGGGCCAGGGCCACGCGACCACTTTCGCGCAACTCCTGAGCGACCGGCTCGGGCTGGACCCGGAAGAAATCCGGTTCGTGCAGGGCGACACCGACCGCCTCGCCTTCGGCTTCGGCGCGGGCGGCTCGCGGATATCGGCCATGGGCTGCGCGGCGTTGCTGATCGCGGCCGACAAGGTCGTCGACAAGGGAAAGCGCATCGCCGCCCACGTGCTGGAAGCGGCCGTGGACGACATCGAATTCGCCGACGGCCGGTTCGCGATCGCCGGGACCGATCGCACGATCGCCCTGAGCGACGTGGCGAAAACCACGTTCCAGCCGGCGCGGCTGCCCGGAGACATCGAGCCGGGACTGATCGAGACCGGGACCTACCGGTCGCACGTCGCGAGCTATCCCAACGGCTGCCACGTCTGCGAGGTCGAGATCGACCGGGAGACCGGCGAAGCCCGCATTCTCCGCTATGTCGTGGTCGACGATTTCGGCACGGTGATCAACCCGCTCCTGGTCGAGGGACAGGTCCATGGCGGCGTCGCCCAGGGCGCGGGACAGGCGCTGATGGAGCGCATGGTCTTCGACCGCGACAGCGGCCAGATGCTCGCCGGCTCGCTGATGGACTACGCGATGCCGCGGAGCGACGATCTGTGCTTCTTCGAGGTCGAGAGCAACCCGGTGCCGACCGTGGCCAACCCGCTCGGCGTCAAGGGCGCCGGGGAAGCCGGAACGGTGGGCGCGCTGCCGGCGGTGATCAGCGCGGTGAACGACGCGCTGCGCCCGCTGGGAGCGGGCGAAATCGAGATGCCGGCGACCCCGGAGCGGATTTGGCGGGCGGTGAGGAGCGCCCCGGCATAACCGTCCCTCGATACGGCGCCGATGTGCCTACTCGGGATGAGGGAAAGCGAAGAATCCCTCACCCTGAGTAGCGGCGAAGCCGCGTATCGAAGGGGGCCTATAGGGTTCGACGACACCTCTTCCGTCATGCCCGGACTTGTTCCGGGCATCCACGTCTTGCGGCATCGCGGTGCGAGCCGGGCGCCGGCGAGGCGGCGGAGGGACGTGGATGCCGGGAACAA
>JAPPIT010000183.1 GCA_028820505.1 Defluviicoccus sp.
AGGCGCTGGAAACAAAAACAAAACGTGGATGGTCGGCCTTCGCCGACCATGACGGTGAAGGGTCGGGGCAAAGGCGCTTCTATCTGAAACGGACAGGCTCTGGTGGGCCCGGTCGGGTAGCCGAACTGCCGGAAAAGATCCGGTCTCCCCTGACCGAAACCGCCGTAACCCCTTGAAGAACTTGGTGCGCGCACCAGGACTCGAACCTGGGACCCACTGATTAAAAGTCAGTTGCTCTACCACCTGAGCTATGCGCGCACGGGTCGGCGGCGGGAAGGTATGGGCCGCCGGTTACAGGGTCAAGCGAAGTTCCCGCCCCGGCTACCGCCCGGCGCAGCGCTCGACCAGCAGGTCCGCCACGCGGGGCGAGACGAAGGCCGAGATGTCGCCGCCCAGCATCGCGATCTCCTTGACCAGGCGGGAGGCGATGAACTGGTGCTTGTCGGACGCCATCAGGCAGACGGTCTCGACGCCCGCGTTGAGCTTCGCGTTCATGCTCGCCATCTGGAACTCGTAGTCGAAGTCGGAGACCGCGCGCAGGCCGCGGACGATCATGCAGGCGCCCTGCTCGACCGCGAAATCCATCAGCAGATTGTCGAACGCGGCGACGCCGATCCGCTCGCCGTCGCCGCTGTTGAGCGCGGCGACCTCGTCGCGAACCATCCGCACCCGTTCCTCGACCCCGAACAGCGGCCCCTTTCCGGCGTTCACCGCGACGCCGACGACGAGCCGGTCCATCACCGTCGCGGCGCGCTGGATGATGTCCATGTGGCCGTTGGTGATGGGGTCGAAGGTGCCCGGATAGACCCCGATTCGCTCGCTCGCCATGTCTTTCCCTTCGCCGGCCGGCAGTTATTCGGCCGTTTCCCCGTGCCCGTTGCCGTTGCCGTTTCCGAGCTCGTCGAACCCCGTGGCGAACCGCGCGGCGGAAACCACGTGCTCGCCGTCGGCGGTATCGAACAGCGTGACGCCCTGGGTGTTCCGCCCGGCGATGCGGATATCGGCGACCGGACACCGGATCAGCGTGCCGGCATCGCTCACCAGCATGATCTCGTCCGAATCCTCGACGGGGAAGGTCGCGACCACGGCGCCGTTGCGCCCGGATGTCCGGATGTTGACGATCCCCTGCCCGCCCCGGCCGGTCGTGCGGTATTCGTAGGACGAGCTGCGCTTGCCGTAGCCGTTCTCGGTGACGCTCAGGATGAACTCCTCGGCCTCCTCGAAGCGTGCGATCGCCTCGGGCCCGAGCCCGTTTGTGGG
The DNA here is from genome assembly GCA_028820505.1 of Defluviicoccus sp. Taxonomy (GTDB): domain Bacteria; phylum Pseudomonadota; class Alphaproteobacteria; order MPNO01; family MPNO01; genus MPNO01. The sequence goes on from JAPPIT010000183.1 coordinate 1,261, forward strand.
GATGTCTTCGACCGGGTCCCCCCTTCGCCTAGCCGTGGCGTAGCGAAGATAGGCGTCGCGCGCCTCGGTATCGAGCTCGGCGTGGCGCAGGATCGTCATCGAGACGATGCTGTCCTTCCTGCCGAGCCTCATCCCGCGCACGCCGGTCGAGGTGCGGCCGCTGAACACCCGGACCTCGTCGACGGGAAAGCGGATGCACTTGCCGCTGCGCGCGGCGAGCAGGACGTCCTCGCCGGCGGCGCAGGTCTCGACGCCCACCAGCCGGTCGCCGGCATCGAGCTTCATCGCGATCTTGCCGTTCGCCATGACGCTCGCGAAGTCGCTCAGCCGGTTGCGCCGCACCCGGCCGCTCGCGGTCGCGAACATGATGTCGAGGGTCTGCCATTCGGCCTCGTCCTCGGGCATCGGCATGATCGTGGTGATGGTCTCGCCCTTCTCCAGCGGCAGGAGGTTGACCAGCGCCTTGCCGCGCGCCTGCGGGGTCGCCTCCGGCAGCCGGTAGACCTTGAGCCGGTAGACGATGCCGCGCGAGGAGAAGAACAGCACCGGGGTGTGGGTGTCGCAGATGAACAGCTTCTCGAGGAAGTCGCCTTCCTTGGTCGCCATCCCCGCGCGGCCCTTGCCGCCCCGCCTCTGCGCCCGGTAGGTCGAGAGCGCGACCCGCTTGATGTAGCCCGCATGGGTCACGGTCACGACCATGGCCTCGCGCTGGATCAGGTCCTCGATGTCGTGGTCGACCTCGGAATCGACGATCGCCGTGCGCCTGGGCGTGGCGTAGCTGTCCTTGATCTCGCGCAGCTCGTCGCGGAGGACCCCGATCACCCGGTCGCGCGAATCCAGGATCTCCAGGTATTCGACGATCTTCCCGGAGAGCGACTTCAGCTCCTCGCCGATCTTGTCGCGCTCCAGCGCGGTCAGGCGTTGCAGGCGGAGCTCCAGGATGGCGCGGGCCTGGGCTTCGGAGAGGCCGTATTTGCCGTCCACCGCTCCGCCGCCGGGCTCGTCGAGAAGCGCGACGATCGGCGCGATGTCCTCCGCCGGCCATTGCCGCCCCATCAGCGCCTGGCGCGCCTGGACGGGATCGGGCGCGGCGCGGATCAGCGCGATCATCTCGTCGATATTGGCGACCGCCACGGCGAGCCCGGCCAGCACGTGGGCGCGTTCCCTGGCCTTCTTGAGCTCGTGGACGGTGCGCCGGCGGATCACCTCCTCGCGGAACTCGATGAAGGCCCGCAGCATCTGCTTCAGGTCCATCAGCTGCGGCTTGCCGCGGTCGAGCGCGAGCGTGTTGACCCCGAAGGTCGATTGCAGCGGCGAGAACCGGTAGAGCTGGTTGAGCACGATCTCGGCCATCGCGTCGCGGCGCAGCTCGATCACCACCCGGACCCCCGCGCGGTCCGATTCGTCGCGCAGGTCGGAGATCCCCTCGATCCGCTTTTCCCGCACCAGGTCGGCGATCTTCTCGATCATCCGCGCCTTGTTCACCTGGTAGGGGATCTCGGTGACCACGATCGCCTCGCGGTTCTTGCCGATCTGCTCGACATGGGTGCGCCCGCGCATCACCACCGAACCCCGGCCGAGGTGATAGGCGGACCTGATCCCGGACCGGCCGAGCACGATGCCGCCGGTCGGGAAGTCGGGGCCCGGCACGATGTCGATCAGCCCGTCGATCCCGATGTCGGGGTCGTCGAGCACCGCGAGGCAGGCATCGACGATCTCGCCCAGATTGTGCGGCGGCACGTTGGTCGCCATGCCGACCGCGATCCCCCCGGCCCCGTTGACCAGGAGATTGGGAATCCGCGCCGGCAGGATTTCCGGTTCGTGAACGCTCTCGTCGTAGTTGGGCCGGAAATCGACCGTCTCGCGCTCGATGTCGTCGAGCATCTCGTGCGCGGCGCGGGTCAGGCGGACCTCGGTATAGCGCATCGCCGCCGGCGGGTCGCCGTCCATCGAGCCGAAATTGCCCTGCCCGTCGATCAGCGGCAGGCGCATCGAGAAGTCCTGCGCCATGCGTACCATGGCGTCGTAGATCGCCTGGTCGCCGTGCGGGTGGTACTTGCCCATCACGTCGCCCACGATGCGCGCCGACTTGCGGTAGGGCCGGTTCCACTCGTAGCCCTCCTCGTGCATCGCATAGAGGATGCGGCGATGGACCGGCTTGAGCCCGTCCCGCGCATCGGGCAGCGCGCGGGAGACGATCACGCTCATGGCGTAGTCGAGGTAGGAGCGCTCCATCTCCTCCTCGAGGCTCACCGGCGTGATGTCGAATTCGGGCGTCGGCGGCGGGGCCAGCGTGTCAGTCAAGGCGATTCGCCTGTCCGTTTCGGGGGCTTCGGGATCGGGTTCGAACGCGCCGTCTCGACCGGGTCGGGGACGCCGCGACCATGCCCCCGGATATTAGCAGAATCGGTCCGGAATCTCAAATTCGGCAGGGCGCGCGGGAACCGTCGAACTGCTCCCCGGGAGAGACCGCGAGCAACAAAGAAGATTGTCAAGAAAGAGATTTAGAAAGTTGATCTAAAGGCTTTTTCTGCTCTTGGTCTGAAACCCGCTCTGCGGACCTCGTCAGAACGGAATCTCGTCGTCCAGATCGCCGCCGCCGGAACGCGAACCGCCGCTGTCCATACCCCCGCCCGACGTGTCGTAGCCACCGCCGCCGCCCCCGCTGTCGCCGCGGCTGTCGAGCATGGTGAGCACACTCCGGAAACGCCCCAGGACAACCTCGGTGGTGTAGCGGTCCTGGCCCTGCTGGTCTGTCCATTTGCGGGTCTGTATCTGGCCTTCCAGATAAACTTTCGAGCCCTTGTGCAGATATTTCTGCGCGACCTCGCCGAGGCGCTCGTCGAAGATCACCACGCGGTGCCACTCGGTGCGCTCTCGCCGTTCGCCCGAATTCCGGTCTCGCCATTGCTCGGAGGTGGCGACCGACAGGTTGACGATCGGATTGCCGTCGTTGGTGTGCCGGACCTCGGGATCGCGCCCGAGATTGCCGACGAGAATGACTTTGTTGACGCTTCCGGCCACCGCTGCCTCCCCTCCCCCGTTGGTCGGCGAAACATAGCGGATCGGGCCACGGACGGCACGCCCCAAAGGCGAATTTCCCACAAGAGATTCGTGTCTGTCCGTCTCCTGAACAAGTCCGGGCATGACAAGGGAGGGTCGGACGGAAAACCGGAAACCGCCAAAAATGATCTGAAAGAGGTAAATAATCTTGACTCGGGACGCTTTCGATACCATATTTCGCACAGTGGGAGATTGGGGGTAGCGGGGTGGAACCGGAAGGAAGAAAAAACCTCGTGAAATCCGTGACTTACCGGCTGATTTACCCTGAACGAGTATTTTTTGCTTGACTCGGGACGCGTTTTGGGGTATATTTGCCAGAGTCGAGAAGTGGGGGCGCCGGAGATGCCGGCGCCCCTTTCCGTTGCCGGCCACACCGCCCTGCCCGTTCCTCCTCCGTCATGCCCGGACTCGTTCCGGGCATGACGGA
>JAPPIT010000100.1 GCA_028820505.1 Defluviicoccus sp.
CGGCCTTGGCGTTCCGGTTCAGTGTGTCCTCGCCCTGGACGATGCCGGTGGCCTTGAGCGCCTCCTCGATGTTGGCGTGGATGACCTTGAAGGCGCCGGCATAGGCGTCGTAGATGCGCCGCTGTTCCGGCGTGAGCGGATGTTCGAGGATGTCGACCTCGATGCCGTCATAGGCGAGCGCCCTGGCCTGATAGAGGCCGAGGGCCTTCAAATCTCTCGCCACCACCTCCATCGCGGCGACCCCGCCGGCCTCCATGGCGGAGACGAACTCGGTCCGCTTCTCGAACGGCGTCTCGCCGGCGGCCCACAATCCCAGGCGTCCGGCATAGGCCAATCCCGGCACCGTGGTGGCGCCGGTGGCCGACACGTAGGCGATGCGGGCGTCCGGCAGTGCGTTCTGCAAGCGCAGGCCGGCCCTTCCCTGCTGGGAGGGTTTGGTCTCCCCACGCTCGGACTTGGACCCGGCGGCGTTGGCCATCGCATGCGACTCGTCGAAGACGATCGCGCCGTCGAAGCCGTGGCGGTCCTCCTCGTCCAATGACCCCGCGAGCCACTCGACGATCTGGTCGAGCCGCGAGGGTTTCCCCTGGCGGGACGGTGAGCGCAGCGTCGCGTAGGTGGCGAACAGGATGCCGGCGTCGAGCGGAATCTCCATGCCCTGGCGGAAGTTGCCGAGGGGGATGACGTCGCTCTCCAGCCCACCCAATGCGGTCCAGTCGCGCCGCGCATCCTCCAGCAGCTTGTCGGACTGCGAGAGCCAGAGCGCCTTCTTCCGTCCGCGGAGGCGGTTGTCGAGGATGATGGCAGCGACCTGCCTGCCCTTGCCGCAGCCGGTGCCGTCGCCCAGCATCCAGCCCCGGCGGAAGCGCACCGGCTCGGACAGGGTCTCGCCTTCCGCGGTGACGAGGGTGGTATCGACCTGTTCCTCGTTACCGTCATCGTCGAGCTTGCAGCGGTGGACGGTCTCCCACTGGGAGCCGATGCGGTATTCCGCCGCCAGGTGCCGCGAATGGGCCTCGCCCGCGAGCACGACGCTCTCCAGTTGAGCGTCGGACAAGAGGCCGTCGGTGACGATGCGCTCGGGCAGCAGGGGCCGGTAGGCGGGCACGGGATGCGGCACGGCGGCCATGGCGGCGGACTGGACGAGCGGCGTCGGATGCTCGACCGCGCCCGGCACGCGCACGGCGCCCGGCCGCCAGGGTGCGTAGGGGCCGGCGTCGTTGGCTGAAGTATCGTCTTCGGCGGTGGATTCGACCGGGCCGGTCTCGACGGCGAGTTCGGAGACGGGCCCCCAATCGTGGGACCGCCGCGTCTCGGGCGTCGATGCGGGCCTGGGACCCCGGCGCGTTGCGGGCTTCGGCGCGACCGGCTTGCCGAACAGGTCGCGGGCCGGACCGGCGGGGACCGGCACGGGCGCGATCGGCTGCCGCTTCGGCACCTGCGCGATCACGGCATCGAGCAGCTCGGCGGCGTTCGCGGCACGGACGGTCCCGTCGCGTTCCACGGCCGGTCCGGCGCCGCGCTCGACCACGGTCAAACGGGTGTCGAAGCCGGTGCCGCGCCGTGCGTAGGCGCGGCCGTCGATCGCCATGGTGAAGATGCAGCGGGCCGGCGGGTCGAGACGGCCGACGGCGTCGCGCAGCACGCAATGGGCCGACGTGATGGTCACCAGCCGCCCGCCAGGCGGCAGCATCGAGGCGGCGGAGCGGACATGGCGGAGGTCGGCGTCGTGCCGGCTGCGGTCGACCCCCGGCGTTGCCGAAAAAGGTGGGTTCATCAGCACGACGGTCGGCCGGACGTCGCGCAGCCGGTCGGCGATGGACTCGGCGTTGAACGCCGTCACGACCGCCTGCGGGAACAACCGGGTCAGAAGCCGTGCCCGCGTCTGCGCGATTTCGTTGAGATGAAGATTGCCCGTGGCGGAGTTGCCCAGCGCGCATTCCGCCATGACCGCCAACATGCCGGTGCCCGCGCTGGGCTCCAGCACGACATCGCCCGGCCGGATGACGGCGGCCTGCAACGCGGCGTAGGCGAGCGGCAGCGGCGTCGAGAACTGCTGGAGCCGGACCTGTTCCTCCGACCGCCTGGTGTGGGAGGGCTCCAGCGCCGCGACCGCCTCCAGCATTGCCAGCATGCGGCGCGGCCCGTCGGCGCCGGAACCGCAGGTGCGGCGCATGCCCCGGCCGTAGCGCTGAAGGAACATGACGGCGGCGGCTTCGGCGGCCTCGTAGGCGTCCTTCCAGAGCCAGCCGCCCTCGGCGTCGGATGCGCCGAAGGCCTCCGTCATCACGTCCCGGAGGGTCGCGGCATTGAGCGGCCGGCCCGCCTCCAGCATGGGCAGCAGGGTTTGGGCCGCGTCGAACAGCGCGTCACCATGCGTAGGACGAGCCGAGGATTCGGACGGCTCGGTGGCGAGCGCGGGAAGGGGCGGACGTGCGAGGGCGTCCGGCGCCGGGCGGGCGTCGAGCATGGGCCGGTCTCCGTGCTGAAGGGCATCGGACCGGCGTTGGCTTGACGTGGAATGCGACTCCCGCCCTGCCCGCCGGACCGCCCCGGGCCGGCTGGCCCGCCTCTTGCCGGCGCCGGGCGCGGAGGCGGGAAAGTGCGTTCAGGAAGGTGGAGGCGGGATCGGGCGGGATGGATCAGCCGAATCGCCAGCCGTCCTCCAGGAACGACCACTCGTTGATCGCGATGATCTCGTCGACGGTTTCGTCGGAAGTCTGGTGCTCGTACTCGCGCTCAAGCTGGCGGTAGAGCCAACGCGCCAGGTCGCGCAGCGCCTCGGTCACGGTGTCTTCCGCGCCGTCGGTCGGGGGCTGCCAGGTCGGGCTGTCCCGCTCGACCTCGATCGCCATGCTGTGCTCGTGGCAATAGCGGCCCCGATGCCTGATGGTCGCCCCAAGTTGGAAGAAGTTGCGCCGTTGGACGTCTTGAAGGAAGTCGGCGATCCGGTGGAGCATAACGGTCTCCGGGTTGGGGATCGGCATCGGCGAGGAAGCCGGCGCGCGGCAGGACCCCACGCCCGGCCCGTCGGTCCGCCCGGCGCGGGCTGACCGGACTCCGGGCGGTGAGAGACGTAGCGGAGCGAGAGGGAACGGCGGGGCGCTCCGGAGCGGTGTTGTCGGGAGGGGGTGTCTCAGGCCGCCGGGGCGGCCCGAAATCAGGTCAGGGTGACGGGCCTGACGCAGCGCGGGCGGTCGTCGGCCGGCCGGCAGGTTCGCCGAATGGGTATCAATTGGGCGGCTGGGGAGAGTCGGCCGGAATCCTTTCGCGAAGGGGGCAGGATGATCGAGGCAGCGGGGCACACGAGTTGTTAGTTGGTGCCGGATGGCGGTGTATGAACGCGATGGCGAAACTGGGGACCTTCACAAGGTCTCCCGTGGAGATAAGGGGGAGAAGGAGATGCCATTTCTTAATGAACTCAAAGATTTGCTGGATGTCGGCACAGTGACGGAATTTGCTGAAATGTGCGGAAAACGTACGACCAATATGGCGAATTATCTGAATGGCGTTAGCACTCCCGGTCGAAGCGTTCTTGAGGACTGTTTGTTGAACGCAACAGTGTCGCGCGTGTTTGAGAACGCACCCGGGGACAATACGAGACTTGGGAAAAAAGCAAAAAGAGTCAAAGATGGGGTCGTGTCGAACGTATTCGGGCAAGAAATACAGCCACTTAGCGAAGTTGAAGCGATACCGAATAGGCGAAGAGATTTGCCCAATTGGGGCGGCGTCTACATCCTATACGATTCGGCAGCGAATGTCCTCTACGTGGGAAAAGCTGCACGTTTCCGTGCCGAAGTCTGGCAGACCCTCGATAGGGAGATTCCGGTCGGGATGAGATTCGGACCTGATATGAATGAAGCTACGCCAATCATTCGGGCACTGGCGAGTTACATGTCGTTGTACCGTATCGACAACCAGCGGCTTCGTCACAATATTGAAGCACTCCTAATTCGCGTATTCATTAACCAGACTCACAACCGCCGTATCGGCAGATTCAGGACTGGATAGGGAAGCCCAACAGGAGGAGCGGTTGACAGTGGACGGCAAGTGAAGACGGACGATAGTGACTGCTGTTGGCATTCAGAGCAGCCTGCACTGCTTGAGGCTCACCAAGCCGGTCAGCGTGACGAGGCGGAAGTTAGGAAGGCGGATAGGCGCGGCGGGGCGTTCAGTCGTCCTCGGGCCACATGATGGTGATCGCGGGCCGTGCATCGTCGCCGGCGCCGATGGCGACGATGGGGAAATGCCTGCGGGGCGGCCGGTTGCTGTCGCGGAGGTCCTTGCGGATGTCGCGCACCAGCACGCACATCCTCACGCGGTCGCTGTTGGGTGCGCCGAGCGCATAGTGGCGCGCCATCCACAGCACGTCCCAGAGCCGGCCGGCTTCGTCCTGGAAGCCGCGATACCCCTCGGGCAGGGCGACGAGTCTCTCCCACACGGAGCGGGAGAGCGCGACGGGGATCTTGAAACCCGCCTCGCGCGCGGTTTCGGAGACGTCGACGAGGATGCCGTCCTCGATCGCCTGGGCGCGGGTGTAGGCGTCGAGCACGGGATCGAAGGCGGAGGTGGTGCCGGGTTCGGGCATGGTCGGACTCCTGTTCGGGGAAGAGGCGCCGGCGGTCGCTCCGGCCGGGGCGTCGTTGTCGGGAGAATTGCTGCCGGACGGGCCGGACCGTCAGAGCAGCCCTCGGGCCTGAAAGCTGACCGAGCCGGTCGGCGTGACGATCA
>JAPPIT010000123.1 GCA_028820505.1 Defluviicoccus sp.
CAAACCGACAAAAATCGCCAGTCTCCTACCCGGTTAGACCGGGAGACAACACCACCGACGGCGGCTCGCGGTGCGCGTCCTGCGCCCTTGCCGAGACCGCGCGCTATCCGAGGAAGAACGCCGCCCGGCGCGAGGAGTACGCCAGGCGCCGCGCCCAGGGCCGATGCACCGACTGCGGAGCGCCTTCGCCGGGGGCCTCGCGGTGCGAGCCGTGCGCCCGCCGGTCCCATGAGCGCTCGGCGTACTTCCGGGCGATGCCCGTCTACGACCCGCAGTTCACCGTCGTCGACCTCGACACCGGCGACGAGCACGGCACCTACGACTCCTGGGAGGATGTCGCGCTCGCGCTTGCCCTCGGCGAGTTGCCGCCCGACCGGGTGGAGGTCATCACCGACGCGCCGGCGATCATGGGCTATGCAGCCTGGGAGTGATCCCGCACGCGGCGACACGGAGAGGTCTTCCCGGCCCGTGCTCCGCCGCTGGCCCGCCTGTGGCACGTGCCGCCGGCGGGCATCCGTCCATCGGCGCGCCCGTACCGACAGCCGGCCCGGCGGCGGCCGGCCCCGATACAACCGGAGGAATCCACGCATGACCGTCGATACCCTGCCCGACGAGGTGGACTTCGTGTTCTTCGTCGAGGCGCTGCCCGAGGACGGGCTGCACCGCATCGCGCTCGCCGTCGAGGGCATGGACACGTCCATCCCGACGACGATGATGACGGTGACGCTCGACAGCGCGCTCGACATGGCGGACCGGCTGAACCGCCGGCTCGGCCACGACCGGGCGTCGTGGACCGCCTTCGCCGCGCGCATCCTGCGCGCCGGCGCTTCGGGCACCACCGGGCCGCATTGACCAGCCGCTCCGCTCCCGACCGCCAGCGGGAGGCGGGGCGCCGGCCACGGCCCGGGGGCCCGGCAAGCCGCAGCGGTCGTGGGCCGAGCCTTCCCGCCCCGCCAGTCGCGTCGTCGTCGCATCGACTGCCCGCACCATGCCGGTGTCCGCCCGGTGCGCCATGCCGGCGTCGCTGTTCCCGTCGATGCCTCCGGAGTCGGAGAGAAGCGAGTGCCGGGCAAGCGCCTGGAGGATGAGAGGGAGTGGGTCCCTCGCGCGCCGGGCGCGGCCACCGCGGAGGACTTCGCACCATGTTCGGCATCGACACCGACCACGACCCCATCACCCCGTCGGGCAGCGAGCTGCTCGAATCCCTCGGCCTCGACGCCCGGGCCGTGCGCGAGGCGCTCAGCGACGACCTCGCCCGGCGCTGCCCCGACCGCGAGGCCCCAGCGGACCGGAGCTAGAGGGTAGCGGGAAAAGGGTGAGCGAGAAGGGGTCGGGGGAGTGAGCCCGGCCTCGCCCGCTCGCCAACCCATCGTCAGCAACGCGAACCTGAAGGAGCATCGCAATGGCATTCGGAATGAACCGCGTCGAACTCATCGGCCGCCTCGGCGCCGACGTCACCGTGAACCACCTCACCTCGGGCGGCCGCGTGGCCAACCTGAGCATCGCCACCGACGAGTCGTATATCGATCGCAACGGCTCCGGCGAGCGGGTCGACAAGACCGAGTGGCACCGGGTCGTGACCTTCCAGCCCGGCCTCATCGACATGCTGGAGCGCAACGCCAAGAAGGGCCGCCTGGTCCACGCCGAGGGCAAGCTCCAGACCCGGCGCTGGTCGAAGCCCGGCGAGGACGGCGACCGCTTCTCGACCGAGGTCCTGGTCGTGCCCGGTCATCGCCTCCAGTTCCTCGACAAGCCGAACGGGGCCAACGGCAACGGCGCCCGGGCCGCGGCGCAGCCGGTGACGGAGCCCGCGAACGGCGGGGCCATGCCGGCCGGCGGCGCGCCCGCGTCGACGGACGAATTCGACGACTCGTCGGACATCCCCTTCTGAGTCGACCGTCCTCCCTCCGCCTCGGGGAGTCGGCGCCGCCCGGCGTCGGCTCCCTTTCATTTTGCAGCCGGCTTCGAGTCCGGCCCGGGTCTCGCGCCCGCGCTCCGCGCGGCGCGCTCGCCATCCATCGGAGCAACCGCCATGTGCCATGTCACCTTCCAGCGCGTCGCCAACGACGAAGCCAGGATTCTCGCCGACGGCGAGTATGTCGGCGACCTGTATCGCCAGCGCGACATTCTCTCGCCCGATGCCGTGCTCTACATCGTCCACCTCGAGGACGACCCCAGGGGCTGGTGCCGTGTGCATGAGCGCCGCCGCGTCCGCGAGGTCGCGGTCGAGCGAATCCGCACTCACCCCTTCCGGTGCTGAACGCGGCGACAGGCAAGGGTGATTTGGGCGCGTCGCTTCGCGACCGGGCTTTCCGCTGCAATCTCCGGTCGCTGCGCTCCCTCCAATTTCCGCTGCAATCCCTCGCGCCTCCGCTCGCAAGCTCGCTGCGCGCTCCGCTTGCCAGGAGCGGCAGCATGGTGGGGGGAGCTCTCCTCCCGACGTATTCGCATTGTCCCACACGTGCTCAGTGCGCCAACCCCTGCGGGGTCCTCCGCTTCGCTCCGGCCGGGACTCGCAGGGCAACGGCGCTGGCGCGCCTAGTCCCGCCGGCGCGCGCGACCGTGGCTCCGCGCTCGCAAGCTCGCTTGTGCGCCCGCACCACTCGCGCGCACCGACGGGCCATGCCCTGCGGCCCCGGTGGCTCCCCTGCGCGCGCGTGAACCAATCCGAATACGTCGGAAGGAACGCTTCCGGCGGTGAAGGGCCGCAACGGCTCAACTCTCTCACTTCCGAATCAGGAGCACGTCATGTTCGACATCGACACCATCGACACTCAGCAGCAGTCAGTCACCGCGACGATTTGCGAGAACGCCAGGCTCTACGGCGCAACGCCCGAGCGCGGCGAGTTCGACCCTCGCGAGGTCTGGGACCGCGACGACGCGACCGACGCGGTCACCGAGGCATTCCGCACCCTCGCCGAGGGCGTCGGCCCCGACGGCACCCAGCTCGCCGACGAGCGCGAGAGCCTGCTCTGGGGCTTCGTCAACATGCTCGACGCCCAGGTGCGGAGACTCGACCGCAGCGTCGACCGGCTGAGCCCGGAGCTCCGCGACCTTCAGAGCGCGCAGGACGGCACCGAGGTGAAGTCCCGCGAGCTGGAGCTCGTGACCGACCGGGCGCAGAACCTCGGCGACCGCCGCGACGCGTTCGAGACCCTGCGCGACCTCGCAGCCGACGCCTACCGCGCCGAGACCGGCGACGTCTGGCGCCCGAGGCACGGCTCCAACGTCTCGCAGACCGGCAAGCTCACCTCGGCCGCCATCGACGCCCGCGACTTCATGCGCGCACGCAAGGACCGCGAGACCCGGGCGCACCTGCCCGAGGGAACGCTGGTGGCCATCACCGGCGGCAAGGAGGTGCGCGACGCGAACGCCGTCTTCGCCCAACTCGACAGGACCAAGGCGAAGTACGAGGACATCGTGCTCGTCCACGGCGGCGGCCCCGGCGTCGAGCGCATCGCCGCGCAGTGGGCCGAGCGCAACGGCGTCCACCAGGTGGTGTGCAAGCCGGACTGGAACGCGCACGGACGGGCCGCCCCGTTCCGGCGTAACGACGAGCTGCTGAACCTCCTGCCGAAGGGCGTCATCGCCTTCCCGGGCTCGGGCATCACCGACAATCTGGTGGACAAGGCCGTGAAGCTCGGCATCCCGGTGATGCGGGCCAACTGAGCCGCATCGCCTCGCGGGTCGCGTCGGTTCGGCGCGGCCCGCCCTCTCTTTTTGGTCGGCCACCGCACGGCGCGCCGCCGCACGGCTCGCCTTCGCGTCGCCCGGCGCCTGCGGCGCCGCGCCCCGCGGCGGCTCCGCCGCCCTTCCTCCGCACCGGGTCGCGCACTTGGCCGTTCAGCATGCGCGGCACGTCCGTGTTCACCGGCTCGCCCGGCGCGACGACGAAGTGCAGCCCGCGCCGCCGCCGATGCTGGCGCTGATTCCGACGCCGGTGCCGATCATAATGCCGGCGGTGGTGATTACGGCCTTGCATCCGTTGCCGACGACGACGCTGCCGGTGGTGATGCAGTCGATGCCGCCGATATTGCCGAAGTTGGCGAACGGTGTGCCAAACGCGACGACCAATCCGGGCGCGTCGCTTCGCGACCGGGCTTTCCGCTGCAATCTCCGCTTCGCTCCGATTTCCGCTGCAATCCCTCGCGCCTCCGCTCGGCTTCGCCTCGCTGCGCGCTCCGTCTTGCCGCGGCGGCTCGCTGCGCTCACTCACCGCCGGTGCCGGTCGGATGCTTCGTCGCAATCGCCGAACGCCTCGATGGCGCGCGCGCCGATGCTTCCTCGCCTCGCTCGCCCTGACCGGCTGCGCCGGCTGCGAGCATCGCCTCCGCTCGTCGTCGCCGCACTGCGCCGTGCACGACCCGCCGCGCCGCTGTCTCCGCTCGTGCGGGCGTTCCTGCGGAACGCGCCCGCACTTCGCTCCGCACCGGGCCGTGCGGTTCTGCCCACACCGGTGCGGGCAGCGTCGCCTCCGCCTCCGGCAGCGTGCTGCGCACGACTGCCTGCGGCTCCGGGCGCACCGCCCGCCGCTCACGCGCCGCGGTGGCTCCCCTCCGCCGGGTTCCCCGGCGTCGATTCCCCCTTCGCTTCTCGTTCGGATTCTCGCCCTTCGACGCCCCGGAGGGCGCGGTTTTCTCACACCGGACGCAGCAGGCTGCAAGCCCCGCCAATGCCTACCCTTGAGTACCCTGGAGTGCGCTCCAGCACCCCTGACGACGACAATGGCG
>JAPPIT010000206.1 GCA_028820505.1 Defluviicoccus sp.
TCTCCCGCAACGGCCGGGACTGGCACCATCTGCTCGAGCTCTGCGGTCTCGTGGAGGCGCGCGTCATCGACCAGGATGGCATCTATGATCCTCGCCACCCCAATGATCGCCTGCTGCTCGGGATGCTATGTGGGGCATGACATAGAAGCCCATATGTAGGGCAGCCCGCTATGTCGGGCAGCACGCGCAACCCATTGTCATCACCGGGTTTTTGGCCAAGCTTCCCAACATAAGATTTGCCCTTCAGATTGCCTTCAGCTGTTCGAGCAGGCCGCCTCGCGCCTTCCATCGCGGCGCGTCTCCGGGATCGCCGGGGCAGGTGGATTTCATCGCCTCTTCCTTCGCCTTGAGATCGACCTCGGCGTAGATGTTGGTGGTTGCGAGCGACACGTGACCGAGCCAGGCGCGGATGGTGTTGATGTCGACGCCGGAGCGAAGAAGATGACAGGCGCAGCTGTGCCGCAGGACAAGGGCCATACCACGTCGTGGATCGGCTACAAGCTGCACATCGACGCCGCCGATGGCGGTATCCCGATCAGCTGCCTGCTCACGTCGGCTTCGCTGCATGACAGCCAGGCCGCGATCCCGCTGGCGACGATGACCGCGAAGCGCGTGACCAGCCTCTACGATCTCATGGATGCGGCCTACGACACGCCCGAGATCGGCTGGCACAGCTACCTGCTGGGCCATGTCCCGATCATCGACGTTAACCCCCGCGGCAAGGACTTCAAGGAAGAGCGGTGCGGGGGAGCCAGGGCGCGGAACCATGTCGGCCATGTTCACCCGGCGCGCCGGCGCTACGGGGAACGCTCGACCGTCGAGCGCCTCAACGCCGGGCTCAAGGACAGTTTCGGAGCCCGCCATGTCCGCGTGCGCGGCCATGCCAAGGTCCATTGCCACCTGATGTTCGGCATCCTGGCGCTGACCGTGGATCGCCTGATGCGCCTGCTGACCTGAACCCCGTCCGCGCCCCGTCCGCGCCATGACGCACGCCCCCGAACCGCGACAGGCCGGCGGGAAAAGCGTCCGCGACGGCCCCGGTCCCGGAAAAACCGACCCGATGACCGCGATCGTGCGGCGAAGCAAGCCGATCGACGGCCCAATGTTCGTGATATGTTCGAGGCGGGACCCTCTACCCGCCGAAAGCCCACCCCGCGCAGCCAACGCCAAGGAGTTTTGCAAGTACCTCAGTCCAGTGAATCAGTTCGCAGAGATGTTTGCCGGACATGGTGATTTTCCCGTGAAGTCGGGAAACGGCCATGCCCGCCAGCCCGATCGGCGGGTGTGCGGTGCCAATACGAACTTGCCGCGAAACCCGGCGTTGTAATACCGTGGAACACGAACCGGACACTCGGAGCCGTCGGGTCGCCTGGTGCGGGAGCTGGGGCAGATCATGCAGGATCGGCGAACTATTGCGGGCGGCGAAACCGTGCGAACCGGGGAAGAGGATATTGACGAGGAAATCGGCTCCGGAAGGAGCGACAAGGATTTCGGCTACTTCAGCAGCTGGTTCAGGCGCGGCCAGGTCAAGAACGCCAGGAACCTCCGATCCTTTCGCGAGGTTGTCTCGATCAGGGAAGTGACCGCGCTGATCCACTACGTCACCGAGCGCGGCATGGATCCCGACGGGAAGATCGTTTGCCCGTTGCATCGGGCACTCGTCCACTACAAGCAGGCGAACGCACTCGAGGAGCGGATTTCCTCGACAAACGAGATTCTGGTCGGCTATTCGCAACTGTGCCGGATCACCTATTCGGAACATTCGATAAACGGCAGAACGCTACGCGATTCCACGCTGTCGGCATGGTACATGAAGTCCATCATCCTGTGGGGACTGATTTTCATTTTCTGCGCGCTGTCGATCCACTATGTCGAATACCGGTCTCACGACTTTGTCGACGGGACCGTCCTGCAAGGTTGGCGGGCGATGCTGGCATTTATCGGCAAGACCGGCTCGATACAAATCGTTCCCCTGTTTTACGGCGGGCTGGGAGCATGCATATACCTCCTGCGGTCACTGTCGAAGAAGGCGGCCAACGGCACGTTCGACGCGCGCAAGCTACAGGGCAGCGGGGCGCGAATTTTTCTGGGTGCAATCTTCGGGTTCATCGTCGTCAATCTGTTGTTCCACACACCCGAATCAGGCACGCGGATTGCTTCAAACCTGGGCCTGGAGGACCTGCAGCAGAACGCGGTCGCCTTCTTTTGCGGGCTGGGCGTGAAGGCGATCTACGGCATCTTCGAGAGGAGCGTAGAGTTCGTCCACGACAAGGTCGTCAAGTTCGGAACATGAGCGCATTTGGCGGCAAGAATGGCGCGGGCGATGCTGCGGCTCCAGCTCTGGCCGGGCATCGACGTCCGCGACGAGACCGCGGCTGCCATGCTCTCCTTTCTCGGGTTTCCGGCCGGCGGCGAACCGATGCAGGACTCGGCTCCCGAACGCCGGCGCTCGGGCGCAAACCGGTGCCCGGCCGGACTGCGCATTCCGGCGGCGCGCTGCGCCTTCGCCGGGCGGATACCCTCACGGGAAAGGCATCTGCATGTGGCTGTGGATAACGGGCGCGGTCCTGACGCTCGGCGGTATTTGGCTGGCTCGGCTAGCCTTCGCCGACGGGGCGTTCCTGGCTCCGGTCCTCGGCTGGATGTTCGTCGGCCTTGGGATTCTCGGCGCGACGCTTCTCGTTTACAAGGCCAGCACAGTGGGGATATTCGGCTGAGAGTGGCCTAATCCGATTCCCGGCTCACGACAATCTCGTCGCCCAGGTGGACACCGCCCTGCAATTCGAGCGGTGGGGCGGCCCCGACCGAAAAATCGTCGGGCGTATACTCGTTGGACGGCTTCGTTTTGTCGAGGAAGCCGATCGCCTGATACGTTTCCGCGATCAGTTCGCTGCAGAAATAGGCCGTCAGGTCCTCCCGATTGCTCCAGAAGAGCCCCGAATCAAGAGCCGCGCGCAGCAGTTCCAGACCGTCGAAATCGTACCCCTTGTCCTTCACCGAGTGGCGGAACGCATTGAGCCTGCCGATCTCGGTCCGGGTCAATTCACGACTCAACAAGCGAAAAGCGAGATTGCCGGTGTGCTCGCTCACGCGCTTGCTGAGCGGCACCAATTGGACGCCGCGTTTGATCTCGCCCGTCTGAACGTCCTTGTCGTGGCCGTTGGTGGTGGATTCCCACAAGAGTACCGTGTCGTATTCCTCAACCCTGACCACCATCGCGACATGCGACCAATCGCTGCCGGTCAACTTGCGGATGGCCCGGCTGAAGATCGACGTGCCGCCCATCAGAACGATGTCCCCAGTCTTGAGACGAGGGCGTAAATCGGAGAACGCATGGGTTTCTGGCATCGCGCACCTGTTCGAAATCCAACTGGACAGCCCGAATTCTACCGGCGGTTCGAGACACCGTCGAGCCATGGCCCCGTTCAGGGTGCACGTCCTGATTTTGCGAGGTTGAGAAATGCCTTGGTTCCGCTACGATATCTGTTTCCTGTATTAGGAGACAGATGGAGGCGGGCATGGCCAGCACCGATCACGACGGCCTCGTCGAGCAGCGTGGCGAGCTTCTGCGGGAGATAGCGGGCATCGGCGACCTTCGCCAGGGTTCGCTCAGGGCACAGTACCGCAAGTGCGGCAAGCCCAGCTGCCGCTGCGCAGTCGAGGGTGCGCGGGGGCATGGTCCCTACTGGCTGTTGACCTGGCCGGACAGGGAGACGGGGAAGTCCCGCGGCCGCACCGTTCCCGCCGATGCCATCGAGGGAACGCGGGCGCAGATCGCGGAATACCGGCGGCTTCGCGGGCTGGTGCGCGCGCTGGTCGAGGTCAGCGGCCGGATATGCGATGCCAGGCTGGACGCGGACAAGCCGGCCACGCCGGGAAAAAGGGGGGTCTCGACGCGGCGATCGCGGAGGAGATCGAGGCCGAGGTCGAGCGGCTGATCGGCGCGGGCGTCGTCGATGACTTCCAGGCGATCGAGACCGAAGCGCGGCGGGTGGCGTTGCGGATCATGGGGCAGGCCGTCGCCCACAGGCTCAATGCCGACCGTTCCGACGACCGGGGACCGTGGCTGTCGTGTGCGTGCGGCGGCGAGGCGCGCTTCGCCGGCCGCCGGCCCAAGACCTTCACCACTGCGCCCGGTCCTCTAACGCTGGATCGCGCCTGGTATCGCTGCGACTCCTGCCACACCGGCTTCAGCCCGCGCGACCGCGCCCTCGGCATGGAGAACACCTTCCTGTCGCCGGCGGCGCTGCGCATGATCGGCATCGCCGCCGCCAGGACCGGCTTCGAGGGCTCCAGCGCCCTGTTGCGCGAGCTGGCCGGCCTCGCCGTCGCGCCGAAGACGGTGGAACGACACGCCGAGGCGCTCGGGCGTGAGATCGCGGGCGACGAATGCCGCGTCAGATCGTCCGACAGAAGCACCGTCCGGACCGCCTCCTTCTGCCCCTCGGTCAGACCCAGCCGCTCCAGGTGCGCCAGGATCTCCCGGCGGCGCCCCGAGAACGCGTCCAGGAACCGCCGGTCGTAGCCCGCCAGCTCGAACCCGGGCACCCGGCCGACAAGGGTCGGCGTCACCGCCATCCCCATGGCCTGCAACCGCATCGCCAGCTCGTTCCGGTAATAGGCCCCGATCAGCTTCGCGCTCCGGCGTAATCGACGCGCGCGCGCGTGGCCATCTTCTCGACCGCCTCGTCGAGATCGCC
>JAPPIT010000018.1 GCA_028820505.1 Defluviicoccus sp.
TGGTCGGCCTTCGCCGACCATGACGGTGAGGAGTCGGGGTAAAGGCGCTTCTATCCGAAACGGACAGGCTCTAATGTTTCATGTGAAACATTCTATTCCGCCGCTTCGAGCAGCGCGGGCCGGTAGAGATCCTCCATCTCGCGGCGGAGGCGGACGGCGGGGTCGCCGGAATCGGCCGCCACGTCGGACCATCGGACGAGCCCGTCCTTCGCAACCGGATTCGCCAGCCGCACCCCGTGGGTCAGCCCCATAGGCAGGGCGCCTTCCGCCAGCGAGCGCGCCGCCGGCATCAGCCGGCCCGAGACGGTGTAGCCGCCCTCGCCGTCCAGCGTCTCGCCCGCCCGGAGGTCCCGCTTGGCGACGGCGACGGCGTCGGCCCGCCAGCCGGTCGGCGCGCCGGTCGGCTCGCCGCGCAGCGCGACGCTGGCGACGCTGACGCCGAGCTCCAGCCCGATCAGGTGCCAGCGCTTGTACATCGCCGCGTAGCGGCCGCTGTCGTCGGTCCGCACCCCGTATTCCTCGAAGCAGCGGGCGACGTAGTCGCTGTCCGCCTCGAAGGCGACGAACACGCCGAAGCGGATGTCGTAGTCGAGCGGCGTGCCGTCGCGGCCCAGCGACGACACCACCTCGACCTGCCCCTTGCGGTGCAGCGCCCCGCCTTCGGACTTCGGCCGGCAGACATACGGCAACGCATCGATGCCGGCGGGCGGGTAGGCGAGCCCGTCCGGCGCGGCCGCGAGGCCGGTGGCGTTGGCGACCGCCGTGCTCTCGATCGCCGGCTTGCTGCCGTCGAGGAAGGAGGTGAACATCTTCGGATTCAGCCCGCCGAGCGCGGCCTGTTCCGGGGTCAGCCCGTACCCGTCCCACACATTGTCCGGCGTGTAGAACCGGTACTCGGGCAGCCACTTGTGGCCGCGCCCCGCCGCGGTCACCTCGAAACCGCAGGTCCGCGCCCAGTCGACCAGGTCGCAGATCAGCGCCGGCTGGTCGCCGTAGGCGAGCGAATAGACGATCCCGGCCTCCCGCGCCTTTCGCGCCAGCAGAGGCCCCGCCAGCGCGTCGGCCTCGACATTGACCATGACGATCGACTTGCCGGTCTCGCAGGCCAGCAGGACGTGGCGGATGCCCGACGGCGGATCTCCGGTCGAGTCGATTACGAGATCGATCGGCTCCTGGCGGAACGCCGCCTCGACGTCGTCGGTAATCCACGTGCCGCCGGAGCGGAGCGCGGCGGCGAGATCGGCCGCGCCGTGGCGCTCCGCCGGCCAGCCGATCCGCGCCAGGTTCGCGCGCGCGGCGGCGGGATCCAGGTCGGCGATGGCGGCGACGTGAACGCCCGGCGTCCGGATCGCCTGGGCGAGGAACATCGAGGCGAACTTGCCGCAGCCGAGAATTCCGACGCGGACCGGGTCGTTCGCCGCCTCGCGTTCCCGCAGCAGGCGGTGAAGGTTCACGCCGCCCTTTCCGCCGGGCCCGGCATCGGCGCCGTCAGGCAGTCGTCCGGCAGCGGCTCGATGGGGGCGAAGTCGCGATGGGCGATCCATTCCGGCCGCTTGAAGCGCCGGATGTGGTTCTCGACATGGCACAGCGACAGATAGACGATGGTCCGGCCCCACGGCGACAGGTTGGGCGAGGACGCGTGGACGATGTTGCCGTGGAACATCAGCACGCTGCCGGCCTCGCCCTTGGCCGAGAAGATGCCGCCCCGCTCGGCGAGTTCGGTGACGGTCGCCTTGTCGAGCGTCCACAGCGGATAGCTGGTCGTCTCCAGGTCGTGCCCCGCCTCGTAGACGCCGCCCCGGTGCGAGCCCGGGATGATCCAGAGCGGCCCGTTGAACTCGGTCACGTCGTCGACGAACAGCGCGATGTTCATCGCGCGCGCTTCCGGCATCAAATCGTCGCGCGACCAGGTGCCGTAGTCCTGGTGCCACTGCCAGACGTCGCCGTCGAAGGCGACCTTGGCGTTCACCTTGTACTGGTGCATGTAGACCGGCCCGTCGAGCAGCTGCATGACCGGCCCGATCAGCCGCGGATGGCGGCCGAGCCGGCGGAACGCCTCGTGGTAGCGATGCGCCGCGAAGGCGGTGCGCGGGGAGACGCCGTCCTTCTCGCGGACGACCTCCTCGCGGTCCATGGCGTAGACCTCGCCCGCCCCCTTCCTGAGGACCGCGGCCTCCTCGGCGGAGAACAGCCCGGGCAGCATGAGATAGCCGGTCTCGTGGAACCGGTCGATCCGGTCGCGGGTGAGCTTCATGGCCGTGCGCCTTGCCTGTGGGGACGCGATGGGAAAAGGCTAACCGGAGCCGGTGCGGCGATCAACGCTCGGGGCTGGGGAGACCCCTTCCCGTCATATCGGCAGGAGGCCGATCTCTCCGCCAGAACCTTTCCCCGACGTCGCCCGGCTTTCCCCGGATCGGTGTCCGGGACAAGCCTGGACCCCGGATCAAGTCCGGGGTGACAACCGGGGGAAAGGACGGCGGGCCGCGCCCGCGTCTCCCCCGCCGCCGTCCCCCCCACCGTCATGCCCGGACTTGTTCCGGGCATCCACGTCTTGCGGCATCGCGGTATAAGCGGGCGCGGGCGAGGCGGCGGAGGGACGTGGATGCCCGGAACAAGTCCGGGCATGACGAAAAAAGGGGTGGCAGGAACCCCTCCCCTCAGTCCTCGCCCTGGAGGCGCTTGAGCCAGATCGAGACCAGCGCCGGTTTGCCGGCCCGCACCTGGGCCAGGCCGCGGGCGAGGGCGGCGTCGAGCTCGGCCGGGTCGCGGACGGTCTCGCCGTGGGCGCCGGCGGCCTCGGCCTCGCGGGCGAAGTCGATCGGCGGATCGAACCAGCCGCCCTTGAACCCGTCCTTCGCGGCGTAGCTCCCGGCGCCGTAATTGTTGACGATGCGCTCGGTGCCCGTCGTGTAGCTGCGGTTGGTATAGACGATCTGGAGGAACGGCGCGTCGTGGTGGGCGGCCGACCACAGCGCCGGGGCCGGCGTCCCGAACATGTAGAAGCCGTCGCCGCTGACCGCGATCACGTCGCGCTCGGGCGCGGCGAGCTTGGCGCCGAGCGCGGCCCCGGTGGCCCAGCCGCCGCTGGAACCCGGGTTGGCGAAATAGGAGCCGGGCGCGCTGCGGTCGAGATAGTCCCTGAGCCGGTTGGGCGGCAGGGTCTCGTCGAACACGATGCAGTCGTCGTCGAGCATCGCGCCGATGCGGTAGCCCGCCCAGTAGCGGTCGATGGGGACGGTCGAAGCGTGCGCCTTCGCGGCCTCCTCCGCCGCGCCGATCCACGCCCGCGATCCGGCGGCGAGGCGTTCCTTCCGCGCCGCGATCCGCTCCCGGTCGGCGTCGGTCAGCCGGTCCCGCGCGGCCTCGGCGATGGCACCGATCGTCGCGAGCGGGTCGGCGGCGAGGCGCAGATCGGCGGTGAACTCGAAGGTCGGGATCCGGCTCTCGATCGGATCGAGCCCGACCGAGACGACGAACGCGTCCGCCCCCGGCGAATTGCGGCCGGGCACCCAGGGGACGACCGCCTCGAGCGCCAGCACGACGTCGGCGTCCTTCAGGGTGTCCTGGGTCTGGAAGGCGGGGTGGCGGAAGGGGAAGCTCATGTAGCTGCGCTGGACCGAGTCGACGACGGCGAGGCCGAGCGTCTCGCAGAGATCGACCAGCGCCGGCACCGTGGCCGGGTCGCGCCCCGAGGCGGAGACCACGACGACCGGATGGGCGGCTTCGATCAGCCTGCGCGCGACCTCGTCCGCGTCCTGGGCGGACGGCGCGGCGGGGCGCGGGATGCCGAGCCGGTCGGCGCTCGGGAAGCTGGCGCCGTCGACCGGGAGCAGGGTGAGCTCCTTGGGGAAGCTCAGATAGACCGGGCCGCAGGGCTCGCTCCGCGTCACCTGCACCGCGCGGCTGGCGATGGTGCCGGGATTATCCTGCCAGGTCAGCCGGTGGTCCCACTTGACGTAGTTGCGGACGATCCCGTTCTGGTCGAAGGTCTCCTGCATCCAGAGATGCCCGCCCTCGTCGCGCCCGCCCTTGAGCGTCCCGGCGTAAGCTGTCGGCGGGAAGCCCGCGGTGATGACCACGGGGAGGCGGCTCCGCGCCGCGGTATGGACGGCGCCGCCGTAATGCATCGTGCCGCAGTCGACATGGGCCGCGGTCACCGCCGGCCGGCCGCTCACCGCGGCGAAGCCGAGCGCGGCGTTGAGGCTCGCATGCTCGTGCGGCACGGTGATCAGCCGGATCGGGTTGTTCTGCCCCCTCGCGCGCGCCTTGGCGGTGGCCTCCTGGAAGAAGCCGATCTCCGATCCCGAGGTGAAGAACAAATGGTCCACCCCGCTCGCGGCGAACCCCGCGACCAGCGCGTCGCCCACGTCTTCCGCCGGCGCCTCGGTCCAGCCCGCCATCCGTCCGTCGTCCATCGCCCCTCTCCGATCCGGTTCCGCCCGGCGCATCATGCCGCACTCGCCGCCCGCGGCGAAAGGGCGTTACGATGGCGGCGAAGGGGAGGACCGACCATGCTGTTCCTCGTCACCTCGAAGGAGCCGCGCCCGCACGGGCCGTGGCACACGCCGGCGCGCCACGCGGGCTGCCTCGCCCACTGGGTCGGCGTCCACATGGAGGGGGTGTGCACGATCCACCCGATCATGTTCGTGCGCGGCTACGCGATCTATGTCGAGACCGACTCGGGGCGCCGGCTCCGCGAGATCCTCGAAGGCAACCCGATGTGGCCCGACGAGACCTACCGGATCTACGTGCTGGAGGAGAACGGCCCCGTGAAGAACGAACCCGTGCCCGAAGGCAAGCAGCGCTTCCTGATCCTCGCGCGCCCCGCCAAGCCGCTGCCGCCCGATCTCGATTATGCCGGCACCGACGCGATGCTGGAGAAGATCGCGGAGGAGCACGGCGCGACGGTCCACCGCCTGGTCGAGGACGTCGCGGGCTATGCCATCCTGGTCGACGTCGACAGCAACGACCGGATCCGCTCGCTGCTGGAGCCGCTGCCGATCACGACCTACGTCAACTACGAGATCCTGCCGCTCGGCACCATGGGCGGGCACGAGCGGCACCTCCGCGCGCTGGGGCACGACATCGACTTCGGCAAGGGCGGGTAGCGTATCGCGGGGACCGGCGGCGCGGCGCGGGACGATTCAGCGTCCCCTGGCAACAACGCCCCACCGCGTCATGGCCGGACTTGTTCCGGCCATCCACGAACCCCGCGGAGGGGGATGCCCGGAACAAGTCCGGGCATGACGAATTGGGGGCAGCAGCAGCCCGCTCAGGCGGCGGCGGCTTCCAGCTCGGCGGCGGTCAGCTCGCGGGTGCCGTACTCGGCCGGCGAGGTGATCTCCAGCATCTCGAGGTCGTCGGACCACTCGATCACCGAGTGCTTGATCTCGGGCGGCAGCATGTGGACCGAGCCCGCCTTGAGCGTCTCCTCGCCGTGCCCCTCGTACCAGAACGTCACCCAGCCGCTGACCACGTAGACGATCAGGAAATCGATGTCGGTGTGGATGTGCGCCTCGATCGGCGGCGGGCCGTCGCCGCCCCGGATCAGGTGCGCGCCGTACTTGCCGCCGGTCGCCTCCTCGACGCCGAAATGGCGGTAGACGAACTGGTCGCGGATACCCTCCTTGCCGTAGACCGCGCCGTCGGCGTGGTCGATCACCAGCTTCTGCTTGAACTCCGACATCGGACCCTCCGTTCGGTCTGGACGATGGGAGAGCTTAGCGCAATTCGGGGGTGGGGGAAGGAAATGGTGGCGCGGCCGGAATTAGGTCCCGACGCCTTCGGCCCCTACCCGTCACGGTCGGCGGAGGCCGACTGTGACGGGTAGGCGAACGGGAGAAGGGAACGCCCGTTCACTTCGCATCGCCATCGGCGAACGGAACCGCCCTGTCGGAAAGCCGCACGCCGGGAGGATCGAAGTTGGCGCCGCGCGGGCCGCCAGGGCCGGGTAGGACGCCGCTCTACCCCCTAAATCACCCCCGCCTTCACCCGCTTCCTGATCTCGTCCACCGTCGCCTGCACCGCGATCAGGTACCCCTTCGCCATGCCCTCGGCGAATTCGCGTTCCTCCGCGCTGCCGTGCGCCATGCCCTCGCGCTCCAGCGTGAACGCGAACCGCAAATGCAGCCCGCCCGCCTCGTCCTCCAGGATTTCGTTGACGATGGTGCCCATCTCGATGCCGGCGGTGCGGATGAACTCGACCTTTTCCTCGGGGTGGAAGAGGATCTTCTCGGTCATCGCCTCGCCGTTGAAGACGATGTCGCGGAAGAGGCCGTTCTCGAACCGGCCGGTCACGTGGCAGTAGCTCATCGCCGGGACGAACGGCACCGCGTCCTCCGCCTTGAGCACCAGCCCGAGCCAGACATGGCGCCGCGCGAGCGCGGGCTCCCCCGGCGCGAGGCCGGCGTTGATCGGAACGCTGCGTTCGACCGAGAACATGGCGGTCTCCCCGAGTTTGCGGCGGAGCGATCATCGCACCCGTGGCGCCGCCTTGCCAGCGCCCTCCCCACATCGTCATGCCCGGACTTGTTCCGGGCATCTACGTTGGTCCGCCGGTTCGCCAGGCCCCGCCTGTCGCGCGATGCCGCAAGGCGTGGATGCCCGGAACAAGTCCGGGCATGACGGTGTGGGGGCTGTGACCAAGGGGGAGGCCCGCCCGCCTGCTTGCCAGCGCCGGGGCCGGGTGCGATCTTGCCGGCGCGTTCGAGAGGAGCCGGATTTGAGCGACATCGCGACGCGGCCCCGCCGCAGCCTCCTGTTCGTGCCGGGGCTCCGGCCCGACCGGTTCGGGAAGGCGCTGGGCTCGGGCGCCGACATCGTCTGCGTCGACATCGAGGACGCCGTCGCGATGCCGCGCAAGGAGGAGGCGCGCGCGCTGTCGCTGCCCCTGTTCGCGGAGGATTACGGCGGCGGCGTCGAGCGCATGCTTCGGGTCAACCCGCTGTCCACCGAGGAAGGGCTCAGGGACGTGCTCGCGCTCAAGGCGTGCGGGACGCCGCCGCCCGCGCTGATGCTCGCCAAGGTGGGCTCGGCCGAGGAGATCGCGCTCTACGACGCGCTCTTGGACGGGCGCTGCGCCGGCATCCGCTACCACGTGATCGTCGAATCCGCCGACGGGCTCGCCGACGTGCAGGCGATCGCCCGCGCCTCGGACCGCATCGACTCGCTCTTGTTCGGCGCGGTCGACATGTCGGCCGACCTCCGCGCCGAGCAATCGTGGGAAGCGATGCTGTATGCGCGCTCGGCCGTGGTCCATGCCGCGGCGCGCAACGGACTCGACCTCCTGGACGTGCCCTGGCTCAACCTCGCCGATCCCGACGGGCTGGCGACCGAGGCGCGCGCCGCCGCCGCGCTCGGCTTCACCGGCAAGGCGGCGATCCACCCGGACCAGATCCCGGTCATCAACGGCATCTTCTCCCCCTCGCCGGACGAGATCGAACGCGCGCGTCGGATCGTCGCCGCGTTCCGCGAGAACGACACCGGGCTGCTGGTGGTCGACGGCGAGCTGATCGAGCGCCCGGTGCTGAGGACCATGCAGCGGACGCTCGCGATCGCCGACCGGCTCGCGACATGACGCCGTTCGCCGACATCCTCGCCGAGGCCGAGAAGCGCGCCGGCGGGGCGGAGAGGCTGGCCGAACGCATGCCGGACGTCTCCCCGCCCGAGGCGCTGAGGCGGATCGCCGACGACCGCTACCTCTCGCTGATGACGCGCCGGGTCTTCCGCGCCGGCATCCGCCACAGCGTCGTCGACGACCGCTGGCCCGCCTTCGAGGAGGTCTTCCGCGGCTTCGAGCCGGGCGCGGTGCGCGCGATGAGCGACGAGGAACTCGAAGCGCTGATGAAGGACGCCCGCATCGTCCGCCACTGGGGCAAGATCCGGGCGACGCGCGACAACGCCGCCGCGATGCAGGGCGTGGCGGCGGAGTTCGGCTGCTTCGGGGACTGGCTCGCCGACTGGCCGGCGGCGAACGTCGTCGGGCTCTGGGACGCGCTCGCGAAGCGCTTCAAGCAGATGGGCGGCAACTCGGCGCCGCGCTTCCTCCGGATGGCCGGCAAGGACAGCTTCGTCCTCACCCCCGACGTGGTGCGCGGCCTCAACCGGGCGGGCGCCTGGGAGGGCAAGCCGAGCGGCAAGCGCGCCCGGGCGGCGGTGCAGTCCGCGTTCAACGCATGGGCCGAGGAAAGCGGCCGCCCGCTGTCGCATATCAGCGTCGCGCTCGCCATCGCGAGCCCGGGGTGATGGCGGGCGGGCCCTTCGATACGCCGCTTCGCGGCTACTCAGGGTGAGGGTCAGGCCGGGGGCGCTGCCGGGGCCGGTCCTGGGGGCGCTCTGGATGATGGGCTCGACCGCCTCCTGGGCGGTCATGGCGGTGACGATCCGCTATGTCGGCGACGAGATCCACCCGTTCGAGATCGTCTTCCTGAGGAGCCTGTTCGGCATCCTGTTCCTGCTGCCGTGGCTCTGCCGCTCGGGCCTCAAGGGGCTTCACACGCGGCGCTTCGGGATGCATTTCGCACGCGCCTTCTTCGGGCTGGTGGCGGCCTACCTGATCTTCACCGCGATCACGCTCGAGTCGCTCGGCAGCATCGCCGCGATCATCACCACGCGGCCGATCTTCGCATCCGCCGCGGCGATCCTGATCCTGCGCGAGGCCTCGCACGGCAGGCGCTGGTCGGCGGCGATCCTCGGCTTCGCCGGCGCGCTGATCATCCTCCGCCCCGGCATGGTGCCGCTCTCGACCGGGGCGCTGCTCGCGCTGATCGGCGTGTTCGCGATGGCGGGCGTCGCGATCACCATGAAGTCGCTGTCGCGCACCGAACGCCCGGACGCGATGGCGACGTGGCAGATGATTCTCTTCGTCCCGGCCTCGCTGGTGCCGGCGCTGTTCGTCTGGACCACGCCGAGCTGGGAGGCGGTCGGGATACTGATCGCCATGGGCTGCGCCGGCACGCTCACCCAGCGCGCGCTCGCCCGGGCGTACAAGGCGGCGGACGCGACAGTGGTGCTCCCCTTCGAGTTCACCCGGCTGATCTTCTCCGCCGCGATCGGCTTCCTGGTTTTCGCCGAGTTCCCCGAAATCTGGGTCTGGGTCGGCGGCGCGGTCATCCTCGCCGGCATCATGACCATGGCGGGGCTGGAGGCCAGGCAGGCGCCCGCGCGCGGCTGAGTCCGGTTGCGCCCCGCCACCGCGCGGGCCATCATCGCGGCTGTGGAAAGCTTCGAAATCAGGCCGTTGTCGGACGCGCTCGGCGCCGAGATCGCGGGTCTCGACGTCACCCAGCCGGTCGACGCCGACACCGCGGCAGCGCTCAGGGCGGCGTGGCGCGAGCACATCGTGCTGCTGTTCCGCGCGCCCGGCCTCTCGCAGGACGAGCAGCTCCGCTTCGCCGAGGCGTTCGGGGAAATCGGCAGGCGTCCCCGGCCGAAGGACGAGCGGCCGGAGGACGCGGCGACCGTCGACGACGCGATGATGCTGATCTCCAACATCCGGGTCGACGGCAAGCCGATCGGCTCGCTGCCCGACGGGGAGATGTATTTCCACCACGACACGATCTTCAAGGAAGTGCCCAATCTCGGCACCATGCTGTACGCGATCGAGGTGCCGGACCGGGGTGGCAACACCAAGTTCGCCAACCACTATCTCGCCTGGGACGCGCTGCCCGAACGCATCCGGGAGCGCGTCGGCGGGCGGACCGCGCACCACGTCTACGACTATGTCGTCTACGCGAGCCGCAAGGGGAAGGGCGCCCGCGCGGGCACGGTCGACGGCTGCACCCACCCGGTCTCGATCGTCCACCCGGCGACCGGGCGGCGCGCGCTCTATGTCGACCGGCTGATGACGATGCGGATCGACGGGCTGCCCGAGGAAGAGAGCGACGCGATCCTCGACGAGATGTTCGACATCGCCGAGCGCGAGGATTTCGTCTACGAGCATGTCTGGACGCCGGGCGACCTGCTGCTGTGGGACAATCTATGCTCGTCCCACGCCCGCACCGACTTCCCGCCCGACCAGCGCCGCCTGCTCCGCCGCTGCCAGATCGCCGGCGACACGGCGCCGGCGGGGTAGGAGGGCGTCCGTGCGCCCACGCGTCATGGCCGGCGAAGGCCGACCGTGACGGGCTGAAACCCTTCTATTTGGACCACTTGGTCTTCGGCTTCTCAACCTCCACCCCGTCGACGAGGACCGCGTCGACGTTCTCGTTGTAGAAGCACATCAGGTCCCGGATCTTCGGGCATTCGGGGATCGGGTCGGGGTAGCTCCAGACGATGTCGTCGTAAGTCTCGCCGCCGATAGTGGCCGACCAGTAGACCGCCACGCCCTTGTAGGGGCAGCGGGTCGCGCCATCGGTCGGGGTCAGCAGGTCGGTCCGCACGTCGTCCTTCGGGATGTAGTAGCGGACCGGCAGCTTCGTCTCGAACAGGAAATGCGCCCGGGTCGTGCGCGCCACCTCCTCGCCGCCGAGGATCACGCGCACCTCGCGCGTGGACGGGATCGCGTCGACCCGCTTGTAGGGGTCGCGCGCGTGGACGAAGATCTCCTCGTCCTCCTCGTACCAGCTGTCGACCTTGCCCCAGTAGAACGCGCCGATGCCGGCGAGCTCCGGCACCTCGTCGAACGGCGTCTCGTAGCTCCAGAGGATGTCGTCCACCGTCCGCCCGCCGACGGCGAGCGACCAGTAGGACGCGTCGCCCTTGTAGGGGCAGTGCGTGCCTGTGTCGGTCCGCGTCATCAGGTCCATCCGCACGTCTTCCAGCGGGAAGTAGTAGACCGGCAGGTGGTTGGCCTCGTGCAACAGCCGCATCCGCGTCGAATCCGCGATGGTCTCGCCGCCGATCACCGCGCGGACCCGCCTGGGGCTCGCCTCGACGCGCACGTAATGGTCCGGGTTCCTCGCATAGCCCGGCCCGGGGCCGGTCGTCCTGACATCCGCCATCCTGATCCTCCCTCAAGGCGCGGCGAGTGTCCCGCTTCCCCCCGCCGCGCGCAACCGCGATTGCCGTCTCCCCGCCCCGTCAATAGCATTGCCCGCCCATGGCCGCCCCCGATCTGGAACGGTTCCGCCTCCGCCCCTTCGTCGAACGTCTCGTCGAGATCGGCGAGGCGATCGTGCACGACGCGCCGATCGACCTGATCGACATCGCCGCCGTGCTCGACGGGAACCCGCGCGCGGTCCTCTTCACCGACGCCGGCCCGGAGGGCACCGAGCTGGTGGGCGGCGTGACCGGCAGCCGGGCACGCATCGCCGCCGGCTTCGACTGCCCGCCCGAGGACCTGCTCGCGCTGGTGCTGGAGCGGCTCGCCGCGCCGCGGGAACTGGTCGAAATCGGCCGGGCCGAGGCGCCGGTGCAAACCGTCGTGCTGACCGGCGAGGATGCCGACCTCACCCGGCTTCCGGTCCATCTCCAGCACGCGCTCGACGGCGGTCCCTATATCTCGTCCTCGCTCGACCATGTGCGGGACCCCGAGACCGGGCTCACCAATCTCGGCTGCCGGCGGATGATGGTGCGCGGCCGCAGGGAGGCCGGGGTCGACCTCAACGCGCCGAGCGACCTGAAGGCGATCTACGAGCGCGCGGCGGCGCGGGGCGAGGCGCTGCCGGTGAGCTTCGTCGTCGGCGCGCACCCGACCGACCACGTGGCGGCGTCGATGCGCCTGCCGATGGACGAGCTCGAGCTGATCGCGCGGCTGCGCGGCGCGCCGCTGGGCGTCGTCAGGAGCGTCACCGGCGGGGTCATGGTCCCGGCCGACGCCGAGATGGTGCTGGAGGGGTATCTGGACGCACGCGGCCATGTCGAGGCCGAGGGGCCCTACGGCGAATTCCTCGGCTATTACGGGGTGATGAAGCGGAACCCGGTGTTCCACCTCGAAGCGATTACGATGCGCGAGGACGCGCTGTTCCAGACCTCGACGATCAGCGGGCGGGAGATCCGCCACAGCGAGACCGCCCAGATCAACGCGCTCCGGGTCGAGGCGACGCTGTGGCGGGCGCTGCAGACCGCGATCCGCGAGCCCGTCGCGGTCTGCGCGAGCCCGGCGTCGGGCGGCAGCTTCAACGTCCGCATCGCGATGCGCCAGCGCGTGCCGGGCGAGGCGAGGAACGCCATCGCCGCCGCGTTCGGCTCGCTCGCCAACACCAAGAACGTCTTCGTCGTCGACGAGGATGTCGACGTGTTCTCGGATTCGCAGATGGACTGGGCGCTCGCGACCCGCTTCCAGCCCGACCGCGACCTGGTCATCGAGAGCGGCTTCCGCGCACTCCCGCTCGACCCTTCGCTCGGCGGCGTGCGCACGGGGTCGAAGGCGGGCTACGACCTGACGCGGCCCTTCGGCGGCCCGCCGCCGCTCTATTTCACGGTGCCCGAGGCGCCGTCGGCGGACGGCGGCGCGGAACCGTTCGACAGCGTGGAGGCCGCGCTCGCCGACGGCCCCCGGACCTTCGGCGCGCTGGTGGCCGCGCTCGGCAGCCGCGACGGGCGGGAGGTGGCGCTGGCGCTCGACGAAATCCGCGGGCAGGGCCGGCTCGACCGGCTCGAGGACGGCGCCTACGCGCTCGCCGCGGACGGGAGCGGCGGGGACTCCTGAACCGGCTCCGGCTCGCGAACGATCCGGATCGGCGCGGCTATGTCGACGAGCGGCTCGACGACGCCGACGATCGCGGCGTCCCCGCAGCCCGCCTCGCGCAGCGCGGCCAGACAGTCCCCCGCCCGGCCGCCCGGCACGCTGGCGAGCAGCCCGCCGGCGGTCTGCGGATCGAACAGGATCGGATGGAGCGCCGCCGCGCCGGCATCCCGGATCGCGCGCGCCTGGCGCGCGTTCTGGCCGTGCAGCGAGCTCTCGATCCCGGCGGCGAGGCAATCGGCCGCGCCGTCGAGCACCGGCAGGTCCGCCACGGCCAGCGCGACGCCGGCCGCCGAGGCGCGCACCATCTCGACCAGATGCCCGGCGAGGCCGAACCCGGTCACGTCGGTGCAGGCGGTCGCGCCGTGGCGGATCAGAATCGCCGCCGCCGCCCGGTTGGATTGCAGCATCGCGGCGATGGCACCGTCGATCCACCGCCCCTTCGCCTTGCAGCGCATGTCGGCGGCGAACAGCGTCCCGGTGCCGAGCGCCTTGGTGAGGATCAGCCGGTCGCCCGGGCGCATCCCCGCCTTGCGCAGCACGCGGGCCGGGTCCGCCCGTCCGGTGACCGCAAGGCCGAGCGCGCGCTCGGCCCCTTCCCCGGTATGCCCGCCCACCAGCGCCGCCCCGGCTTCCGTCAGGACCTCGTTCACCCCCTGCATCATGTCGACGATCTCGGTCCCGATCTTCTCCTCCGGCCCGTGGGGCACGGTCACGATGGCGAGCGCGGTCCGCGGCTCCGCCCCCATCGCGTAGATGTCGCCGAGCGCGTGGTTGGCGGCGATGCGGCCGAACAGATAGGGGTCCTCGACGAACGAGCGGAAATGGTCGACCGTCTGGACCGCGGCCACGCCGGGCGCCACCCGGACGACCGCCGCGTCGTCGGGATCGCCGAGCCCGACCAGGATATCGTCGCGGGCGCGCGGCTCGATGCCGCCGATCGCCCTCTCCAGCACGTCCTGCCCCACCTTGGCGCCGCAGCCGCCGCAGCGCATCTCGAGATCCTCGACCCGGGGCAGGCCGGGCGCCGGGGCGGGCGCGGGCGCGGGCGTCATCTCGGGCAGGTCGGTGTATTTCCGCATCCAGCGCCGGTCGATCCAGTCCTTCAGCCGCCACACCCAGCGCCCCTCGACCGCGAAGCGGCCGCGCGAGGCGACCGCATGGGCGTCGCCGGTGGAGATCAGGCTGAGCCAGGCGCGCTGCGGACGGTAGGGCCGGAGCGGGCGCCCGGTCAGCGCCCGGCGCAAATTCTCCGCGAGCGGCGGCCCCTGCCGGACCGCGAAGACGCCGGCCTTGGGCCGCCGGTAATTGACCATCGCCGCCGCGTCGCCGCAGGCGAAAACGTCCGGATGCGAGGTCGAGCGCAGGAAATCGTCGACGCGGATGAAGCCGTCCCCGTCGACGTCGAGCCCGGCGGCGGCGGGCCAGGCCTCGACCGCGGCGCTGGTCACCCAGAGGATCTCGTCCGCCGCGACCGACCCGCCGTCATCGAGGACCAGCCTGCCGGGCTCGACCCGGATGACGGCGCTGCCGAGCAGCGTCTCGATCCCGCGCGCGGCGAGGATGCGCGCGAACCGGGCGCGGGTCGCCGCGTTGTGGGCCGGCAGTAGCACCGGGGCGGCATCGACGACGGTCAGGGCGACCGCTCCGCCTCCCCGCGACAGGCGGTGCCGTACCGAAAGCGCGAGCTCGACCCCGCCGGCGCCTCCGCCGACGACCGCGATCCTCACCGGACCCTCGCGCCGGCTCAGGCGGCCGGCCAGCGCCTCCCAGCGCGCAACGAAGCGGCCGATCGGCTTGACCGGCACCGCGTGCTCGGCGGCGCCCGGGACATCGACCGTGCGCGGCGCCGAGCCGATGTCGATGGAGACCGCGTCATAGGGGACCGGCGGCCGGCCCTCGGCGAACACGAGCCTGGCGTCGAGGTCGATCCCGGTGGCCGCGCAGTGATAGATCCGCGCGCCGGACAGGTTGGCGAGCGGGCGCAGGTCGATATGGCACTCGTCGAGCCCGTAATGGCCGGCGATATGGCCCGGCAGCATGCCCGAATAGGGCGTGTGCACGTCGCGCGCGATCAGCGTCGTCCGCACGCCCGGCAGCGGCTTCATGGCGAACGCCTTGAGCACGGCGACATGGCTGTGCCCGCCGCCGATGAGCACCAGATCCCTGACCGCGGGCGCTTGCGGCTTCATCGGTCCCCGCCTCCGGAACCGGACGAGGATGGGTCAGTCGTCGCGATAGGTGCGCTCGCGGCGCTCGTGGCGCTCCTGGGCCTCGACGGTCAGCGTCGCGATCGGCCGTGCCTCGAGACGCCTGATCCCGATCGGCTCCTCGGTCTCCTCGCAATAGCCGTAGGTGCCGTCCTCGATCCGCGAGAGCGCCGCGTCGATCTTGGCGATCAGCTTGCGCTCGCGGTCGCGGGTCCTGAGCTCGATGGAGCGGTCGGTCTCGACCGTCGCCCGGTCCGCGAGGTCGGCCGACGGCGACTGATCCTCCTGCAGGTGCTCCAGCGTGGCCGAGCTGTCCTGAAGCAACTCGGACCGCCAGTCCAGCAGCTTGCTGCGAAAATACTCGCGCTGCCTCGCGTTCATGAACGGCTCGTCCTCGCGCGGACGATACCCCTTGGGGAGGTTGACCCGCTTCGCCACCGCCGCTGCCCCTGCCTCGTTGGCGCGGGAGAATAGGGCACGGCCCCGGACGCCGCAACAAACAAGGGACGGCCCGAAAGCGCCGGTTCCGGCGCCGTTTGACAGCGCTTCCGCCCCGCCTATACTCCGCGCTCTTCCCGGGAAAGCGGGCGGAAACGCCCCGTCCTCCGCGCGAGCGGCGGACCTGCCGGGACAACAAACAACCGGACAAGGAACCGACGATGACCAAGCGCGTACGCTCGAAGTACAAGATCAACCGCAGGCTCCGGGTCAATCTCTGGGGCCGGCCGAAGAGCCCGGTCAACAAGCGGGACTACCCGCCCGGCGAGCACGGCCAGCGCCGCCGCAAGGTGTCGGATTTCGGCACCCAGCTTCAGGCCAAGCAAAAGCTGCGCGGCTATTACGGCAACATCACGGAAAAGCAGTTCCGCCGGCTCTACCACGAAGCCGTCAGGCGGCGCGGCGACACGGTCGAGAACCTCGTGGGACTGCTGGAGCAGAGGCTCGACGCCGTCGTCTACCGGCTCAAGTTCGTGCCCACCGTCTTCGCCGCGCGCCAGTTCATCAGCCACGGCCACGTGTCGGTCAACGGGCGCCGGGTGACGATCCCGTCCTTCCGAGTCCGGGTCGGCGACGAGATCGAGGTGCGGGAGCGCTCGCGCAACCTGGGGCTGGTGCTGGAGGCCATGGACTCGCCCGAGCGCGACGTGCCGGATTATTTCGAGGTCGACTACAACAAGATGGTCGGCCGGATGCTGCGGATCCCCCAGCTGGCGGAGATCCCCTACCCGGTCCAGATGGAACCCAACCTGGTCATCGAGTACTACTCGCGGTAGCCCTTCGATAGGGCCTTATATCGACAACTTGACAGGCGCGAGGCCGACAGGCGTTCCGGGAAGCGCCGGGGCGTATCCGGTTCGTGGCGCACCGTTCCTCCTCCGTCATGGTCGGCGAAGGCCGACCATCCACGAGTTTTTGCGGCGCTGGAAACGAAAAACAAATCGTGGATGGTCGGCCTTCGCCGACCATGACGGGGGGAGGCTGGCGGTTCCCGCGCCCGCCGCAACAGGGCGGCGTTACTGGCGCCGACCCGCGTCCGGCGATCGGCTGTCAAGTAGTCGATATAAGCCCCCTTCGATACGCGGCTTCGCCGCTACTCAGGGTGAGGCAATCCTCGAAGTTTCCTCATCCCGAGCAGGCGCGAAGCGCCGTATCGAGGGACGCGCCCTATTCGGGATTGGCGAGCTGGATGTCGATCCCGCGGGTGGAGAACAGCTCCATCAGCTCGCCGGTCTCGTACATCTCGCGCACGATGTCGCAGCCGCCGACGAACTCGCCCTTGACGTAGAGCTGGGGAATGGTGGGCCAGCTCGAGAAATGCTTGATCCCCTCGCGCAGCTCGGGGTCCTGCAGGACGTCGATGCCGCGGAACGGCACGCCGAGATTGCTGAGCGCCTGAACCACCATGGAGGAGAACCCGCATTGCGGGAAGACGGGCGTCCCCTTCATGAACAGCACGACGTCGGTTTCCCCGATGTCCTCGCGGATTCGTTCGAACACGGCGGGTTCGCTCATCTCAGGCTCCTGTTGCGATCGATATGTCAGGCGTCGTCGGGAACCGCGGTCTGCAGCGCGAGCGCGTGAAGCTCGCCGCCCATCCGCCCCTGCAGCGCCCGGTAGACCATCTGGTGTTGCTGGACCCGGGTCTTGCCCCGGAAGGCCTCGGAGACGACATGCGCCGCGTAGTGGTCGCCGTCGCCCGCGAGGTCCTGGATGCTGACCACCGCGTCGGGAAGGCTTTCCTTGATCAGGCGCTCGATATCGCCCGGGTCCATGGGCACGGCTGCGATCCTCGACTGTCTCTCCGCGGGGTCACGGCCCCGCCATGAAGCGCGGGAACCATGCTTCGTGGGCCTCCCCAAGCCCGGCAAGGGATATATGGCCGTGGCCGGAGACAGTCAACGCCGCCCCCCCGGTTCGGCCGATCGCCGCGGCCGGCACGCGGGACGCGGCAGCGGCATCCAGCACCGGGCCCGCATCGTCGACCGCGACGATGTAGCGCCCCTGGTCCTCGCCGAACAGCCAGGCGAGCGGATCGGCCCCCGGCGGAAGCGCGATCTCCGCGCCGATCCCCGACGCGAGCGCCATCTCGGCGACGGCCGCCAGCAGCCCGCCGCCGGAAACGTCGTGGCAGACCTCCACGACGCCGCCTTCGACCAGCCCCCGCACCAGCAGCCCGTTGCGCCGCTCGGCGTCGAGATCGACGGGCGGCGGCGGGCCGCCGGGGGTTCCCAGCACGTCGCGCAGGAACAGCGACTGCCCGAGATGGCCCGCCGTCGCGCCGATCGCGACGATTTCGTGGCCAGAGGCGGCGAAGGCGATCGTCGTGCGGCGGGCGAGATCGTCGAGCAGGCCGAGCCCGCCGATCACCGGGGTCGGCAGGATCGCCCGCCCGTCGGTCTCGTTGTAGAGCGAGACATTGCCCGAGACCACGGGGAACTCGAGGGCGCGGCACGCCTCGCCGATGCCCTCGATGCAGCCGACCAGCTGGCCCATGATCTCGGGCCGCTCGGGGTCGCCGAAATTGAGGTTGTCGGTCACCGCGAGCGGCCGCGCGCCCGCCGCCACGAGGTTGCGCCACGCTTCGGCGACCGCCTGGCGCCCGCCCGCGCGCGGGTCGGCGGCGCAGTAGCGCGGCGTGCAATCGGTGGTGAGCGCGATCCCCCGCGACGTGCCGTGGACGCGGATCACCGCGGCGTCGCCGCCCGGCCTGACGACCGTGTCGGCCATCACCATGTGGTCGTACTGCTCCCAGATCCAGCGCCGCGACGCCAGATCGGGCGAGCCCATGAGCCGTTCGAGCGCTTCGAGAGGCGCGACCCCGGCCGTGTCGATTGCCGGCATCGCGGGCACCGGCGTCGGGACATGGGGCCGCCGGTAGCGCGGCGCCGCCTCGACCAGCGGGTCCACCGGGATGTCGGCGGCGGTCTCGCCCCCATGGGTGAGGACGACGCGCCCGCTGTCGGTCAGCCTGCCGATGACCGCGAAATCGAGCCCCCACCTGCGGAACACGCGCTCGGCCGCTGCCTCGGCGTCGGGGCGGAGCACCATCAGCATCCGCTCCTGGCTCTCCGAAAGCATGATCTCGTAGGCGTTCATGCCGGTCTCGCGCGTCGGCACGCGGTCGAGGTCGAGCGCGATGCCGACGCCGCCCTTCGACGCCATTTCGAGCGCCGACGAGGTGAGCCCCGCCGCCCCCATGTCCTGGATCGCGACGATCGCGTCGGTCGCCATCAGCTCCAGACAGGCCTCCAGCAGGAGCTTCTCGGTGAACGGATCGCCGACCTGGACGGTGGGTCGCCTGGCCTCGGCGTCGGCGTCGAAGGCGGCCGACGCCATGGTCGCGCCGTGGATGCCGTCCCGCCCGGTCTTCGAGCCGACATAGACCACGGTGTTGCCGATCCCTGTCGCGCGGGCATAGAAGATCCGGTCCGCATCGGCGATGCCGACCGCCATCGCGTTGACCAGGATGTTGCCGTCATAGGCCGGGTCGAACTCGGTCTCCCCGCCGACGGTGGGGATGCCGATGCAGTTGCCGTAGCCGCCGATCCCGGACACCACGCCCGAGACGAGATGCCGGGTGCGGGGATGGTCCGGGCTTCCGAAGCGGAGCGCGTCGAGCACGGCGACGGGCCGGGCGCCCATGGTGAACACGTCGCGCAGGATGCCGCCGACGCCGGTGGCCGCGCCCTGGTAGGGCTCGATGAAGGAGGGGTGGTTGTGGCTTTCGATCTTGAAGACCGCGGCCTTCCCGTCCCCGATATCGACGACGCCGGCATTCTCGCCGGGACCGCAGATCACCCACGGCGCCTCGGTCGGCAGCGTCGCGAGCCACGCGCGGGACGATTTGTAGGAGCAGTGCTCCGACCACATCGCCGAGGCGATCCCGAGCTCGACCATGTTGGGCTCGCGCCCGAGGATTTCGAGGAGACGCGCGTACTCGTCCTCGCTGAGCCCGTGCTCGGCGACGATCTCCGGGGTCATCGCCCGCGCCGGCCCCACGGCCCCCGCCGCGAGGCGAAGGAGATCGGCCGGCGTATGCGGGCGCCGGGCCGGCTGTCCCACAGCACGACGTGGGGCTGGCGGAAGAAGAAGATCAGCACGGCGCCCGCGACGAAACCGCCGACATGGGCCCACCAGGCGATGCCCGCGCCTTCGCTCCTGACGGTGAGCGCGTTGAGCACCTCGAGCCCGATCCAGCTCCCCAGCACGATAAGCGTGGGCAGTTTGATGGGAATGACGCCGAACAGGAGCCCCCAGATGCCGACCTTGGGGTGGAGCACGAAATAGGCGCCGAGCACGCCGGCGATCGCCCCGCTCGCCCCCACCGTGGGTATCGTCGATCCGGGGACGCTGGCCGCGTGGGCGAGCCCGGCAATGACGCCGCAGAGGAGATAGAAGACGACGAACCGGCGATGGCCCATCGCGTCCTCCACATTGTCGCCGAACACCCAGAGGAACAGCATGTTGCCGATCAGGTGGAGCCAGCCGCCGTGCAGGAACATGCTGGTGAACAGCGTCACCGGCGACGGCACGACGGCCGCCTCCGCCGGCAGCGCCGCGTTCCCCCACAGCACCGCCGGGACGACGCCGTAACGGAAGAACGCGACCTCGTGCTCCCGCGAAGGCAGGCCGAGCTGCCACAGGAAGGTCAGCACGCAGGCCGCGATCAGGGCCATCGTGACGAAGTGGTAGCGGATCCAGATCCGCGGGTTCTCGTCATTGATGGGAACGAACGCCATGTCAGGCGGCGAGGCTGTCGGCCAGACCCTCGAACAGCGCGCGGCCGTCGGTGCCGCCGAGGACGGAATCGGCGGCGCGTTCGGGGTGCGGCATCAGGCCGAGGATGCGGCGGGCGGGGTCGAGAATGCCGGCGATCGCGGCGGTCGAGCCGTTGGGGTTCTCCCGGTAGCGGAAGGCGACCAGCCCCTCCCCTTCGAGCCGGGCGACGGTCTCGCCGTCGGCGACGTAGTTCCCGTCGTTGTGGGCGACCGGCATGGTCACGGTCGCGCCGGCCCGGTAGCGGCGGGTGAAGATCGTGTCGTCGCGCTCGACGGAGAGCGCCACGTCCCGGCAGATGAAGCGCAGGCCGGCGTTCCGCATCAGCGCGCCGGGGAGCAGCCCCGCCTCGGTCAGCACCTGGAATCCGTTGCAGATGCCGAGCACGGCGACGCCCGCGCGCGCCTTCGCCGCAACTTCGCGCATGACCGGCGAATGCGCCGCCATCGCGCCGGAGCGCAGATAGTCGCCATAGGCGAAGCCGCCCGGGATCACGATCAGGTCGACCGGGGGCAGCGCGGCCTCGCCGTGCCACACCATCGCCGGCGCCCGCCCCGTCGCCGCCTCGACCGCCACCGCGCTGTCGCGGTCGCAGTTGGAGCCGGGGAAGACGATGACGGCGGTCTTCATGCCGCCGGTGCGACGAGCGGTTGCATGGCGTTGGCGCGCGTCATCCCGTCAGGTCGATCTCGTAGTCCTCGATCACCGTGTTGGCGAGCAGGCGCTCGCACATCTCCCGGAGGCTCTCCCGGGCGCGGCCGGGGTCGGTCTCGGCGAGCTCGATGTCGATCACCTTGCCCTGGCGGACCTCGCCCACGCCCGCGAAGCCGAGCGCCGCGAGCGCCTGGCCGACCGCTTTCCCCTGCGGGTCGAGCACGCCGTGCTTGAGCGTGATATGGATCCGCGCCCTCACCGGGCGCTATTGCATCACCGCCGGGCCCTTCAGGTCGCCGGGGGCGCTTTCGGGCAGGATGCCGAGACGGCGCGCGACCTCCTGATAGGCCTCCTCGACGCCGCCGAGATCGCGCCGGAAGCGGTCCTTGTCCATCTTCTCGTTGGTCTTGAGATCCCACAGCCGGCAATTGTCGGGGCTGATCTCGTCGGCGAGCACGATGCGCATCTCGTCGTTGTTCCAGAGCCGCCCGTATTCCAGCTTGAAATCGACCAGCCGGATTCCGACCGTGACCAGCAGCCCGGTGAGAAAGTCGTTCACCCGGAGCGACATGTGCATGATCTCGTCGAGCTCCTGCGGCGTCGACCAGCCGAACGCGGTGATGTGCTCCTCGGCGACCAGCGGATCGTTGAGATCGTCGGCCTTGTAGTAGTACTCGACGATCGAGCGCGGCAGCGGCGTTCCCTCGGCGATGCCGAACCGCTCGCATATCGAGCCGGCGGCGACGTTGCGCACGACGATCTCGACCGGAATGATCTCGACCTCGCGAATCAGCTGCTCGCGCATGTTGAGCCGCCGCACGAAATGGGTCGGGATCCCGATCTCGGCGAGCTTGAGCATCAGGTACTCGGAGATGCGGTTGTTCAGGACGCCCTTGCCGGTGATCGTCCCCGTCTTGGCGTTGTTGAACGCGCTGGCGTCGTCCTTGAAGTACTGGACGAGGGTCCCGGGCTCCGGCCCTTCGAAAAGGACCTTGGCCTTGCCCTCGTATATCCGTCTGCGGCGGGCCATGGGATGCGACTCGAATCCAGGGGAAAGGGTGCGGCGCCCGCGGGCGACCGTGCCCTGCATATAACAACTTGTCGGGTCGCGGACAATGGCGGCGATCGGTCCGTGAGGCGAATCCGGCGGGCCCGTCACTCGACCGGCAGGTAGGGCGCTTCGTCCGGCCGGCCGGAGGCGAAGAGGAATACCGCCTTGCCGCCCGCGACATGCGCCGCCGCGAGGCCGATCAGCGAGCTCGACAGGGTGCCGAACGGAGAATCGGTCGCCACGTTCATGGCCTCCCCCGGGCCGGTTCCGGGCAGGCTGTCGCGCGAAGCGAGTATCCGGGTCCAGGACTCCCAGTCGCCGGACGCCGGATCGGGCGGCGCGGCGGCGCGGAAACGCGGCAGGTAGAGCCGGGTGCGTGCCGACCCCGCCGTGTCGTTCGGGTCGTGGGCGGTGATCATGGAGAGACCTTCGCCGATCTCGTGCAGCGCGGGCCTGCCGTCGCCGTCGGCGCCGAAGCCCCGCAGCCACCAGGCGTCCCGGTTGTCGGCGACGACGAGGTTGAAGCTCCGGTAGCTGCGCCCGTCGAGATGCGAGAGCGCACCCGCCGCCGCGACCGCATCCGCGTGGTCGAGGGCTTCCAGCACCAGCTCGCCGCGCGACCGCAGCCTTGGATCGGGGCCGAGCGAGTCGGGCCGGTTGAGGATGCCCGCGACCACGCCGCGATCATTGAGCCCGAGCCAGGTGCCCCCTGCCAGCTCGTCCATCCCCGCGACGACTTCCGGGCGGTCCGGCCAGTGCCGGCCGGGCGGGCGCCACGGCCGTTCCGCGTTCTCGTCCCGGTTGGCCGCGATCAGCACCGGCCAGTCGTGGCCGGGCCTTCTCAGTATGACGAGCGTGCACATCGGTCCATGCGGGTCGTTGCGGGCGGCGGGGAGGCCACTATATAAGGCGGGTCGGCCCTCCGGGGCCGGGATTCCGGTCCGAGAGGAGAGAGGGCGATGACCAGCTTCGAAGAGCGCGAGAAGGGCTACGAGGCCAAGTTCAAGCATGATCAGGAGTTCCAGTTCAAGGCCACCGCCCGGCGCAACAAGCTGCTCGGCCTCTGGGCCGCCGAAAAGCTCGGGCTCTCGGGCGGCGACGCGGACGTCTACGCCAAGGAGGTGGTGATCGCCGATTTCGAGGAGCCCGGCGACGAGGACGTGGTCCGCAAGGTGGCCGGCGACCTCGACGGCAAGGGCGTCACCGCCGAGGACGTGCGCCGCGAGATGGAGCGCCTGATGTCCGTCGCCGCGGAGCAGGTCGCGAGCGAGAGCTAAGGCCTGGCCGGTTCGATGTAAGGCGGTGCGGCCGCGCCCAGCCTGAAGCGTTGCGTGCCCTTCGATACGGCGCTTCGCGCCTACTCAGGGTGAGGATAGTGTTGGGTTCGGCCAGTAATGTTCCCTCATCCCGAGTAGGCGCGAAGCGCCGTATCGAGGGACGGGCCACGGGGCGAGTTGCTCAATCGGACACACCCTGTCCCGCCCCGAAGACGCGGTCGAAGATCGTGTCGACGTGGGCGAGGTGGTAGTCGAGGTCGAACAGCCCGGCGAGCGCGTCCTTGTCCAGCAGCCGCGTCACCTCGGCATCCCCCTGTAGCAGCGCCAGGAAATCGCTACCGTCCTCCCAGACGGCCATCGCGTTGCGCTGAACGGCGGCGTAGGCGTCCTCGCGCGACATCCCGGCGTCGACGAGCGCCAGCAGCACGCGCTGCGAGTGGATGAGGCCGCCGAGCGCGTCCAGGTTCTCGCGCATGCGCCCGGGATAGACCACCAGCCGGTCGATGACGCCCGCGAGCCGGGCGAGCGCGAAGTCGAGCGTCACCGTCGCGTCCGGCGCGATCATCCGCTCCACCGATGAGTGCGAGATGTCGCGCTCGTGCCACAGGACGACGTTCTCCAGTGCTGGCGTGACGTGGGACCGCACGATGCGGGCCAGCCCGGTGAGGTTCTCGGTCAATACCGGGTTGCGCTTGTGAGGCATCGCGGACGAGCCCTTCTGGCCCGGCGCGAAATACTCCTCGGCCTCGCGCAGCTCGGTCCGCTGGAGGTGGCGGATCTCGGTCGCGAGGCGCTCGACGGCGGACGCGACAAGGCCGAGCGCCGCGAAGAACGCCGCGTGCCGGTCGCGCGGTATGATCTGGGTGGAGACCGGCTCGACCGCGAGCCCGAGCTTCTCCGCCACATGCGCCTCGACGCGCGGATCGACGTTGGCGAACGTGCCGACGGCGCCGGAGATCGCGCAGGTCGCGATTTCGGCCCGCGCGGCGGCGAGGCGGTCCCGGTTGCGCGCGAACTCGGCATAGTGCCCGGCGAGCTTGAGACCGAAGGTGGTGGGCTCGGCGTGGATTCCGTGGCTCCGCCCGATGCAGGGGGTCCGTTTGTATTCCCGGGCGCGGCGTTCGAGCGCTTCCATCACCGCCCCGATGCCGGCGTCGAGCAGGTCGGCGGCGCGGGTCAGCTGGACGGCGAGGCAGGTGTCCAGCACGTCCGAGGACGTCATCCCCTGGTGGACGAAGCGCGCCTCGGGCCCGACATGCTCGGCGAGGTCGGTGAGGAAGGCGATCACGTCGTGGCGGGTCTCGCGCTCGATCTCCTCGATCCGCCCGACGTCGAAGGCGCCGCGCTCCCAGACGGCCTCGGCGGCCGATTTCGGGACGAGCCCGAGCGCCGCCTGCGCGTCGCAGGCATGGGCCTCGATCTCGAACCAGATGCGGAACCTGGTCTCGGGCGCCCAGAGCGCCGCCATCTCTTCTCTCGAATAGCGCGGGATCATCGAGCTCTTGCCCCGGTCTGCCGGCGCGGAGGGGTTTAGCAGATGAATCGGGCGATAGGAACGCGGCTCACCGGCCGGGGCGGACGACCGTGAGGTAGATCGGGATCGGGCAGAGCGACACGACGCCGATCGCGATCGTCATCGGAAGCTGGGTGCCGTCGGCGAAATGCCCGACCAGCAGCCCGGTCAGCACGCTGAACGACAGCTGGACGAAGCCGAGCGCCGAGGACGCCGTGCCGGCGATGTCGGGAAAGATCGACATGGCGGCGGCCTGACCGGCGGGAACGATGAAGCTGAAGGCGAACATGAAGGCCGCCATCGGCAGGACGATCGCCCAGGCCGTGTCGACCGCGCCGAGGCCCAGCCCGGCCATGACCGCGCCGGCGCAGGCCATCATGGTCCCGCCGGTCAGGATCATGCCGCGGATCGACCGG
Organism: Defluviicoccus sp.; assembly: GCA_028820505.1. Lineage (GTDB taxonomy): Bacteria > Pseudomonadota > Alphaproteobacteria > MPNO01 > MPNO01 > MPNO01. The sequence goes on from JAPPIT010000018.1 coordinate 25,024, forward strand.
CGTCCCACCAGGCGCGCCGACAGCCAGCTGCCGCACACATAGGCCATCATGCAGCCGGCGAAGAGATAGCCGTAACTCTCGACCGAAACGCCGATGTGGTTGATCAGGCTCGTCGCGGACGCGGCCAGAAAGGCGAACAGCCCGCAGTAACAGGCGCTGAGCATCAGCATGTAGCCCGCGAAATCCCGGCTGCCGAGGATCCGCGCATAGGTGCGCACCAGCGGGCCGGGGCGGAGCGCGTCGAGCCGGCGTTCGGGCGCCGTCTCGCCCAGCGCGCGCCAGGCGATCGCCAAGGCCAGCAATCCGTAGACCGCGAGGAACCAGTAGACGGCGCGCCAGCCCAGCCCGACCGTGAGATGCGCGCCAAGGATGGGGCCCACGATCGGCGCGAACCCGTACATCATCATGACATAGGCCAGCATCTTCGCCGCTTCTTCGCGATCGAACAGGTCGCGGACGATCGCCCGCCCCAGGACCGAAGCGGCGCACCCGGCGAGACCCTGGACGAAGCGGAGCGCGATGAAAGACTCGATCGACGCGGACAGCGCACAGCCGGCGGCGGCCGCCACGAAGACGACGAATGCGACGAGCAGGACCGGGCGCCGGCCGAAACGGTCGGAGACGGGACCGTAGAACAGTTGGCCCGCGGCGATGCCCGCCATGAAGATGCTGAGGCTGAGCTGGATCGTGCCGTCGGAGACCCGCAGATCCGCCGCGGCGAGCGGCATCGACGGCAGGGTCGAATCCACCGACAGCGGCAGCGACGCCATCAGCAGGCCGAGCAGCAGCGCGGTGGCGAGGAATCCGAGCCGGTGGCTAGCGCGCGCGGACCCGCTCACGCACCGTTCTCGCCGTCCGCCGTCATGTTGCCGCGCAGATCGCGCAGCAGGCGCTTGAGCTCCTCCTGTTCGGCGTCGGAAAGGCCCGCGATCCCCTGGCGGTTGATCGCGGCGACCTCCGGCATCACGAGGTCGTAGATGCGCCTCCCCTCGGGCGTGAGGAACACGTTGATCTTGCGCCCGTCATGCTCGTTGTGCGCCCGCCGGACGAAACCGCGCTCCTCCAGCCGGTTGACCGCCGCGACCGTGGTCGAGCCCTTCATGCGGACGCGTTCGGAGAGCTGGCGCTGGGTCAGCCCGTCCTCCTCCCACAGCGCGCGCAGGAACGGCCACAGCCCGAACGTCACGCCGTGCCGGGCGATCCGCTTCGAAAATCTGGTGGTGAACGCCCTGGTGGTGTCCCAGAGCAAAAAGCCCACGGTTTCCTCGGGCGCCAATTGGTCGTCGGGCGGCATGGCGGCTAAGATAATACGTCGCGGGCGGGGTAAACAGGCGGGGCCGGCGGTCGCGTTGACAGCCCGGGCGGCGGTCATTAGGTCACTAACGAATTCGGCCGCATCCGGGAAGGGACGGGGATGGCATACGACACGATCCGGGTGGATCTCGACGGCGGCGTTGCGGTTCTCACGCTCAACCGGCCGGAAAAGAAGAACGCGATGAACCCGCGCCTCCACGACGAGGTGACGGAGGCGCTGGAAGTCCTGCGCTACGACGACGACGCCAGGGTGCTGGTGATCACCGGGGCGGGCGATGCCTTCTCCGCCGGCATGGACCTGAAGGAGTTCTTCATCGAGCTCAAGGAGAAGCCGGCCGAGTACGACCGGGTGACGCGGGTCTCGATCGAATGGCGCGGGCGGACGATCCGTTATTTCCCCAAGCCCACCATCGCGATGGTCAACGGGCACTGCTATGGCGGGGCGTTCACCATCGTGGAGGCCTGCGACCTCGCGGTCGCCGCCGACGAGGCGAAATTCGGGCTGAGCGAGATCAATTTCAAGATGTTTCCGGGCGGCAGCGTGTCCAAGTCGATGGGGAACCTGCTCAGGCCGCGCGACTATCTCTGGTACGCGATGACCGGCCGGCCCTTCGACGGCAGGACCGCGGCGGAAATCGGCTTCGTCAACTTCTCGGTGCCGCTCGACGCGTTGCGCGAGACGGTGATGGAGGCCGCCCGCGACATCGCCGCCAAGGACCCGTCCGCGCTGCAGGCGACCAAGGAAGCCTACCGCCACTCGCTCGACATGGACTGGGACACCGCGATGAACTACGCCAACGCGATGCAGGCGCAGCACGTGCAGCGCCAGGACGACGCCTTCCGCAAGGAGGGGATCGGCGACTTCCTCGACAAGAAGTACCGTCCGGGGCTCGGCGGGCACGAGAAGGTCGAGTCGTGACCGGGAACCGCGCCGCCGGTCCGCGCAGGGGAGAGACGTGATGGCATCGTGCAGCGAGAGCGCAATCGACTACAAGGGCGGCAAGGTGTTCCTGCGCCGGGGCGGCAGCGGCCAGACGCTCCTGTTCCTGCACGGCGCGGGCGGCATCCCCGCCTGGCTCCCCTATCTCGACCGGCTGTCGGACCGCTACGACGTGATCGCGCCCGACCACCCGACCTTCGGCCAGTCGGACGAGCCCGCCTGGGTGGAGAAGGTCGACGACCTCGCCTATTTCTATCTCGATTTCATCAAGGAGCAGGGGCTCGAGAACGTCCATCTCGTCGGTCAGTCGCTCGGCGGCTGGATCGCGCTCGAAATCGCGGTGCGCTCGACCCACAGCCTCGCCTCGCTCACCCTGGTGGGCGCCGCCGGGATCCGGATCAAGGGCCAACCCGCCGCCGACCTCTTCATCATGGACGACGAGGAGCTCGCGCGGGCGCTGTTCAAGTCGGACGCGCTGGCCGAGCAGATGCTGGCGATGGAGCCGACCGAGGAGCAGCAGGACGTCATCATCAAGAACAAGGTCGCGACCGCCCGCCTCGCCTGGCAGCCGCGCCTGTTCAACCCGGCGCTGCGCAAGTGGCTGCATCGGATCGACGTGCCGACGCACGTGATCTGGGGCGATTCCGACCGCATCATCCCGCCCGACTACGCCGGCGAATTCGGCGGGCTGATCGAGGGCGCCGCGGTGACCATGATCGAGGATTGCGGCCACCTGCCCAATATCGAGCGAACCGACGCGTTCATCGACGCGGTGACGGGATTCTGCGACCGCCACGCCGCCTGATCTCGGCGCCCCGAAAGGAGCACGGCGCATGAAGGTCACGATGTTTCACCTGATGCCCTACGCGCACATGGACATGGCGCTGAGGGCCAGGCACAAGTCGGCCTGGGTTACCTATCCCAACTCGGATTTCGACCCCAAGAAGGGCGCCGCGCTCTACAACCGCTATCTCGACGAGCTGGAGCTCGCCGCCGAGCTCGGCTTCGACGGGATCAGCGTCAACGAGCACCACCAGAACGCCTACGGGCTGATGCCGTCCCCGGTGGTGATGGCCGCCGCGCTGTCGCGCCGCACCGAGACCTGCAAGCTCGCCATCCTCGGCAACGCCTTCGCGCTCCGCGAGCACCCGCTGACGCTCGCCGAGGAGCACGCCATGATCGACTGCATCTCCGGCGGGCGGCTGATCACCGGCTTCGTGCGCGGCATCGGGGCGGAGTTCTGGTCGCTCGCCGCCAACCCGACAACCTCGCACGAACGCCACATCGAGGCGCACGACCTGATCGTCCGGGCATGGACCGAGACCGGCCCGTTCGCGTTCGAGGGCAAGCATTTCCATTTCGAATACGTCAATGTCTGGCCCCGGCCCTACCAGCAGCCCCATCCGCCGATCTGGTGCCCGTCGCTGGGCTCGACCGAGACCATCGAGTGGGCCGCCCACCCCGACCGGCGCTACGTGTACTTGCAGAACTACAGCCCGTTCGAGTCGGTGAGCCGGTTCCTCAACTTCTACCGCGAGACCTGCGAGAGCATGTACGGGTATACCGCGTCGTCGGAACAGCTCGGCTGGACGGCGCCGGTCTATGTCGCCGACACCGACGCGCAGGCCGTCGCGGAAGCCAAGGAGCATATGGAGGCGCTGTTCAACCGCTTCCTCGCGCTCCCCTTCGAGATCCTGTTCCCGCCCGGCTATCTCGGCATGAGCTCGTATAAGCGGGTGCGCCAGCACAAGCGCTCGATCGCCGGGAACCAGACCATCGAGAAGATGATGGAGCTCGGCATCGTCATCGTCGGCAGCCCCGATACGGTGCGGGAGCGCATCCTCCACTGCCACCGCGAGCTCGGCTTCGCCAATTTCATCGGGCTCCTGCATTTCGGCACCCTCCCGGCGGACCTCACGGAGCGGAACATCCGCCTGTTCGCGAACGAGGTGATGCCGGCGCTGCAGCCGGTGGGCGACGAGGCCTATCGCGGGTTCGAGCGGGTGGCCGCGGAATAGGAGCGGACATGCTGGACAAGCTCAAATTCGACGGAAGGCCGGTGATCGTGACCGGCGCCGGGTCGGGGATCGGCCAAGCCTGCTGCGAGGTGCTCGCCGAGCTCGGCGCGACGGTGATCCTGGTCGGCAAGACGATGGAGAAGCTGAAGGAAACGGAAGCGCTGATCTCCGGCGCGGCCTGCGAATCCTACCGGGTCGACGTGTCGGTCGAGGCCGAAATCGAGGCGCTCCGGGAGACGCTTGCCGGCCGCCACGAGCACATCAAGGCGGTGATCAACAACGCCGGCACCAACTTCGTGAAGAAGATCGTCGATCTCGAGACCGACGACTGGAACCGGATCATCGCGACCGACCTTTCCAGCGTGTTCTACATGTGCCGCGCCTTCATCCCGATGATGAGGGGCGCGCCGGGCGGCGGGTCGATCGTCAACGTGGCGTCCACCTTCGGGCTGATCGGCCACCCGGAGATGCCGGTCTACTGCGCGGCCAAGGGCGGGATGGTCTCGCTCACCCGCCAACTCGCGGTCGATTACGGGACCGAGAACATCCGCGTCAATTCGCTGTGCCCGGGCGCGACGCTCTCGCCGCGCGTGAAGCACTACATCGATTCCGGCATGGTCGACGGCAAAGCGGTCGAGGAGCTCGCCCTCCTCAAGCGGCTCGCCACCTGCGACGAGGTGGCCAACGCCGCCATCTTCCTCGCCTCCGACGCCGCGTCCTACATCCACGGAACGGCGCTCGTCGTCGACGGCGGGCAGACGGTGCATTAGTCTCCGCATAAATCGCTTGGGGAGGCGGCATTGAACGATCGTGGCGTCGGCGCGAGCATTCCGCGCAAGGAGGACGACCGCTTTCTGATGGGCACCGGGGAGTTCACCCCCGACGTCCGGATCGCCGGCATGTGGCATGCGGCGTTCAACCGGGCGCCGATCGCCCACGGGCGGCTGCTCTCGGTGAAGGCGCCGAAGGGCGCGGAGGGGCAGGTGTTCTCGTCCGCCGACATGGCGGACATCAAGCCGATCCGCTCCACCGCCTCGTTCCCCGGCTTCAAGGGCGCCGATTTCCCGGTGCTCGCCAGGGACAAGGTGCGCTATGCCGGCGAGCAGGTCGCCATCGCCGTCGCGCCGACCCGCGCCGAGGCGGAAGACATCGCGGACGCGATCGAGGTCGAGTACGAGGCGCTGCCGGCCGTCGTCGACATGAACGACGGGCGCGAGCCCTCGGCCGCGCTGGTCCACGACCACTGGGCCGACAATGTGTGCTGCGAGACCGAATTCGCCAACGGCGCCCTCGAAGCGGCGAAGGAAGCGGCGGTCCATACCGTCCACCGCCGGTTCCGCATGGCGCGCCAGACGCCGTTCCCGATGGAGGGGCGCGGCACGCTGGCGCATTACGATTCCAGGCTCGACGAGCTGGTCGTCTGGATGTCGCACCAGCTGCCCCACCCGATGCAGCGCGGCATCGCCCATTTCCTCGATCTCGAGATCAACAGGGTGCGGGTGATCTGCCCCGACGTGGGCGGCGGGTTCGGGCTCAAGACCCATCTCGACGGCGAGACGATGGCGGTGTGCTGGACCTCGCTCAGGCTCGGCCGGCCGATCAAGTGGGTGCAGGACCGGCTCGAACACCTGATCTGCGACGCCGATTGCCGCAACCACCAGTACACGATGACCGCCTATACCGACGAAATCGGCAAGATCCTCGGCATGGAGGTCGAGTGCGTGGTGGACGCGGGCGCGTATTCGCCGTGGCCATGGCCGATCGGCGTCGAGGCGGCGACCGGGGTCGGCAATCTGCAGGGCCCCTACACGGTCGACGCGCTCAAGGGCCGCTCGGTCACGGTCTGCACCAACAAGCCGCCGAGCCAGCCCTTCCGGGGCGTCGCCCGGCCCGGCGCCTGCTTCACCGACGAGCTCACGATGGACGCCATCGCGCGGACGGTCGGGCGCGAGCCCTGGGAGGTCAGGCTCGACAACCTCGTGCCGCCCGAGGCGATGCCCTACGACACCGTCACCCGCAAGCATCTCGACAGCGGCGACTATCCCGAGGCGTTCCGCCGCTGCGTCGCCGCCATCGACCCGGAGGCCGTGCGCGAACGCCAGAGGACGCCCGAGCCCGACGGCAGGCTGATCGGCGTCGGCTTCGCCTGCTTCTACGAGCAGACCGCCTACGGCACCGGCCCATTCGGCTATTCCGCCTGGGGCATCGAGCTGGTGCCGGGGATGGAGATGGCGACGGTGAAGCTCACCCCGGACGGCGGGCTCTGGGCCTCGGTCGGCATCCAGTGCCACGGGCAGGGTCTGGAGACCACCCTCGCTCAGGTCGCCACGAGCGAGCTCGGCATCGATCCCGACCGCATCGCGATCCGCCACGGCGATACCGCGACGGCCTACGCCGGCACCGGCACCTATGCGTCGCGCAGCATCGTGGTCGCGGGCGGGGCCGTCGCGCAGGGTTGCCGCGAGCTGAAACCCAGACTCGCGCGGATCGGCGCCCACCTGCTGCAATGCGACGAGGCGGAGGTGGCGGTCGAGAACGCCGAGGTGCGCGGGCCGGGCGGCTCGGTGAGCTTCGCCGAGATCGCCGAGGCGTTCTACCACCACCCCGAGAACCTGCCCGACGACACCGACCGGGGCGGGCTCACCGTGACCACCGGCTATAACGACAAGGTCCATGGCGGGGTGTTCGGCTTCGGCGCGCACGGCGCGGTGGTCGCGGTCGATCCGGAGACCGGCCAGGTCGAGATCCTCGACTACGCCATCGTCGACGATTGCGGCACCCGGGTGAACCCGCTGGTGGTCAAGGGGCAGGTGATCGGCGGCTACGCGCAGGGCATCGGCAACGCGCTCTACGAGGAATCGGATTACGACGAGAACGGCCAGCCGCTCTCGGTGACGCTCGCCGATTACCACGTGCCGGCGGCGCCGATGGTGCCCGACATCAAGTACGACTACATGGAGTCGCCCTCGCCCTACTCCACGATGGGAATCAAGGGGGTGGGCGAATCCGGCGCCATCGGCCCGGTGGGCGCCATCGGCAACGCGGTCAACGACGCGCTCAAGGGACTCGGCGTCGAGATCGCCGAGACGCCGATCACCCCGCGCCGGGTGTTCGACGCCATCGAGCGGGGCCGCGCGTCATGAAGCCGGCACCGTTCGACTACGCCCGCGCGGAAAGCCTCGACGAGGCGGTCCGCCTGCTCGCCGCGGCCGACGGCGACGCCAGGCCGCTGGCCGGTGGCCAGTCGCTGGGGCCGATGCTCAACCTCCGGATCGCGCGGCCGACGCTCCTGGTGGACCTGTCTCCGGTCGCCGAGCTGCGCGAGGTTTCCGAGGACGAGGACGGGGTGACGATCGGCGCGTCGGTGGTCCATTCGGCGATCGAGGACGGCGAGGTGCCGGACCCCACCGCCGGGCTGATGCGTCGCGCGGCGTCCGGCATCGCCTATCGCGCGGTGCGCAACCGGGGCACCGTCGGGGGCAGCCTCGCCCACGCCGATCCCGCGGGCGACTGGGCGCCGGTGATGATGGCGCTCGGCGCGAGCCTCGGCATAAGGGGGCCGGAAGGCGGGCGCAGCGTCGAGGCGGACGCGTTCATCGCCGATCCGCTGACCACCGTGCTGGAGCCGGGAGAGATCGTCGAGGCGATCCGCGTTCCCCGGCTGTCCAGCGGTGCGTCCTGGGGGCACTGCAAGCTCTGCGTGAAGCCGGGCGACTTCGCGGAATCGCTCGCGGTCGTCGTCATCGATCCCGACCGGGACCATTGCCGCGTCGCGCTCGCCGGCCCGACCCACGCGCCGATCCTGCTGGAAGAGGTCGCCGGGACGGTCGCGGACGCCAACGGCTGGTCGGATGCCCTGGCGGGCGAGATCAAGGACGCCGCCGGCAGAGGGATCGCGGCCGCCGGATTTGCCGATACCGGCGACCGCTACGCCATCAACGTGCATTCGACCGTAACCGTCCGCGCCGCGCGGGAGGCGCTGTCCCGATGACCTCGACCACGATCACCGTCAACGGCCGGGCGGTCACCGCCGATGTCGAGCCCCGACTTTCGCTCGCCGATTTCCTGCGCGAGCATGAGGGGCTGACCGGCACCCACACCGCCTGCGAGCACGGGGTCTGCGGCGCCTGCACGATCATGCTCGACGGCCGCCCCGCGCGGTCCTGCATCACGCTCGCGGTCGCCGCCCACGGGACCGACGTGCGCACCGTCGAGGGCTGGGACGGCGACGGGACGATGGCGACGATCCGCGACTGCTTCAGGAAGGCGCACGCCGTCCAGTGCGGGTACTGCACGCCCGGGATGCTTGCGACGGCCTACGACATCGTCACCCGTCTTCCCGGCGCCGACCGCGACCGGATCAGGCTGGAGCTCTCCGGCAATCTCTGCCGCTGCACCGGCTATATCGGCATCGTGGATGCGATCGAGACGGCGATCGCGGAGATCGAGGGCGGCTCATAGACCGGCCGCGTCGGCCATCGCCCCCAGCGTCGGGAAGATGAAGTCGAAGTCCGGCATGTCGGCGACCGGCGCGGTGGCGCCCCAATCGCCGCCTTCAGACTGGCCCTGACGGTCGATCCACGCATTGGCGAGCCCGGCCGCGCGCGCCGGCACGTGGTCGTGGTGCAGGCTTTGCGCGGTGTGCAGGATTTCGCCGGCGCCGATGCCGAGTCCTGCGAGATGCTCGATCATGTAGGCGAAGTTGCGCGGATCGGGCTTGTAGCTGCCGATGTCCTCGGCGGTGCAGACGGCGTCGAACGCGACCCCGAGCTTGCGGTTCGACGCGGCGATACCGGCGCGGTCGACGTTCGACAGGATGACCAGCCGGTAGCGCGCCTTGAGGCGCCTGAGCGCCCCGGCGGTGTCCGCGAAGGCCGGCCAGTGCCCGACCGAGGCGCCGAAGTCCTCGTCGAGCGCGGCCTCGGTGCGGAGCCCGAACCGGGCGGCGATCGCCCGGTGCACCCCGGCGAGGATACCCGGATAGAGCGTCTCCGGGTGCGCGGCCTGCTCGGCGGTCTCGGCCTCGCCGAAGGCCGCGAGCGCCTCGATGCGGTCGACCCCGCAACCGGGGTTCGCCGTCAGGAGCGGCTGGAGCGCGTCCCAGATGCCGGTCTCCCAGTCGATCAGCGTACCGTAGCAGTCGAAGGTGAGGGCCGAGAACCCGGCCAGGTCCCTACTGCTCATTGGGGCGTTTCCGAAGCGCGGCGATGACCTCGTCCGTCGTCATCACGTCGCCGAACTGCTGGATCATGTTTTCGAGCGCCGCGCGGTGCTCGTCGTCCGAAAGCGCCGCGTTGCAGTCCTCGACCATGACGACCCGGTAGTCGAGCTGCATCGCGTCGCGGGACGTCGATTCGCAGCAGATGTTGGTCTTGGTGCCGCCGATCAGCACGTTGCGGATCCGGTGGCTCGCGAGCACGGACTGGAGCATGGAGGCGCCCGGGGTAAGCGCCGAATAGCGGTTCTTGCGCACGAACAGGTCGCGGTCCTCGGGCTTCAGCTCCTGCCAGATCTGCTCGCCGTGCCCGCCGGGCTTCATCGCCTCGACGGTGCGTTCCTGCACATCCTCGGCGACGAAGGTGCGGATGAACGACTCCCAGTCGCTCTTGCCGTTGGCGAAGGTGGCGGCGCTGGTCACCCAGATCACCAGCCCGCCGAGCTCCCGCACCTCCTCGGCCAGGCGGTTGATGTTGCCGCAGACCCCGCGCGAGGCCGGGACCTCGGCCGGCGCGCCCGGCTCGCAGAACATGTTCTGCATGTCGATCACGACGAACGCCGTCGCGCCCGGATCGAGCGAATCGTAAAGGTGGTAGCGCCCGCGCCGGGCGAGAACCCGGTCGACGATTTCCTGCCGGACGGTCACATCGTGCATGAGGCGGCTCCGTATGCGATGACTGGCCGCATGGTGTTGAAGCCCGGGTCGGGCGTCAACGGGAAGCGGCTCAGGCACGATGTACCGCTACGCGATCTACTACGTCCCGCCGCCGGGAACGGCGCTCGCCGCGTTCGGCGCGCGCTGGCTCGGACGGGATGCGCCCGACCTCACCGGGGTGAGCGCGGAGGACTGGCGCCGTGCGGTCGCGGCGCCGCGGCGATACGGCTTCCACGCGACGCTGAAGGCGCCCTTCCGGCTCGCGGCGGGAACGGACGAGCGGGCGCTGGCGGATGCGGTCGAACGCTTCCGCCGGACGCGCGGCCCGGCGTCGGTCGGCAAGCTGGCGTTGCGGGTGTTGGCCGATTTCCTCGCCTTCGCCCCGATGGAGCGGGGCGCGGCGGCCGAACTCGCCGCCGATTGCGTGCGCGCGTTCGACGAGTTCCGCGCGCCGCTCACCGCGGAGGAGTCCGCCCGACGGCGGCCGGACGGGTTGACGGCGTCGGAGAGGGCGAACCTCGACCGCTGGGGCTACCCCTATGTCATGGAGGACTACCGGTTCCACCTGACCCTGACCGGCCCGCTCGACGAAGCGGGCCGGGCGCGGTTCGGGGCCGCGATCGCGCGCGCGGCCCTTCCCGCCATCGCGGAGCCGGTCGAGATCGCCGACATATGCCTCTGCGGCCAGAAAACTCCGGAAGCGGAATTCGGCGTGCTGGGCCGGTTCGCGCTGGAGGGCCCGCCTCAGCGGTAGAATTCGACGCGGAAACGTACCCGGCCCACGGGCTCGACCTCGTGCGGGACTTCCGGTTCCACGATCCCCGGTTGCCCCGGAGAGAGCTCGAACGTGCGGATTTCCGGCTCGAGAATCCGGTAGCGCAGCCGCCCTTCCAGGACGACGATCTTCCCCCAGGTTCCGGCTTTGGTGCGGTGGGATTTCAGGAGATTGGCCGGGATCGACGCTTCGGAGAACTCCGCCGTCCTCGCGTAGTTCGACACCCCGTCCGGCAGCGTCTTCACCGCACGCTCAGCCCAGGCGGAAGTTCAGGATGTGATCGGGCGGCTCCAGACCCTCCATGTTCCGCGGGTCGGGCACCGGATTCTCGACTTCCATCCTGACCGGAACGACGCCGGCCCAGATCGGCAGCGCGTAATCCTCCTCGTCGTCGCCCGGCGGGCCCATGCGGATCTTGGACGAGGCCTCTTCGATCGGCATGGTCATGACGGTCGTCGCCGTCAGCTCCTGCTCGGTCGTCGGCCGCAGCATGTCCCAGCGCCCCGGGAACGAGCCGTCGACGAAGGCCCTCAGCCGCGCCTCCTTCTCGTCGGGGTCGGAGACCCGGCGCGCCGTCCCCAGCATCATTACCGAGCGGTAGTTGATCGAGTGGTGGAAGCCCGAGCGCGCCATGACGAACCCGTCGAGTATCGCGACCGTCACGCACACCTCGGCGGTGTCGACCGCGCGCAGCATCCGGCTGGCCGACGAGCCGTGCCAGTAGACATGCCCGCCCTCGCGCCATTGCAGCGTCGGGGTCACGTAAGGCTGCCCCTCGAACGCATAGCCCACCGAGCACAGCGGCATGGCGTCGAGGATCGGATAGATCGTGGCCGCGTCGTACCCGCCCCGGTCATGGCGGCGGCGCAGACGGACCCGGTCGGTGGCCGGAGATGCGGTCATGGGGATACCCGAAGAGTTGTGGATCAAGCGCCGGATATAGAAGCCCGCGGGAACTTCTCAAGTGTTCGGTCGGGCGAACGGCCGGAGCCGGGCGCTTGCTAGTGTCCCGATCGAGAAGTTCGCATGACTTCGCGTTGGCTGTGCGGTCTCCCCAGCCCGGCCGCTTCTCTCGTCATGCCCGGACTTGTTCCACTGCTGTCCGGTTAAATTCCGGCCGACCGGGCGAATGGGCAACGCACCTGCGGGTTTCCGACGGATCGGGCGGCTCGGGACGCGTGTTGGGCGCACCGGCGTGTCCCCCGTCGCCGTTCCCTCCACCGCCCCGCTTTCCCCACCACGTCATGCCCGGACTTGTTCCGGGCATCCACGTCCCTCCGCCGCCTCGCCCGC
>JAPPIT010000153.1 GCA_028820505.1 Defluviicoccus sp.
ACCCATCCCGTACCGAAAACTCATCGCTGGATGAATCTCAGGGATAAGCAGGAACGGTTTTTTTCGGGCCCCGAACGGTCCGTCGCGGCGCCGCCCGGCGGCAGGATGTCCTCGCCGATGGCGGCCGCGATTCGGGCGGCGGACGCCTTGACCGCGGCGCCGGGCGCGGGGTCCGGGCCGCGCGCTTGCGCCCCGGACGGGCCGGGCGGCGGCGCGGGAAGGAGGATGTCCTCGCCGATCCCGGCGGCGACCCGCGCCGCGGCCTCCCTGACCGCGTCGCGCCCCAGATGGGCGTAGCGCGCCGCGGTCTGGACCCGCGCGTGGCCGAGCAGGCGGGCGATGGCGGGCAGGCTTTCGCCGAGCGCCAGCGCGCGGCTGGCGAAGGAGTGGCGGAGGTCGTGGAGGCGCAGATCCTCGAGCCCGGCGCGTTCGCGCGCCCGGCGCCACGGCGCGAACACGCCGCTGAGATGGGTGCCCGGCTTGCGGCCGGGGAACACGAAGGGATTGCCCGCGAGCCGCGGGGTCTCGGCGAAAACCGCGCAGGCCGCCGGGGAGAGCGGCACCGTGCGCGGCCCGGTCTTGGAATCGCGCAGCCGGATCTCGCCGGCGTCCGCGTGCAAATCGTCCCAGCGCAGCGTCAGGATCTCGTTCCGCCGGCAGCCGGTCAGCATCAGCAGCCGGATCGCCGCCGCGGCGTGCGGCGAGATGCGCGCCTCCGCCTCGAGCGAATCGAGCGCGGCGCCGAGGCGGCGGAACTCGCAAGCGGTGAGGAACCGCTCGCGCCGGCGCACCCGGTACTTGCGCGCGAACCGGCACGGGTTGGCGCCGTCGGGGACCAGCCCGCGCTCGGCGGCATGGTCGATCAGCCGCGCCAGCGTCGCGACCGCGAGGTTGGCGGCGGCCGGGCGGTCGCCGAGGCGGAGCTGGAGGTCGGCCACGTGCCCGGGCCCGATCGAGGCCGCCGGCAGGTCGCCGAGGGCCGGCAGGAGATGGTTTTCTAGGGTCATGCGGTACTGCGCGACTGTTGCAGGTTTGCAACGCCCAAGAACGAATTCGCGCATGTACCGAATCGCCAGCTCGGCCAGCGTGGGCGGCGGCGGATCCGGCGCGCGCGCTTTGCCCGCCAGCGCCGCCGCCGCCAGCCGCCGCGCCCGCCCGGCCGAGACCGTCTTGTGCCGCCCGAGCCGGATCCGCTCCCCCCTTACGTCGACGAAATAGGTCTTCGCGCCCGACGTATCGACCGCGACGCCGAAGGCGGGCAGGTCGCGGTCGCGGAACTCGGCCGCCCGCCCTGAGGGCAGCGCGTCGACCATGCGCGTCGATATCGCCCGCGTCCCGGCCGCTCCCCCCGTCATGCCCGGCACCCGCCCGTCACGGTCGGCCCCCGGCCGTCATGCGCGCGCCCCCCACCGTGTCCCCCACCGTCATGCCCGGACTTGTTCCGGGTATCCACGTGGGTCGGCCGCCTCGCCCTCGCCCGGCAGGCACCGCGATGCCGCAAGACGTGGATACCCGGAACGAGTCCGGGCATGACGAGGTGGGGGCGGAGTGCCGGAGAACGCGCGCACCGCGATGCCGCAAGACGCGGCCGCCCGGAACGAGTCCGGGGTGACAGCGCGGGTACGGGCGGGCGGCGCGGGCGTGCCGCGGTCAGAGCCTCGATCCGCCCGCCCGTCACGCCCGGCCCCCCACCGTGTCCCCCACCGTCATGCCCGGACTTGTTCCGGGTATCCACGTGGGTCGGCCGCCTCGCCCTCGCCCGGCAGGCACCGCGATGCCGCAAGACGTGGATACCCGGAACAAGTCCGGGCATGACGGCTGAGAGGGCCCCCTCACGCGGCGCGGGAGATGTCGGCGCCGATGCTGCCGCCCACCCGGGCGGCGGAGTCCTTTTCGGCGTCGCGGGCGGCGTGGGCGTAGCGCAGCGTGCTCTGGATGTCGGCGTGGCCCAGCAGCCGGCCGATCGTCGACAGGCTCTCGCCGGCCGACAGCGCGCGGGTGGCGTAGGAGTGCCTGAGGTCGTGGATGCGCACGTCGTCGAGCCCGGCTCGCGCGCGGATGCGGTGCCATTCGGCGGTGAGGCTGGCGAGCCGGCTCGCCGGGCGCCGTCCGGCGATCACCCACGGGTTGCCCGGCGGCCGCGCGATCCCGGCCAGCACCGCCTCGGCGGTCGGCGTCAGCGGCACCATGCGCGCGCCGGTCTTGCCGTCGCGCAGCCGGAACTCCCCCGCCGCCCGGTCGACGTCGTCCCAGCGCAGCGTCAGGATCTCGCTCGACCGACAGCCGGTCAGCATCAGCAGGCGCAGCGCGGCGACCGCGTGCGGCGAGGCCGAGCCGTCCGCCTCCGCCTCGGCCAGCGCCGCGCCGAGGCGGCGGTACTCCGCGCGGCTGAGGAACCGCTCGCGCCGCCCCTCGCGGTACTTGCGGATCGACCGGCAGGGGTTGCCGCCCTCCGGAGTCATCCCCCACTGCTCGGCGAGCGAGAACATCTTGGCGAGGATCGCGACCGCCCGGTTGGCGGCGCGCGGGGTGGCGCCGAGCCGGCGGTGCAGCGCCTCCGCCTCGGCGTGCCCGACCGCGCCGAGCGGCATCGCGCCGAGCGCCGGCAGGATGTGGTTCTCCAGCGAGCCCCGGTAGATGCCGGCGGTGTGCGCGTTGCAACTCGCCGCCACGTGCACCCTCATGTAGCGCTCGGCGAGGTCGGCCACGGTGGGCCCGTCCGGCGCGCAGGCGGCTTCCGGGTCCTGGCCCGCCTTGATACGCGCGATGACCGAAGCCGCCCGCTTGCGCGCGCGCTCGGGCGTCAGCTCGCCGTCGGCGCCCAGCGACACCCGCCTCGGCCCGCCGCCGGCGCGCGCCTGGACGACATAGACCTTCCGGCCCGAGGGGTAGACGCGCACGCCGAAGCCCGGCAGGTCGCGGTCCCAGAAGATCGCGTCCCCGCCCGCGGCGCGCAGCCGGTCCACGGCGCGGCGGGAAATGGCGATGCGGTTCCGTTTGCTCATGACAATAACGACATAATCGAATAAGAAGTCCAACCATCAATTGTAAGTAATCGTTCCGAGGCGTTCAGTAATCGATTTTCGCCGCGCCGTCATCGCCGGGCCCGGGCCCGGAATCGGCCGCCGCCGCTTCGCGCCCGGCGGCGCCTCGGGACGGCGCCGGAGGCGGCGCGGCGCGGGGGCGAAAAACCGTTCGGATTCAACCGTCTACGGCGCACCGGCCGGGTCCGCGCGCCGCCGCCGGCCCGCGCGGCGAGCGGGGCTCTCCGGCCGTGCGAGGCTTCGACGAGGCCTCTTCATTACGGCAACACGTTCCTGTTTGGTTCCTGGCGCATACAGGTTCCCCTTTCGTTCCTGCCGTCAGGGTTATCGATATCGATATGGCATACCACCGATCCGGTTGGGTTGCAAGCAGTATTTCAACCTGAACTTGTATGCGGCACTCCGCGAAACGCGGCCTCCGCGCCGGGGAGCCGACACCCCGACCCCCCGCCGACCATGACACTGGTGAGAAATGCGGCCCTAGCTCTTCGACCGCTCCAGCGTCTCGGGGGCGAACAGGTCCTCCGGCGTCAGCAGGCGCTTCGACAGCCCCTGCTCGCGGGACCAGCGCGCCATGGTCGCGATCGATTCGAGGTTGCGCTCGACGCCGTAGGGCCAGTAATCCTCGCCCATCAGCGCGATCGTCTCCTCGACCTCGGCGGCGAGCCACGGCACGGTGGCCTTGACCGCGCCGAAATTGCGCAAGCCCGGCATCGTGAGCCTCTTCGCCTTCTCGAAGGCCTCGAACACGTTGTTGGCGAGCCATCTATGCTGTTCCACGAGCTCGCGGCGGATCGCGGCCACGTGCATGATCGGATGCACGCCGGTCTTCTCCCAGTAGGCCTTCTCCAGCGCGCGGTAGTCCGGCAGCAGGCGGCCGATATCGGGGTGCCCGGCGGTGAAGCAGGACGGCGGCAGCGGCGAGACCATCGCGTCGAGCTCGCCCGCGACCATCATGCCGCTCAGGCTCTTGTCGGCCGGGATCGGCGTGCAGACAATGTCCGCCGGCAGGTCGAGGCTCACCTTCTCCGGCCGGCCCGGGTCCTCGATCCCGCCGGTGCGCCAGACGATGTCCGAGGCCTTCACCCCGTACTCGTCCGACAGCATGCCGCGGGCGGCGAGCGCGGCGGTGACCTGGTATTCCGGCACGCCGACCTCGCGCCCCTTGAGGTCCTCCGGCGCCTCGATGCCGCGGTCGGTGCGGATGTAGATCGCGGAGTAGCGCCACATGCGCGACAGGAACACCGGGATCGCGACATAGGGCGCATCGCCCCGGTCGACCGTCATCATGTAGGAGGAGAAGGAGAGCTCGGTCACGTCGAACTCGCGGTTGCGGATCGCGCGGAAGAAGATGTCGTGGATGTCGAGCGCGAAATGGACCGCGTCGCAGCCCTCGATCGTCACCGTGCCGTCGGCCAGCGGGCGCACCCGGTCGTAATCCCAGAAGGTCATGGTCAGCGGCAAGAGCGACATGCGTTTCTCCTCAATCCAGCAGCCCCATCGCGCGGAAGCTCGAATGCCCGCCTCGGGCGACGATCACGTGGTCGTGGAGCACGATGCCGAGGCTCTTGCCCACGTCGCGCACCTGGCGGGTCATGTCGATGTCGGCCTTGGACGGGCTCGGGTCGCCCGACGGGTGGTTGTGCACCAGGATGACCGCGCTCGCGGTCAGCTCCAGCGCCCGCTTCATCACCTCGCGCGGGTAGACCGGCGTGTGGTTGACCGTGCCGCGCTGCTGCTCCTCGTCCCCGATCAGCCGGTTCCGGGTGTCGAGAAAGAGCACCCGGAAGCACTCCCTCTTCTCGTGCGCCATCCGCGTGCGCAGATAGGCCACCAGCCGGTCCCATGAGTTGAGGACCTCGCCGCCGAGCGATTCCTCGCGGCCCAGCAGGGCCGCGGCCTCGGCGACGACGCGGATCGCGACCGCCGCCGACTTTCCGACGCCGTCCACCGTCTGCAGTTCCGCCGGCTCGGCCCGGAGCACGCCCGCATAGGAGCCGAAGCGCGCGATCAGCGCCTTGGCGATCGGCTTGGTGTCGCGCCGCGCGACCGCCTGGAAGAGCAGCAGTTCGACCATTTCGTATTCGGCCAGCGCGCCCGCGCCCCCCTTGAGGAAACGGTCGCGAAGGCGCTCGCGGTGGCCGTGATGGCCGGGTTTCTTCGTCGCCGCGCTCATGCCGGCGTCAGTCTCGCCTACTCGTCCCGGCCGGTCAAAACCCGTCGGCGCTGGTGTCGACGGCATTTCGCGGCGACAATGGCCGCCGGTCGACATCTCTCGGGTGGGCAGGGCTATGGGCGCATTCCAGCGAGTGGCGATTGCGTTGGCCGGCGCGCTTTTCGCCTGGGCGGGAACCGGCGGCGCGGCGGAGGCGAGCTGCTATCCGATGGCGCGCGCGCCGGGCGGCTTCATGCCGGCATCGTTCCGCGTCGCCGCCGTCAAGGCGCATCACGTGCGGATCGAATTCGTCGGTCATTCGACGTTCGTCATCGAGTCGCCGCTGGGGGTGCGCGTCGCCACCGACTACAACGACTATGTCCGGCCGCGGCGCCTGCCCACGATCGTCACCATGAACAACTCGCACGACACGCATTACAGCTATTCCGTCGACGAGGGGATCGAGCACGTGCTGCGCGGCTGGGACCCGGCGGGCGGCATCGCGCGGCACAACGTCTCGGTGAAGGACGTCCGGGTGCGCAACGTGCCCACCAACCTCGCCGAGTTCGGCGGCAGATGGCGCAACGGCAACTCGATGTTCGTCGTCGAGAGCCAGGGGCTCTGCATCGTCCATATCTCGCACCTGCACCACGTGCTGTCCGAGGACCAGCTGCGCGATCTGGGACGTATCGACATCGCGTTCGCGCCGATCGACGGCATGTGGACGATGAGCCACCAGGAGCTGTTCGAGGTGCTGGGCAGGATAAAGCCGATGCTGGTCATCCCGATGCATTACGGCTCGATGGGCGGGGTGCAGGCGTTCATCGCCCGGGCCGAGGCCAGGTGGCCGGTCCGCCACCATGACGGCCCGTCCGTCGAGCTCAGCTTCCGCGACCTGCCGCGCAAGACCGAGGTGCTGTTCCTCGCGGGCAGGTGAGGGGTGGCCTATTTCGACCGAGCGCGGCAGCCCCGCCCGTCATGGTCGGCGGAGGCCGACCATCCACGAGTTTTTTTCGGGACCGCGGAACAACAAAAAAACGTGGATGCTCGGCCTTCGCCGAGCATGACGGTTAGGCGCAGGCGGGACGTTTACGCCAGCGCGAAGCCGGCCTTTTCCAGATAGGCCCGCATGGTGCTGCCGTCGTCGACCGCCATCTGGCGCGCCTTGTCCTCCGACCAGCCGTAGAATTCGGGCGTGCCGAAGCGGCCGGTGTGCTTGTACTTCTCCGCCGGGATCGCGTAGCGGGCGTCGCGGCGGCGGTCGTAGCCGTCGATCTCGTCGGCGAGGCGGCTGTCGTCGTAGCGGTCGGTATGGACGGTCGCCGAGGGGGCGAGGCGGACGCTGACGAACCCCTCCCGCGCCGGGTAGCCGACGCAGAGCCCGGAGATCGGGAACACGTGGTCGGGGATCTCCAGCATCTCCGCGATCGTCTCCACATGGTCGCGCACGTGGCTGATATGGCAGCAGCCGAGGCCCATGATCTCGGCCGCGCAGACCATCTGCTGCATCGCGATCGCCGCGTCGATGGCGGCGTTCAGCACCGCGTCCATCGTGTCGTTCTCGTAGGGGAGGCCGCGCAGCGCGCACACCCGCCGGATCCGCCGGTTGTCGCCGCAGACGACGAAGAACTCGGGCGCCTGGACGATCCACGGCATGCCGGGGAGCAGCGCGCCGATGCGCCCGCGCAGCGCGCGGTCGCGGATCCGGATGAACGAGACCTGCTGCAGGTCCGACTTGGTCGCGGCCGAGAGGGCGGCGGCGATCAGCGTGTCGAGGACCGGGGCCGGGACCGGTTCGTCGGTGTAGAGCCGCTGCGTCCGGTGCGCGAGCAGCGTCTCCACCGCCGGGTCCGCGGCTTCGTTCTCCAGGGCCGGGTTGTCGAGTTCGAACCGGTCGCGCCACAGGGCGCCGAGGGACTTGCTCACCGCGTTCCTCCCGTGAGGTTGGGTTTTCACCCGTAGGGCGGCTTGTGCAGCCCGGCGGGAGAAAGCGTGAAGATCTCGCAGCCGTCGGCGGTCACGCCCAGCGAATGCTCGAACTGGGCCGAGAGCGAGCGGTCCTTGGTCACCGCCGTCCAGCCGTCGGACAGGATCTTGGTCTCGTAGCGCCCGGCGTTCACCATCGGCTCGATGGTGAAGAACATGCCCTCGGCGAGCCTCATCCCTTCGCCCGGACGGCCGTAATGGAGGACGCTCGGCGGGCAGTGGAAGACCCGCCCGAGCCCGTGGCCGCAGAAATCGCGCACCACCGAGTAGCGCTCGCCCTCGACATAGCTCTGTATCGCGTGGCCGATATCGCCCAGCGTCGCGCCGGGGCGCACCGCCGCGATCCCGCGCATCAGCGATTCGTGGGTCGCGTCCATCAGGCGGCGCGCCTTCACCCCGACGCGGCCGACCGGGAACATGCGGTTGGTGTCGCCGTGCCAGCCGTCGAGGATCACCGTGATGTCGATGTTCAGGATGTCGCCGTCCTTCAGCACCTTGTCGCCCGGGATGCCGTGGCAGACGACATGGTTGACCGAGGTGCAGATCGACTTCGGAAAGCCGCGATAGTTGAGCGGCGCCGGGACCGCGTCACGGTCGAGGATGAATTCGTGGCACAGCGCGTCCAGCGCGCCCGTCGTCACCCCCGGCACGACGTGGGGCGTGATGAAGTCGAGCACCTCGGCGGCGAGCCGGCCCGCCCGCCGCATGGCGGCGAACGCGTCAGGCCCGTGAATCGGCACGTGCGGCACGGGCTCGCGCGATGTTTCGGAAGATCCCCGGCGGTCGGTCATGGGCCGTTTATACGGTCCGCGCAAGCGGGCGGTCCAGCCCGATAGCGGGACCGGCGAGTCTGGTTCGCCGCCGGGCGCGCGCGTAATATGCCGCCCGGTCGCGCCGCCCGGGAGCTCCAATGGCCGAACAGGGAATCGTCACCGCCTGCGTCGTGGTAATCGGCAACGAGATCCTGTCCGGCCGCACCCAGGACAAGAACGTCAACTACCTCGCCAGGGGGCTGGAATCGCTCGGCATCCGGCTGCGCGAGGTCCGCATCGTTCCCGACGACCGGAGGAAGATCGTCGACACGGTGAACGAATGCCGCGCCGCGTTCGACTACGTGATCACCACCGGCGGGATCGGGCCGACCCACGACGACATCACGTCGGAATGCGTCGCCGAGGCGTTCGGCGTCGGCATGTACCGCGACCCCGAGATCGTCGAGCTCATCCGCTCCTACCTGCGCAGCGGCGAGATGAACGAGGCGCGGATGCGCATGGCGACCTTCCCCGACGGCGCCGAGCTGATCGCCAACCCGGTCAGCGCGGCGCCCGGCTACCGGAAGGAGAACGTGTTCGTCCTCGCCGGCGTGCCGCAGATCATGCAGGCGATGTTCGACGGGATGAAGCAGCACCTGGTGGGCGGTTCGCGCATGGAGGCGCGCGCGGTCCACGTGCACCTGCCCGAGGGCGCCATCGCCGAGGCGCTCGGCGAGGTGCAGGACCGCTATCCCGACATCGACATCGGCAGCTATCCCGCGATGCGGCAGCGCCGGTTCGGCGTCAGCGTCGTCTTGCGCGGCACCGACGGGGCGCGGCTCGACCGCGCGCTCGCCGAGGTCAGGGAGGCGCTGGTCGCGCTCGGCGGGGAACCGACCGACGAATCGCCCGACAGCCCGCCCGAGCCGGAAGACGGATGAGCTGGGAAGCGCCGGTCCTCGGGCTGATGCTGGGGGTGGGGGTCCTGCTCGGATTCCAGGGTTTCGCCGCGATGACGAACCGGTCGCTGCCCGACGCCGCGCGCAGGAAGGGCATGTGGAGGCTCAACGCCGGCGTGACGCTCGCCGTCGTCTCGATGGTCGCGATCCTGCACGTCTCCGGGGGCTGAGGCCTATCCCGCGCTGGCTTCCTGCGTGTAGGCCGGGTCGTGATAGCGCCGCTGCGCGGCGCGCATGTATTCGAGAATGGCGGGATCGCCGTCGATCTCGGGCGCCGGCTCGTCGTCCCAATGCCCGAATTTGTCGACGCCGCGCACCAGGGTCGCCGCGCGCCGGCCGATCGTCGAGCGCACCGAAGTCGGGATGTAGAACAGCGCCAGCCCGATGCGCGGCCCGTCGGTTCCGTTCGGCAGCGAGCCGTGCACCGTGCGCTCGTGATGGATCGAGAACTCGCCCTCCCGAAGCTCCAGGTCGACGGCCTTCGATTCATCCAGCCCTTCGATGGTCTGCCCGCGGCCCAGCAAATTGTCGTCGTCCGGGGTCTCCCGGTGCCAGTGGGCGGTCCCCCGATGCGAGCCCGGGATCACGCGCATGCAACCGTTGGACCGGTTGCTGTCGGTAAGCGCGATCCAGACCGCGGCGAGCGCGTGCGGGTCGAGACCGAAATAGGCCGAGTCCTGGTGCCACGAGACGAAGCGCTCGGAATGCGGCGGCTTGATCCAGAATTTCGAGGCGAAGAGCAGGATATCCGGGCCGACCAGGTCCTCCACCGCGTCCAGGATCTCCGCTCGCGCGGCGAGGGCGTGCGACCAGGGGAAGCAGAGATGGCCCTTCATGTGGATGTCGCCGGCCGAGAATCCGCGCTCCGCCTCGAAGGCATCGAGCGAGGCGCGCATGGCGGCGGTTTCGTCCGTCCCGACCGCCCGGAATGGCGTCAGATAGCCGTGCTCGCGGTAGAACGCCAACTGCTCGGGCGCGAGGCTCTTCGGAGTGTACAGGGCGGCGGTTGCCATGCGGCCGATGATCGCAGGCTTCGGCCCGCGGTTCAAACCCGGAGTGAATTCATTGGCGCTTATACGGATAGCTTGACAGGCGGCCGGTTTACCCAGCGCGGATCGGCGACCGGAGCGCCGCCCGTCATGGCCTGCGCAACGTCCACCCCCACGTCGTCATGCCCGGACTTGTTCCACTGCTGTCCGGTTTAGATTTGCGGCGCGGGCTGTGCGCCGATGGGCGGGGACAAGGTCGGGCGGTGCGCGCGTTCTCCGACACCTGGCCCCATCCCGTCATGCCCGGACTTGTTCCGGGCATCCACGTCTCGCGGCATTGCGCTGTGAGCGGGGACAAGCGAGCCAGCGGACCCACGTGGATGCCCGGAACAAGTCCGGGCATGACGGTGGGGGAAACCCGGGCGAGACCGGGGACGGCGACGGGAGATGCCGGCGTGCCGAAATCCGAGCCTCGACCCGCGCGATCCGCCGGAAACCGCTCGTACTCAAGCCATTCGCCCCGCTCGCAAAAATTAAACCGGACAGCAGTGGAACAAGTCCGGGCATGACGGAAGAAGTGTCGCGAGCCTCTCGCTCGTCGAGTCGTCCATATAAGCCCCAATTCACTCCATGAAGCTCGGCAAATAGAGCGACAGCGCCGGGATGAACACGATCAGCGCGACGCGCACCAGATCCGCCGCGACGAAGGGGAGGACGCCGCGGAATATCTCCGTCAGCCTGATGTCGGGCAGCATCGCGTTGAGAACGAACACGTTGAGCCCGATCGGCGGCGTTATCAGGCTGATCTCGATCACCACCACGACGACGATGCCGAACCAGATCAGGTCGAAGCCGAGCGTCTGCATGACGGGATAGAAGACCGGCACCGTCAGCAGCATCATCGACACGCTTTCCAGGATGCAGCCGAGGACGATGTAGATCGCGACGCAGATCAGGACGACCGCGATCGGCGCGATGTCGACGCTCTCGAACCAGTCGGCGAGGACGTTCGGGAGGCGCGAGACGTTGATGAAGTTGGCGAACAGCAGCGAGCCGATCAGCAGCGTCATCAGCACCGCCGTCGTGCGTCCGCTCTCGGCCAGGATCTCCAGCGTGACGCGGAACGTCAGCGTGCGCCGGGCGAGCGCGATCACGAAGGCGCCCGTCGCCCCGATCCCGGCGGCCTCGGTCGGGGTGAAGAAGCCGACATAAATGCCGCCCATCACGATCAGGAACAGCACCAGCATGCCCCACACGCCGCTCAGCGCGCGGATACGCTCGGACCACGGCACCGGGTCGGCGGGCGGGCCGAGCTCGGGGTTGATCCGGGTCATCACCGCGACCGCCGCCGAATAGAGCGCGACCCCGATGATCCCCGGGATAATCCCGGCCGCGAAGAGCTGGCCGATGTCGGTCTCGGTCATGATGCCGTAGAACACCAGCGCGATGCTCGGCGGGATCAGGATGCCGAGCGTGCCGCCGGCGGCGATCGAGCCGGCCGCGAGGCTGTCGGCATAGCCGAACCGCCGCATCGGCGGCATCGCGACCTTGGCCATGGTGGCGGCGGTGGCGAAGCTCGACCCGCAGACCGCGCTGAACCCGCCGCAGGCGACGACGGTCGCCATCGCGAGGCCGCCGCGCCGGTGCCCGAGCCACTTGTTCGACGCCTCGTAAAGATCCTGGCTGATCCCCGACCGCGCGACGAAATTGCCCATCAGGATGAACAGCGGCAGCACCGAGAAGTCGTAGACCATCACCATGTCGGTGGCGGTGTTGCCGATGCTCCTCATCGCCGGCCCGAGCCCGACGAACCAGGCGAAGCCGAGCGTTCCCACCAGCCCCATGCCGAAGGCGATCGGCACCTGCAGCAGCAGCAGCGCGAACAGGGCGACGAAGCCGATGACGACCGCTTCCATCGCTCAGCCGTTCCCTTCGCCGCGGCCGGCGAGCGCCATGCCGGCGAGGAACAGAAGGATCGCCGCCGCCAGCAGCGTCAGGGCCGCCATCCCGTAGACGAAGATCCCGGTCTCGATCCGCAGGAACATCATCAGCTCGTTGGCTTCGTCGAGCGCGCGCGCCTGGATCCACATCTCGCGCGTCCAGAACAGGCCGAGCGCGGCGGCGAGCAGGTGGATGAGGAACTTCTGGATGCGCCGGGCCGGGCCGCGGAACAGGCCGTCGAGAAGGCCGATCGCGATGTGGTCCTGCCGGGCGCAGACGATGGGGAGGCCGAGATAGACGGTGAAGCCCATCATCACCTCGGTCACCTCGAACCCGGCGGGAACCGGCGCGTTGAACGCCTGCCGGCCGAACACGTCGACGAAGGTGAGCGCCATCATCGCGAAGACCAGCACGGCGAGCACCGTGCCGAGCGTGACGTCGAGAAAATGCGCGAGGCGCCGTTCCGGCCCGCCTTCGCGCGCGTGCTCTCCGAGAGCGGACATGCGGGCTGCCGGCCGCCGGCGCGGCTAGATCGCGCGCCGCGCCCTTCGATACGCGGCTTCGCCGCTACTCAGGACGAGGAGAGGTGGGTAGACCACAAGAAATATCCTCATCCCGAGTAGGCGCGCCAGCGCCGTATCGAGGGACGCGACACCGCACCCGCTCCAACGAGAACGGATACGCCCTAGCTGCGGTAGCCCGCGACCTCGGCGCGGTACATTTCGATCGTCTTCGCGCCGTCGATGCCGTTCTTGTTGGCCTTCTCGATCCAGCGCGCCTCGTAGTGCTTCAGCTTTTCCTTGAGGCCGGCGAGCGCCTTGCCCTCGAGCGTGTTCCAGACCACGCCGTCCTCCTTCAGCTTGGTCGGCGCCCATGCCTCGCGCTCGTCCCACTTGCGCCCGATCTCCCTGGAGAGCGCCTCGCCGGCCAGCTCCATGACGGTGGCCTGGTCCTTCGCCGCGATCTTCTGCCATTTCGCCTTGTTCATCGCCATCGAGAACGAGACGTTGTAGAGCCCGCCCGGGATATGGGTGGCGTACTTGGTGAACTTGGCGATCTTGAAGGCATAGATCGCCTCGTCGGTCAGGCTGGTGCCGTCGAACACGCCCTTCGCGAGCCCGTCGCGCAGCTTGGTGACGGGCGCCGACATGGGCACCGCGCCGAGCGACTTCAGAGCCTCCGACACGATGGCGTTCGGGATACGCAGCTTGAGCCCCTTGAAATCGGCGAGCGCGTTGATCGGCCGCTTGTTGTTGTAGACCTGCCCAGGCACGTGGACGAACATCGTCAGCGTATGCACCTCATTGTGCATCCCCGCGGGCTCCAGGACCTTCTTGAATATCCGCCAGTAGGCGACCGAGTTCGCCTCGCCGCTGCGGGTGATGAACGGAAGCTCCACCATCTCGCTCAGCGGGAACGAGCCCGGGGTGTAGCCGTGGACCACCCAGACCACGTCGGCGATGCCGTCGCGGGCGAGCTGATACTGCCGGGGCGGGGCGCCGAGGCCCTTCGCCGTCGGCTGGATGTTCACCCGGCCGCCGGTCGCCTTGGACACCTTCTTGTACCACTTGTGCAAGAGCGGCCGCTGGGTCCAGTGCGCCGGAGGCAGCCACTGGCTGTAGCGCAGGTTCTGCTTGTCCGCCGCGATCGCGCCGGTCGGGAAGACCGCGCCCGCGGCCGCCGCCGTGGCGGCGATCGCCCCAAATACCGCAATCCGTTTGAGCATGTCTCGCATCCCTGTTGGTTGTTTCTGCCGCGCTCGGTTCCGTTCGGCCCGAAACTCTAGGCAGCGCCGCGCGGGACGGCAACCGCGCACGCTTACGGCGCGTCGTAGCCCGCCATGATTCCGTCCGCGATGCCCTCGTAGTCGTCCCACGGCGTGTGGCGGAAATTGTAGTCGCGCACGATGAAGCGCTGGCCGACATAGAACTTCTCGTACTGGTCGTGGCGCATGGCGAATTCCGAGCCCAGCATGTCCCAGGCGAGGTGGAACAGCTTCATGCGCTCGACGGCGGTCTCGTCCGCGGTCGACCAGTAATCCTCGAAGGGTCGGCGGAGCGCCGGGTCATCGAGGACGTCGATGCTCGCCGGCATCTGGAACACGCCGCCGCCCATCAGCGTGCGGATGCGGTCGCAGATCGTTCCGTAGTTCTCGACCGCGTAGTTGATCGCCGCGTACATGTAGCGCTCGTTCACGTGGACGTAGCCGTTGCCGGTCTCGCCGAACGCCTGGAGCTGGCCGTCGACGATGCCCCCGTAGGCCGCCTCCATCGAGGCGAGCTCGCCCAGCACCTCGCGCACCGCCGGGATGTCGCGCGCCCCGTTCGACCGCGCGATCTTCGAGGCGAGCCCGATCAGCAGCCGGAGCTTGGCGGCGAAGCGCACGTTCGACTGGTGGTTCGACATGTAGTGCGCCGGCGTCTCGACATAGATGTCGCGCGAGAGCGCCGGGTTGTCGTGGACGAAGACGCGCTCCCACGGCACGTGCACGTCGTCGAACACGATCATCGAGTCCGATTCGTCGAAGCGGTGGGAGAGCGGGTTGTGGAACTCGATCCCCTGCGCCGCGCCGAACGGCTTGCGCGCCCAGAGCGAGACGCCGGGCGCGTTCACCGGCACCGCGCAGGTCACCGATTCCTTAATTTGGCTCGGCGCGAGCGGGATGATGTTGCCGATCCAGAGCTCGTCGGCGAACACCGCGCCGGTCGCCAACATCTTCATCCCGTTGAGGACGACGCCCTCATTGTCTTCCGCGGTCACGCGGAGCGTCGGCGGGCTCTTGTCGGCGCTCTGGTAGAGTTCCGGCTTGCGCGCGCCCTGCGGCGGCAGGATCGCGTAGGCGAGGTAGAGGTCGCGCGATCGCGCATGCTCGTAATAGGCCTCGATGCGCTTCGCGTAGTCGCCGCCGTCGCGGTCGAACACCGAAGACCCGATGGCGAGCCCGGTAATCGAGGACGCCACATGGTCGGGCGAGCGGCCCAGCAGACCGTGCGAGAAGGCGGCGACGGCGCGGTGCGCGGCGGTCCGGATCTCGAGGTCGCGCCGGCTGCGGGGCTTGAGGAACCAGGCCGGGAACCGCCCGCCGTCCGCCTCGACCCAGAGCACGTCCCGCATGGCGTCGGCGCGCTTGAGGTCGTACATCGCGGCGTACATCCGGGCGGCGTTGGCGAACGCCGGATGGTCGGTGACGTCGCCCACCCGTTCCTTGCCGATATAGACCGCCCGCCCGTCGCGGATCGCGTCCAGATACGCCTCACCCGAGCGCAGCATGGGGGTTGTCCAGCCGGTTTCGACGGGAAGGATGCTGGCACCCGACCGGCACGGACGCAACCGCGCCCGCCCTTCGATACGCCCCTTCGCGGCTACTCAGGGTGAGGGACTCTCTCTTCGAACCTCATCCCGAGTAGGCGCGTCAGCGCCGTATCGAGGGACGCTTCCGCAGTCTCCGCTAGGACCCCGTCCGCGCCCGGCGTATCATCCGCGGGACGCGTGGGCCCGTGGTGGAATTGGCAGACACAGCGGACTTAAAATCCGCTCTCCGTAAGGGGGTGCCGGTTCGAGTCCGGCCGGGCCCACCACCCCTCCGGTCCCCTCAGTCGATCACCGCGGTGAAGTCGCACTGGACGAACACGCCGTCCCGGCCCGAGACGTCGGGCTGCGAATGGCGCGCCGGCCGCGCGTCCGGGTCGGGGAACATCTCGGTCCACAGCGCGTTGAGGGCGGCGCGGTCGGACGCGTCCTTGAGGTAGAAATTGACCTTCAGGATGTCGTCGGTCGTGCCGCCGGCGGCCTCGACGGTCTCGCGCATGAAACGGAACACCAGCGCCGCCTGCTCGGCGAGGCTCGGCGGGTATTCGCCGGTCTCGGGATCGCGGCCGAGGATCACCCCCGACATCACCAGGTTGCCGATCCGGGACGCGTTGGGGATCGGGTTGGCGTGCCGGAAGCTCTCGATCTCGATGCTCTTGCGTCTGGCCATGCCTGCGTCCCTCTACCTGTTCTCGAAGTATCTGGCGAAATCGGGCAGCATCTCGAAGCGTTCGACCGCCGGGTCGAGATGGACCCAGGGCAGCGCGCTCCGCGTCCAGATATTCGCCTGGATCGGCACCCAGCCCGGATCGTCGAGCGTGCCGACGAAGACCACCCTGACATGCGGGCGCGCCGGCCCGCCGGCGAACACCGACGTGCCGCAATCGCCGCAGAACCTGACGTCGATCTCGTTGCCGCTGTCGGCGACGCGCCGCCGCGCCTTCGGCTCGCCTTTGTCGACGGCGAGCCCCTCGGCCGGCACCTGGATCGAGATGCCGAACGCCGCCCCGGTCCGCTTCTGGCACTCCGTGCAGTGGCAGGCGTAGGAGACGAAGGGCTCCTTCGAGCAGGTATAGCGGATCGCGCCGCAGGCGCAGCCGCCCGAAAACGGAACCGGCATGGAGCGTCCTCCCCGTTGTCGCGCAACGGGCCGGATCATAGCCCCGTATCCGGGCGGCGTCGCCTGCGGCGCGGTGCGGCACTATGCGCCGGTCATGAGTTGGTCGATCGCCGCGCCGTGATACCCGGCGTCCTCGCGCCAGCCTTCGCCCGATTTCCGCCGATGTTCTTCCCCATCCCGGGCGTAGCGGTTGGCGAGCATGCGGGCGCCGATTCCGACCACCACTTCCCCGGTGACCCAGTCGCCGTGGCCCCGCCGCAGCCGCTTGAACCCACCCACGATCCGGTCGACCTCCTTTGCGCTGAATTTCCCCGAGGAGACGTGCTTCGCGAACAATTGGCGGACCGCGTGTTCGAAGTCCTTCTCCGGAATGTTCTTCACGGAGAAACGCAAATGCACGGCCTCCTGGGCATACGACCCGTCCGCCTCCATGGCCCGGTCGATCTTCTTCTGCCGACCCAGCCGCGATGCCCCCACCTTCGCCTCGATCGCCGCGGTCCTGGTGTGGGGACGGAAGATCTTGAAGGCATCGACGAAGAAGTTGCGCTGGACCTCCTCGATCAGCCCATCGTAGCGGCGCTTTACCGTCCTTCCGCCCATGTCGACCTTCGTCGTGGTCTTGGACGCCTTCGTCGTCACCGTCTGGCCCGCATCTTCGAGAAGGCGAACGGCGTGGCGTTCCCCGGCCCTGCCCAACACGCCCGGGAACAGACCTCTCAGCGTCTTCTTCTGATCGTCGGTCAGCTCGCGGAACGCTCTGCCGAGGGCCTTCTGCACCGGAGTGCTCCGATACGGCACGTCGGCCCGGTTCTTCGCCCGGTAGAGGCGATGCGCCGCCGCGGCTTCCCGAGCCCCCGGCGTTGCGCGGACGAGCTGTCGAATGCCGAGCTTGGCCAGCCGAATCAGAGGC
The DNA here is from genome assembly GCA_028820505.1 of Defluviicoccus sp. Taxonomy (GTDB): domain Bacteria; phylum Pseudomonadota; class Alphaproteobacteria; order MPNO01; family MPNO01; genus MPNO01. Next base: position 17,166 of record JAPPIT010000153.1, read on the forward strand.
GCGCTGAAGGGGCCGCCCACCGCGCCCAGCGTGTTGAGCAAGCCCATCCCGCCATGCTTCAGGAACGCGTTCCAGTCCTCCCGCTCCACTGCCTCGATCGCCTTGCGGTAGCTCTTATAAGCCTCCATGCCGGAACGCACGTTGCCGATACCCGGCAGGAGATCGAGGACGATGTCCCGTATGCGGTCGCTGGGCAGGAACCGCGAAAACCAGCCGCCCTCGTCGTCGGAGTCCCGTGCCGGATCGGAAAGATTCGCTTCCGCGTCGACCGTGCCGGACCCGGCCATGTCTTCCGCGACATTGAGGACCAGCTTTCGCGGAAAGCGGCCGATTTCGACATTTTCCGCCGGGTCGTAGACGCGCGCGATGTACCCGCCATGTTCCGGGGGAAAATCGACCTGGAGGTTCGTGAATCCGGAGAACGTGTCGATGCTGGCGGCGTCTTCCGGCGAGAGGTCGGCGAACACGGGCTCGCCGTTCTCCGCCGGGTCGTCGAACGAAAATGCCTGCGCTTCCTCGTAGGCGCGCCGGCGCACGTCGAGGTCCCACTGGGCGTGCGTCAGCTCGGAGCGCTTGCGGTTGGAATCGCGCCACGCCTCCGCCGGCGACAGCCCTTCCGCGATGGCGGTGGCCTCGGCGATGCGCATGGCGACGTCGGGATCGACGAAGAACCCGTCGGGCGGGCCGGCTTCGTCGGAAAGGTCGAACTCGCCCGTTTCCGGGTCGAACGGGGGCCAGGTCGGCGGCAGGAGCGCAGGCCGCGCGGCGCGCGGCCCGTACGAGGACGGGGCAATCATTTCTGTCTCCTGAGGGTGGATGTCGGGGCTCGAAACGAAAAACGCCGCCCGGCCGGGAGGCGGAGCGGCGTATTCGCATCGAACTTACACTTTACGACAGGATTCGCGTCCCGTCAACCGATTTTTTCCATTTAAGACATTTTTTTTGTGCAGTCGGCCGATGGAAACCGATCCTAGAACGGGATCGAGATAGCCTCGTGCACGTCGTCGCAGTTCAGCAGCGTCGCCTTCTTGGCGGCGATCAGGAAGCCCGCGCCGTCGCGCACCAGCCGGTAGTCGTAGCGCCCGCCGAACGACCGCTGCCCGTGCCCCGGACGGTAGTCGAGCATGACGAAGCGCGCGGTGACCTCGTATTCGCGAGCCGCGGGATCGGGCGGGTCGACCGTGACATTGCCGATGGTGTGGCTGGTCCGGCTGTGCGGGATCTGGGCGTAGACCCGGGGATGGCGCAGCCGGGCGAGCCGGGTCGTCATCAGCTCGCGGTCGTCGAAGAAGAGCGAGACATGCTCCCACGGGTCGTCCTGGTCGATCCGCGCCGGCGCCCAGTAGGTCCCGTCCTCGGCGAACAGCTCGATCCAGTCCTCGAACCGGCGGTCGTCGAGCAGCCCGACCTCGCGGATCAGGAAACGCTCGACCTCGCGCGCCACGATCAGTTCGGCGAGCGCCGCGTCGCCCGGCCCGTTCTCCGCGCCGGTCATCGCTCGCGCGACATCAGGGAAAGCCAGGTCGCGTAGTGGTTGCGCATGGCGACCTCGCTGGTGCCGATCGAGCGCACCCGCCCGGTATTGTGGTCGACCGTCTCCGGCCCCGCCCGGGCGAGCAGGATCCACTCGTTGCCGGTCGTGGAGAGGCCCTCCTGCGCGCGGGCGAAGGCTTCCACGTCGTCGGTCTGGACCATCGAGGACGCCGAATGGGTGCCGTTCAGGATGCGGATCTGCTCGCGGAACATCTGCTCCGGCGCGCCCTTCAGCCGGATCGGGTAGACGAAGATCTCCGTCAGGTCGGCGGCGACCGGGCGGATGACGCGGATATGCGGGTTGAGCTCCTGCATCGCCATGTTGGGATAGAAGATGACGTTGTGCCGCGTCTTGGCGAGGATATCCTTCGTGCGCTCCGGCCCGAGCCGCGCTTCCAGCCGCCTGACATATTCCCGGTGGAGTTCGGACGTGTTCTCGATCTGCGGCAGCCCGCCCTGCCAGGAATGGCCGTTGGGGAGCGCGGAGACGCCGAGCGGGTCCATCGACTTCACCCGGCCCCGCTTTTCGCGAAACTCGATGCCGCCCTTGTCGCCCTTGCGCCGGGCGAATTGCTGCCCGGTGGGCCGCGACGAGGATTCGTGGCTGTAGGCCGGGTGGTACATGTCCGACAGGTTGTCGATCTGGAACTTCCAGTTGCCGCGATACATGTAACGGTGGACGCCGCCCCGGATCTCGACCTCGCCGTCCGGCGCGCTGGCCGCGAGGTCCTCGAGGCAGATGACGTTGGCGCCGAGCCAGTCGCGCAGCCCCGGACCTTCCGGAGACAGGTTGGCGAACACGAAGCCGCAGACGTCGTCGACGCGCGCGACCCGTCCCATGCCGTCGCGCACCTTGTCGGGGTGGCGCCCCTCGGGGTAGCCCTCGGGCTGGGTCACGAAGTCGAGGTCGCCGTTCGTGTCGTAGGTCCAGCCGTGATACATGCACACGAAGCGCCTGGCGTTGCCCCGTTCCTCCGCGACCACCTTCACCCCGCGATGGCCGCAACGGTTGTAGAGGACGTGGACCCTGCCGTCGGTGTGGCGGGTCATGACGACGGGCTGGGCGCCGATTCGCGTGCACAGGAAGTCGCCGGGCTCCGGCACCTGCGAGCCGTGGCCGACATAGACCCAGCTCCGCGCGAAAATCCGCTCCATTTCGAGGTCGAAGATCGCCGGGTCCTGGAAGATTTTCCGGTGGATCCTGTCGTCGGCCACCAGCCCGGACAGATCGCCGTTCTCCGGCATGTCGCCCTCCCGATGTCGGCCCGCCGCGATTCTGCGGTCTCGCCGGGCACGGTTCAACCGCCCCCGTCGAGCCGGTAGACTAGCGTCGCCGAAACCCCGAGGAAATTCCGCCGGTGGATGACCGCAAGGACCCGATCCAGAAACTGCTCGACGGCCCCGTAAGCGTGGTCAATATCGGGCTCGCGCAGTTCGCGCGCACGCTGGAAGGGGAGGGGGTCGCCGTGGTGCAGGTCGACTGGAGCCCGCCCGCGGGCGGCGACCGGCGGCTGATCGATCTCCTCGACAAGCTCGGCGCATGACGGAGGGCGACGTCGCCGCCGCCGTCGAGGCGGCAAACGCGCGCGCGGTCGAACGCATGCTGGCGGCCGACCCGGTCCTCGTCGATGTCGCCGTTGCCGGCGATGCGATCCAGGGGCTCGGGGACCGCACGATCCTCCATGCCGGGCCGCCGATCGGATGGCCCGACATGTGCGGCCCGCTCAAGGGCGCCGTCGCCGGCGCGATCGTGCTGGAAGGCTGGGCGGAGAATCTGGACACGGCGGCCGAACTCGCGGCGGCGGGCGGGGTCGCCTTCCACCCGAACCACCATTTCGACGCGGTAGGCCCGATGACCGGCATCGTCACCCGGTCGATGCCGGTGATGGTCGTCGAGAACCGCGCGTTCGGAAACCGCGCCTACTGCACCCTGAACGAGGGCCTCGGCAAGGTGATGCGCTTCGGCGGCAACGACGCCGAGGTGCTGGCCCGCCTCCGCTGGCTCGCCGATACGTTCGGGCCCGCCTTCGGCGCCGCCCTGCGGGAGGCCGGGGGGATACCGCTCAAGGCGATGATCGCGCGCGGGCTCTCGATGGGCGACGAGATGCACCAGCGCAATGTCGGCTGCACCAGCCTGCTGCTGCGCGCGCTCGCGCCGGCGCTCGCGCGCGCGGTCGACGACCGGGAGCGGCTCGCCGGGCTGTTCGAATTCATCGGCGGCAACGACCAGTTCTTCCTCAACGTCGCGATGGCCATGGGGAAGGCGATCATGGACCCGGTGCGCGGCATCGAGGGTTCCAGCGTGGTCACCGCGATGAGCCGCAACGGGACCATGTTCGGCATCCGCGTGAGCGGGCTCGGCGACCGCTGGTTCGCCGCCCCGGTGGAAATGCCCCGCGGGCTCTACTTCCCGGGGTTTTCGGAGGACGACGCCAACCCCGATATCGGCGATTCCACCATCGTCGAGACGGTCGGGCTCGGCGGCTTCGCGATGGCCGCCGCGCCGGCGGTCGCCGGTTTCGTCGGCGCGGGCACGGCGGCGGACGCGCTGAACTACACCCGCGCCATGGAAGAGATCACCGTCGCGCGGAACCCCGAATGGACGATCCCCGCGCTCGACTTCGCGGGCGTTCCGACGGGCATCGACATCCGCAAGGTCGTTGCCAGCGGCCGGACGCCCACCATCAATACCGGGATCGCCCACAGGGAGGCGGGTATCGGCCAGGTCGGCGCGGGCGTCGTGCGGGCGCCGATGGTCTGCTTCGAACGGGCGCTCGAAGCCCTCGCGGCCGAGATGGGCGTCGCATGACCGCCGGCGTCGCCGCGACCCGGACGCGCGCGGGCTTCTATCTCGATTCGGTCGCGCTGATGCGGATCTCGCAGGCCGTTCAGGATATCGCCGGGGTCTCCGCGGCGTCCCTGATGATGGGCAGCCCCTCCAACAAGGAGCTGCTGCGCGACGCCGGGCTCCTCGACGCCGATGCGGAGGCGGCCGGTCCCAACGATCTGGTGATCGCGGTGCGCGCGGACGACGGGGACGCGCTGCGGGCGGCCTTCGAAACGGCGGAGGCGGCGCTCCGGGGACCGGCGGCAAGCGGCCGGGGCGAAGCGGGGTGGAACCCGCGCTCGCTGGAGACCGGGCTTCGCGCGCTTCCCGGCGCCAACCTCGCCATCGTTTCGGTGCCCGGCGACTTCGCCGCGCGCGAGGCGCGCCGCGCGCTCGAACGCGGCCTCAACGTGATGCTGTTCTCCGACAACGTGGCGCTCGCGGAAGAGGTCGCGCTGAAGACCCTCGCGCGCGGGCGCGGCCTCCTGATGATGGGACCCGATTGTGGCACGGCCATCCTCGCCGGCGCGCCCATCGGCTTCGCCAACGCGGTCCCGCGCGGTGATATCGGCCTGATCGCGGCGTCGGGCACCGGGCTGCAGGAGGTGGCCTGCCTGATCGCGCGGGCGGGCGGCGGGATCAGCCACGGAATCGGCGTGGGCGGCAGGGATCTCGGCGCCGCGGTGGGCGGCGCGGCGACGCTGTCCGCGATCGACGCCCTCGACCGGGACGGGGCGACCCGGCGCGTGGTCCTGATTTCGAAACCGCCGGATCCGGAAACGGCGAAGCGGATCGCGGACCGGATCGCGGCGAGCCCGAAGCGCTTCACCCTCTGCTGCATCGGCATGGAACCGATGGACCTGCCCGGCAACGCCCGCCAGGCGGCCACGCTGCGCGAGGCGGCCGGCGATGCGTTCGCCGGGGCGGGTGTCGCCGAGCCGGAGCGCACGCTCGAAGCCGCCCTCGGAAGACCCGGCCGCAAACGGGGCACGGTTCGGGGCCTGTTCAGCGGCGGATCGCTGTGCGCCGAAGCGCAGGCGGTGCTGATGTCCGCCGGTATCCGGTTCTTTTCCAACGTGCCCATACCCGGGGCGGGCGGCGCGGAGTCCGGCCACCGCCTGATCGATCTCGGCGCCGACGAGTACACGCGCGGGCGCCCCCACCCCATGATCGAGCCCGCGGTGCGGGACAGGCCGCTGGCGAAGGCGCTCGCCGATCCCGAGGTCGGCGTCGTCCTGGTCGACGTGGTGGTGGGGCACGGCGCGCACGAAGATCCCGCCGGCCGGCTCGCCGCGGTGCTGGCGGCGCACGGCCGGGAGGCCCCGGTCGTGATCGCGTCGGTCTGCGGCACGGACGAGGACCCGCAGAACCGCTCCGCTCAGGTCGAGGCGTTGCGCGACGCCGGCGTCGTGGTGGCCGAGTCCAACGCGGGCGCGGCCGAGACCGCCGCGGCGCTTCTCGCCGGCTGAGCCGCGAGCCGCCGCCCGATCGCCTTCAGCGCCGAAACCGCGCCCGCCAGCGCGTCCCACCCGGAGCTGTGACCGATCGCATCCAGCCCCTGAAGCCCCGCGGCAAGCGCCGTGTCGTCGGCGCGGGCGAGCGCGTCGATCGACCGGTGCAGCGCGTCGGCGCCGAGTCCCTTCGCCGCCGCCCGCAGATGCGCGGCGCTGATGCGGTTGGTGCCCTCCGCCGCGATCGCGAGCGCCGGGCTCGCCAGCGAAGCGGCGTCTTCCGCGCGGCCCGACATGATGAGCGCGATCATCGCCCCGCCGAGGTAATCGTCGCCCGAGGGCGTAAGGCCGGGGCCGAGCCCGATCAGCCCCGAGACGATGTTGCGCGGCGTCACGTCCGCATCCCCCGCCAACCGTCTTTCCAGCGCGGAGATCGCCGGTTGCGCTCTCCGCAACAGCGGCGAATCGGATAAAGGCGCGGCACTGTCCGGTCGTGCGAGCGGTGCAAACCCCTCGTCCAGATCGAAGCCGCGAAGCGCATCGGAAAGTCGCGCGAGAGCCGCGGCGATCCCGTCTCCGGTCCATGCGCAAGGACCGCGCGGCGGGTCGTGGAGCCGTGCGCCGGCGAAGCTCACCGTGCCCACCGCACCGATCCGCAAGCCCCCGTTTTCGGGACCGATCGGATCGCCCGGACGCAGGCCGGCATCCTGCCAGTCCGGCACCGTCCGGCCCGGATCGGCAAGCGCGTTGAGGGGTCCGGCCCCGAGAGCGGCGGGGCCGACGCAGGCCATGGCGCCCGAGCCGTCGCGGCCGAGATAGAGGCTCCGGCGGAATACGGCGAGCACCGAACCGCCGTCGGCCGCGAGCGCCTTCAGGCAGTCCGCGGCGTCTCGCCCGATCTCGACGAGGCGGATCGCCGCCGGCCGCTCAGCCATCGCGGACGATATGGGTTCCGGTCCTGCCTTCCAGCGCATCGGCCGCCCGTTCCAGCGGCCCGATCACCACCCGCTTTCCGCCGCGCTCGATGAAGTCGATCGCCGCGTCGATCTTGGGACCCATGCTGCCCGGCGGGAACTGGCCGTCCGCGCGGTGGGCCTTGATCTCGGAGAGGGTCACCGAATCGAGATTGCGCTGGGAGGGGGTGCCGAAATCGATCGCGACCCGGTCGACGCCGGTCATGATCATGATCGTGTCGATGCCGAGCGCCTCGGCCATCATCGCCGAGGTCAGGTCCTTGTCGATCACGGCCTCCACGCCGGTGCGCGTGCCGTCCGGCCTGCGCAGGACCGGGATGCCGCCGCCGCCGCCCGCGATCACCACCGCGCCCCGCGCCGCGATGTCGCGCACCAGCGAGAGGTCGGCGATGTGCCGCGGTCGGGGCGAGGGGACGACATGGCGCCAGCCGCGGCCCGAATCCTCGCGCATTTCCCAGCCGGTTTCGCGGGCGAGCGCCTTCGCCTCCTCCTCCGAGTAGAAATAGCCGATCGGCTTGGTCGGGTTGTCGAAGGCGGGGTCGTCGGGATCGACCTCGACCTGGGTGAGAAGGCAGACCGCCTGGCGCGGATCGCCGGCCTGGCGGAGCGCGTTCTCCATCGCCTGGAGCAGGAGGTACGCGACCCCGCCCTGGCTGTGCGCGACGCAGATATCGAGCGACATCGGGGTCACGCGGTGCCGGGCGATCGCCTGGCGCATCATGATCTTGCCGACGACGGGTCCATTGCCGTGGGTGACTACGAGCTCGTTGCCGAGGCGCATCAGGGGAAGCAGCGACGCCGCCGTCCGCTCGGCGTATTCGCGCTGTTCGGCGACGGTGCCGGAGGTCGTCTCCGGGTGGACCGCGTTGCCGCCGATCGCCACCAGAAGACGGTCCGGAATCGGGAATTGGGCCAAGGCAGGTCGCTCCTCGATCCCGTCGAGCCTAGTGTCTTGTTTCCGAAGATACCATCCATCCGCACGGTGCCCCCACCCCGCCATGCCCGGATTTGTGCCGGGCATGACGACGTGGGGGGAGAGGCGTGCCCGCCCCGCCCGCATCCGCCCTCCTTGTCCCCCCGCCGTCACCCCGGCTCGAGGCCGGGTGACAGCGGGGGCATGACGGTGGGGACACCGGGCGCTTTGCGACGCGTAATCGTTGTGGCGCCGGCCGATTTAGGCTATCGCCCCCTGTCGGAACGACCGGAGTCCGGGGAAGCGTGACCGCATGTCGGAACTGTTCGGAGATCTGAATCCGCCGCCGCGCCTGTTGATGGGGCCGGGGCCGATCAACGTCGATCCGCGCGTATTGCGGGCCATGTCGATGCCGATGCTGGGACAGTTCGACCCGGTCTTCACCGGCTACATGAACGAGATCATGGCGCTGTCGCGGCAGGTCTGGCGAACCGGGAACCGGTGGTCGCTGCTGGTCGACGGCACCGCGCGGGCGGCGATCGAGGCGATACTGGTGTCGCTGATCGAGCCGGGCGACCGGGTGCTGGTCCCCGTCTCGGGCCGCTTCGGACAGCTGCTCTGCGAGATCGCGGAGCGGGCCGGCGCGGAGGTCCGCGTCATCGAGACCGAGTGGGGCACGGTGTTCGAGCCCGACCGGGTGGAGGACGCGCTCAGGCGGGAGCGGCCCAAGCTGGTCGCGGCGGTGCATGGCGATACCTCGACGACGATGGCGCAGCCGCTCGACGAGATCGGCCCGCTCTGCCGGCGTTACGACGCCCTCCTGTTCGTGGATGCGACGGCGACGCTCGGCGGGATGAAGCTGCCGATCGACGAATGGCAGATCGACGCGGCGGCCGCCGGATTGCAGAAGTGCCTCTCCGGGCCGTCGGGTTCCGCGCCCATCACCTTCAACGAGCGCGTGGTCGAGACGCTTCGCCCCCGGCACCACATCGAGCGGGGCATCCGGCCCGAGGGAATCGCCGAAGGGGAGGGCGCGCAGATCCGTTCGAACTATTTCGACCTGCCGATGCTGATGGATTACTGGAGCGAGATGCGCCTCAACCACCACACCGAGGCGACGACGATGCTCTACGGCGCCCGGGAGTGTTTCCGCATCGCCCTCCAGGAAGGGCTGGAGGCGCGCTTCGCCCGCCATGCGCTGGTCGGCCGGGCCCTCGTCGAGGGGCTTCGGGCGATGGGGCTCGGGATCTTCGGCGACATCGCCAACAAGATGGCCAACGTCACCGGCATCGCGATCCCCGACGGCGTCGACGGCGACCGGGTGATCCGGGGCATGCTGGAGGATTTCAGCATCGAGATCGGCACTTCCTTCGGCCCGCTGCGGGGAAAGATCTGGCGGATCGGGACGATGGCCTATAACTGCCGCAAGGATGCGGTTCTCACCACGCTCGCCGCCTTCGAGGCGACGCTCCGCCAGTGCGGCTATTCGGCGCCGCCCGGCGCCGGCGTCGATGCCGCGCTCGCCGTGTTCCGCGCGTCCGAGGCGGCCTGAGGCTTGCGGCGGTTCTACAAGGGCGCGCGTTCCGCCCCGGTGGCGGGCGGGTTCGGCGTCTTTCTCGACGATCGCCCGGTGATGACGCCGGGCAAGCGGATCCTGACGGTGCCCCGGGCCGCTCTCGGCGACGCCGTCGCGGACGAATGGTCAGCCCAGGAAGAGACGGTCGATCCGATGTCGATGCCGCTGACCCGGTTCGCCAACACCGCGCTCGACATCGTGGGCGGGAAGCGCGGCGAGGTCGTGGCGGAGATCGCGGGTTACGGCGAAACCGACCTCGTCTGCTACCGCGTCGACCGGCCGGCGGAGCTGCGGCGGCGGCAGGAGGCGGCCTGGGATCCCCTGGTGGACTGGATCGGCGAAGAGTGCGGCGTCCGCCTGGAGGTGACCGCCGGGCTGATCCCGGCGCCGCAGCCCGAAGAGGCCGTCGCGGCCCTGCGCGCGCGGGTGGCGGCGCTCGACGATTTCGTCCTCGCGGCTTTCCAGCGCGCCACCGGGGCGCTCGGTTCCGTCGTCTTGGCGCTCGCGATGACGAACGGGCGGCTCGGCGCGGAGGAAGCCTGGGCCGCGTCGACGATCGACGAGGCGTATCAGGCCGAACGCTGGGGCGAGGACGGCGAAGCCGGCGAGGTTCGGGAGGTGCTGCGGTCCGAGCTGCTGGCCGCCGACCGCTTCATCCGGCTCTGCCGTTCGTAAGCCCTGCCGGAACGGGCTGCTTCGGCCGTTCCCCGAAGACCGCCGCGAACCGGCGCAGCAGCGCGTCGTCCACCTCTTCCATCGAAGCGGCGACGCCGAGATCGGCGAGGGAGGTCACCCCGTATTCGCCGATGCCGCAGGGCACGATCCCGTCATAGTGGGACAGGTCCGGCGCGACGTTCAGGGACACGCCGTGATAGCTGATCCAGTGCCGCAGGCGGAGCCCGACCGCCGCGATCTTGGCCTCGCCGCCGGGGCGTTCGACCCAGATGCCCACCCGTCCCCCGCGGCGCTCCCCTTCGATGCCGAACTCCGCCAGGGCCCCGATCAGCCACGACTCGACGGCGCGCACGAAACGCCGGACGTCGCGGCCGCGGGAGGCGAGGTCGAGCATGAGATAGACCACCCGCTGACCGGGGCCGTGATAGGTGAACTCGCCGCCCCGCCCGGTCGCGTGGACCGGGAAACGGTCGGGCGCGAGCAGGTCTTCCTTCCTGGCCGACGTTCCCGCGGTGTAGAGCGGCGGATGCTCGACCAGCCAGGCGAGCTCGTCCGCGCTGCCGGCGCGGATCACCGCGACGCGCTCCTCCATCCCGCGGACCGCGTCCTCGTAAGGCTGCAGCCCCGGCTCCACCCGCCATTCGACCGTCATCGGCGATCCCGCGTCGTGCTCGCGCCTTGCGGCATGCAATTCATTTTGCTATGTCCGCTCCCCGTAATTTGGCGGTAACCGGGCTTGAGTCCAACACTTATGCGGTCGTGGCGGAACTGGTAGACGCGCAGCGTTGAGGTCGCTGTGGGAGCAATCCCGTGGAAGTTCGAGTCTTCTCGACCGCACCAATTCGCCGGGCCCGCCCAATCGATGGGCGGGCCCGTTCCTTTTCCTGCGTCGAAGCCGTTCGGAGGCCGATATGACCCAGTCGCGCGCGGTTGCGGCCCAGGACGGCGACGGCCTCGCGGTCGGGGAGCTGATCGGGCTCAACCCCGAAATCGCGCGTTCGGCGATCGGCGCGCTCGATTCCGGCCGGACCGACGAGGCCGCCGAGCTTATCGCGGCGCTTCACTATGCCGAGGTGGCCGACCTTCTCGAACAGCTGAACCCCGACCACCGCGCCGCGGCGGTCGATATCCTCGCGCCCGCCTTTCCGCCGGAAATCCTGCCCGAGCTCGACGAGGCGGTGCTGGAAGACGTCGCGGAACGTCTCGGCGACCGGCGCCTCGCCGGGGCCATCGCCGGGCTCGAATCGGACGATGCGCTTCTTCTGATCGCCGCGCTCGACGAGACCCAGCAACGCCAGGTCATGCAGGCGATCCCCGCCGCGCTGCGCGCCGCGCTGGAACAGGGGCTTGCCTATCCCGAGGACAGCGCCGGCCGGCTGATGCAGCGCGACCTCGTCGCGGTGCCGACATTCTGGACGGTCGGAGAGACCATCGACTATCTGCGCGAGGCGGACGACTTGCCGAACGATTTCTACGACATCTTCGTGGTCGATCCGGGACACCGCCCGGTCGGGACGGTCGCGCTGAGCCACGTGCTCCGCACCAGGCGGCCGGTGCCGATGCGCGATCTCTCGCGCCGCGAGGTGGCGACGGTGCCGGTCGGCATGGACCAGGAAGAGGTCGCCTACGCCTTCGCGCAGAAGAACCTCGTCTCCGCTCCGGTGGTCGACGACGGCGGCCGGCTGATCGGCGTGATCACCGTCGACGACGTGGTCGACGTGATCCACGAGGAGGCCGAGGAGGACCTGATGCGCCTCGGCGGCGTCACCGGGACCGACATCTACGAGGCCGCGATCGACACCGGAAAGGCGCGGTTCTCCTGGCTGTTCGTCAACCTGCTGACCGCCATCCTCGCCTCCATCGTGATCGGTTTCTTCGAGGCGACCATCGAGCGGATCGTCATCCTCGCGGTCCTGATGCCGATCGCGGCGTCGATGGGCGGCAATGCCGGGACCCAGTCGCTCACGGTCGCGGTGCGCGCGATCGCGATGCGCGACCTGACGTCGGCCAACGCCTGGCGCGTGCTGTCGAAGGAAGGCCTCGTGGGGCTGCTGAACGGAGTCCTGTTCGCCCTGATCGTGGGCCTCGTCGCCTGGGTCTGGTCGGGCGAGGTCTCCATCGGCCTCGTGATGGCCGCGGCGATGGCCGTCACGATGGCGATCGCCGGGATCGCCGGCACCGCGATCCCGTTCTGCCTGTCGCGCACCGCCATCGATCCCGCGGTCGCCTCGGGCGTGCTGCTCACGACGATCACCGACGCGATCGCCTTCCTCGCCTTTCTCGGCCTGGCGGCGTGGTGGCTGCTCTGACCGCCGCGGCCGTTTGGTCCCGCCGCCGCGGGATGAAAGAATACAACTCCAAAACCGAAGCGGAGACGCAGCCCATGCCGCGGACCGAACCGCCGCGCGGCTGGCCGGCCGGCCGGCCGCTCGCGATCTCCTTCCACATCATGTGCGAGGCGTGGCCGGACGACGCGGCGCCGGGCGTCGGACCGATGGGGAATCCGATCGGGGCGGGCGTGCTCGACACCCAGGCGCGGTCGTGGGCGCGCTACGGCATGACCGAGGGCGCCTGGCGGCTGCTCGACATCGTCGCCGAGGCCGGCATCCCGTGCACCGCCTACGCGAACGGGATCATCGCCGAGCGCTGGCCGGACCTGCTGCAGCGCATCGACGGCGACGGCCATGCCATCGGCGCGCATGCCTGGTCGCAGAACGTCCTGCCCGTCTACCAGGACCGGGAAAGCGAGGAGCGCGATCTCGTGCGCGGGATCGAAGCGTTCGAAGCCTGCATCCGCAAGCGCCCGGAGGGGTTCATCAGCCCGCGCGGGACCGCCAGCGAGAGCACCGCCGAACTGCTCGCGAAGCACGGGTTTCGCTGGACTGCGGACACGTTCGACGCCGACCTGCCCTATCTCACCCAAACGGCGGAGGGCCCGCTCGCCTGCGTTCCGTTCACGATGGAGGTCAACGACCTGCCGATCACCATGCGCTACGGCCACGAGCCGGAGGCGTTCACGCGGACTCTCGCGCGCATCCTCGAGCGCTGGCGGGACATCGGCAGCCCGGTGGCGACGCTCGACGTCACCGCGCACGCCCACGTGTTCGGCCGGCCCGCCGGCGCGATCGAGTACAAGGCGGCGATCGACATGGTGAAGCGCCTGGACTGGGTCTGGCTCACCACCCACGACCAGCTGGCCGAGCTGGCGTTCCTGGAGTGAACGCCGGGGCGCACATCCCGGTCCACGTGCTTGCCGGCTTCCTCGGCAGCGGCAAGACGACGCTGCTCAACCGCCTGCTCGCCTCGCCCGCGCTCGGCGACAGCGCGGTGATCGTCAACGAGTTCGGCGAAATCGCCGTCGATCACGCGATGATCACCGAGGCGGCCGAGGAGACGATGATCCTCAAGAGCGGCTGCATCTGCTGCTCGGTGCGCGGCGACCTGGTCGATTCGCTCTCCGACCTCGCCGGCCGCCGGAACGCCGGTGCGGTGCCGCCCTTCGCGCGGGTCGTCGTCGAGACCACCGGGCTCGCCGATCCCGGCCCCATCCTCCAGACCCTGGCGACCGACCCGGCGCTCACCGGCCGCTATCGGGCGGGATCGGTGACCGCCACCGTCGATGCCGTCAATGGAGTCCGGCAGATCGAGAGGCACGAGGAGGCGCGTCGCCAGATCGCGGCCGCCGACCGGATCGTCATTACCAAGCTCGACATCGCCGATGCCGGTGCGGAATCGGCATTGAAGGAGAAGGTGACGGGAATCAACCCGACCGGTCCCATCCTGCCGCGCGACGCGGTCGACGCGGAAATGCTGACGGCATCTGCGGACCCTGCCGTCAGAAATGTCGACGCAAATGCCCATAGCCATCGAGGCGGCATTTCCGCCCATTGCCTCGTGATCGAGCGCCCGCTCCGCTGGGCCGGGTTCGTCCGCTGGCTCGATTCGCTGACCGCGCTTCGCGGCGCGGACGTGCTGCGGATCAAGGGGATCGTGCGAACGCACGAGTTCGACCGGCCCGTCGCGGTGAACGGCATCCATCATCTGCTGCACCCGCCGACGCCGCTCGACGCCTGGCCCGACGGGTGCCGCGAGACGCGGCTGGTTATCATCGCCGACGGAATCGAGGGACTCGATCTCCGCGCCGGGCTCGAAGCCGCGGGCGCATGACGACAAGAGAACGGAGAAGAGAATGACGCGCGACGAGTCGCTCAACATGACGCTGATCGCCCACGATCCGCTGGCCGGATGGGGCGGCATGGGCGAGGGGATGGTGATCCAGGAGGCCGCCGGCGGGCGCCGCATCCTGTGGCTCGCGCACGAGGGGCCGCCCAAGAATTTCACCGGCGTCGACGTGACCGACCCGCGCAAGCCCAGGGTCGTCGTCCAGACCGATCTGGCGCACAACAACATGCGGTCCAACTCGCTCGACCTCGTGGGCGACATCATGGCGGTCGCCTACCAGACCCGCGGTCCGGGCGGGCTGATGGACCCGGGGTTCGGAATCGAGCCCGCGGGGATCGAGCTGTTCGACGTGAGCGATCCGGAATCGCCGAAAACGATCGGCTTCTTCGACTGTTCCGGGCCGCACTCGATGGGGGTGCACCAGCTCTGGTTCGCCGACGGGAAGTACATCCACTTCTCCGGCGGCGCGGCCGATTTCGAGCCGACCCATCCGGCGGATTCGCAGTTCTACCGCTCGATCGACATTTCCGACCCGGCAAAGCCGGTCGAGGTCGGCCGCTGGTGGGTGCCGGGAACGCGCGTGGGTGACGACTCGCCCCCTCCGAAACGACATCCCACCTACGACATCGGCATCCGGGCGCACAACACGAATGTCTATCCGGAGCGACCGGACCGCGTCTATCTCGCCTATATCGACGGCGGGATCTACATACTGGACATTTCCGAAATGTCGAACCCGACACCGGTCGGCCGCTGGAACCCGCACCCGCCGCAGAACGGGTTCAGCCATACCGTCCTGCCGCTGTTCGACCGCGACCTGCTGATCGTCAGCGACGAGTGCATCCAGGACGGCGGGCGGGACTGGCCCAAGCTCACCTGGGTGCTGGATGCGCGGGACGAGAGCAACCCGGTGCCGATCTCCACATTGCCGCTGCCGCCGGTCGAGGAGTTCGCCCAGCGCGGCGGGCGCTACGGGTCGCACAACATCCACGAGAACCAGCCGGGCTCGTTCTCGTCGGACACGCTGATCTTCGGCACCTATTTCAACGGCGGCATCCGGGTGCACGACGTTTCCGACCCGTACCGGCCGGAGGAGGTCGCGTACTACGTGCCGGCGACGCCCGAGGGCTCGCGCGTCGGCGCGATCCAGCTCAACGACGTGTTCGTCGACGAGAACCGGCTCGTCTACACCGTCGACCGGTTCACCGGCGGTCTCTACGTGCTGGAGCTCGATATCTGAGGGTCGGCATAGGCCTCGATCCCGCGCGCCTTGAACGGGCCCGAGGGGATCGCGACGCCGTCGGCGAAGCGCTCGAAGAGGGGCGGAAGGCCGAGCGCCCCGATCTCCGAGCCCGGCGGACAGCGGATCGCCGTCACGCCCGCTCCTTCGAGCCTTGAAAGCTCGCGCCGCCTGTGCGGGTCGGGCGCGGCCCGGCCTTCGATCTCGACCGCCACGACTCCGGTCCCGGTCCAGAACGCGCAGTCGCAGCGGATCATGTCCCCGTCCGCGCGCAGGAATGCGCGCGGCAGCGGCCGCGGCGCGGCGAACGCGAAGGCGCGATAATCGAACAGCGAGTCCAGCCGGCCGAGCCGCGCCCTCAGCGTTTCCTCTTCGGCCTCGACACGGTTCCGCACATGCGCGAAGTAGCGCCGCAGAAACGCGGCCTGCGGCTTCGACCACGGATCGGCGCGGGCGAGCGTATCGTCCTCGATCTGGCGCAACTCTTCGTCCGGCGTGCCGCGCAGCGGCTGCGGGATCGCGTAGGGGCCGTCCTGCAGGCGGAGCGGCGCGCCGGCGGCCCGGTCGACGACGACATGCGGGACCGAACAGCGGAACCCGCCGCCGGGACCTTCCGAGATCCAGCCTTCGCGCCAGCGCGCGCAACCGTAGGGGATTATCAGCCGGTCGGCCGCCATTCGGCGGTCAGTCGATCACCGCGATCGCGTTGATCTCGACCAGGCAGCGGGGGTCGGTCGCGAGCTGGACCACCTGGACGGTCGTGGTCGTCGGCTTGTTGTCGCCGAAATATTCGGCCCAGACCTTGTTGAGCGAATCCTGATCGGAGAGGTCGGTCACGAAGCGGTTGGCGCTGACGATGTCGGAGAAATCGGCGCCCACCGATTCCAGGCCGCGCCTCAACTGGTCGAGCGCCACGCGAGTCTGCCCCTCCATGTCGGCGGGCATATGGTCGAACTCCTCGGGACGGTGCGGGTGGTGGTGGTAGACCGGCGCCGCCGTCACGCCGGCGAGGAACACCGTCTTTCCGCCGGTGACGGCGATCGCCGGGGCGTAGGGCATCCACATGTCCGGCGCGTCGGGCCAGTGCACGTGCTCGATCGATTTCGCCATCGTCGTCTCCCTGTCTCGGACGGGAACTCCCGGAGCTTATATACACGACTTGACGGGCGCCCGGCCGGCGCGGTTCGTCGATGGGCGGGCCTCTCCGCCGCGGCCGGCACGCCGGCCGGGGACGCGCCGGCGAAGCCCGTCCCGCCCCACCGCGTCATGCTCGGCGAAGGCCGAGCATCCACGTTTTCGTTTCTTTTCTTCCTTTTTCTGCCTTCCGACCGCCCGAAAAAAACTCGTGGATGCTCGGCCTTCGCCGAGCATGACGTGGGGGAGCCACCGCCCGCTTGGCACTGCCGCGGCGCGACGCCAGACTGGCGCCCGGCCGCACGAGGAGACGGGCATGGACGAGCACGCAGACCGTTTCGCTTCCGAGGTTCCGGTCAACCTGCCGCGGAACCGGTCCGAGCCCGAATACGGCTCCGACCTGATCTGCGACCTGCTCCAGGCGATGGGGTTCGAGCATGTCATGCTCACCCCCGGTTCGAGCTTCCGGGGGCTCCACGATTCGCTGGTCAACCACACCCGCAACGCGCGGCCCGAGATCGTCCTCTGCGGCGCCGAGGAGATCGCGCTCCACATGGCGCAGGGCTACAGCAAGGTCACCGGCAAGGCGAGCCTGGTGATCCTCCACGACCTGGTCGGGCTGCAGCACGCGATGATGGCCTTCTACAACGCCTGGGCGGACGAGGTGCCGGTTCTCGTGCTGGGCGGATCGGGGCCGGCCGACCCCGCCGAACGCCGCGCCATCGACTGGCTTCACTCGGCCAACACGCAGTCCGAGTCGGTGCGGCCCTACACCAAGTGGACCGACGAGCCGCCGACGCTCGAGGCGACGTTCGACTCGGTCCTGCGCGCGCGGCGGATCGCGGAGAGCGCGCCGCAACGCCCGACCTACGTCTCGATCGACGCCGGGCTCCAGGAGGACCGGATCGACGGGGCGGCCGCGCTTCCCGATGTGTCGCTGCCGCGATACCGGCCCGCGCCCCCCATCGCCGCGGCGGAGTCGGAAATCGCGGCGGCGGCGGACCTCCTCACCGGGGCATCCATGCCGCTCGTCTTCGGCGGACGCTTCGGCCGCCGGGCGGAGGCGGGACCGCCGCTCGTCAGGCTGATCGAGTTGCTGGGCGCCGCCTACCAGGACGGCACCGATATCGTCTGCGTCCCGACTTCCCATCCGCAGAACCTGAACGGCGGCTACCGGCCGCCGCCCAACCCGGTCCGCGGCGAATCCGATGTCGTGCTCGGAATCGACTGTCCCGACCTGACGGCGCTCGTGGGCGGCTATGCCGGCGCGCGGGGCGACATGCGGAACGCGATGACGGGCGAGCGCAAGGTGATCGACCTTTCGGTCAACGATCTCGGCGTCGATCGCTGGTCGAACGCCGGCGGCGCGCTTGCGCCCCTCGATGTCCAATTGCTTGCCGACCCGATCCACGGGCTCCAACAGCTCCTCTCGGAAGTCGAGCGCCGGGCGGAAGGCGAACCCGCATGGTACCGCCGCGCCCAGGAGCGCCGCGCGGACCTCGCGCGACGCCACGAGGCGCTCCGCAAGGCCCAGCGCGAGCGGGCGGAGCGGGACTGGGACGCCGAGCCGATCTCCGTCCCCCGCATGATGGGCGAGCTGTGGCAGGCCGTCCGGGACCGCGACTGGGTTCTCGTCTCCCGCAACGGGCGCTGCTGGTACGAGGGGATCTGGGACTTCCCGGGCGCGGGCCGCTTCCTCGGCCACAACGGCGGCGGCGGGGTCGGCTACGGGCCGGGCGGGACGGTCGGCGCCGCGCTCGCGCTGCGCGGCAGCGGGAAACTCCCCCTCGCCATCCTCGGCGACGGCGACTTCACGATGAACCCGTCCGCGCTGTGGACGGCGGCGCATTACCGCATCCCGTGCCTGATCGTGCTGCACAACAACACCTCCTTCGGCAACGACGAGGAGCACCAGATCGCGCTTGCCGAAGCCCGCGGGCGTCCCGTCGACAACGCCTGGATCGGCCAGCGCATGGTCGCGCCGGAGCCGGACTATGCCGCGATAGCGCGCGGCTACGGCGCGTGGGGGGCGGGGCCGATTACCGATCCGTCGGACCTTGCGGACGCGTTCCGCGATGCGGTGGCCGAGGTCGCGCGCGGCGGCGTGGCGCTGGTCGACGTGCATACGCAGCTCAAGTAGCGGCAGGCTCGTCAGGTATCTGCCCTCCTTGCCCCCCCCGGGGGGGGGGGGGGGGGGCGGGCCGGGGGGGGGGGGGGGGGGGGGGGGGGGGGG
>JAPPIT010000055.1 GCA_028820505.1 Defluviicoccus sp.
CGCCGACCATGACGGAAGAGAACGGATGAAGCGGTTCCAACTAATGCGGCTAGCGGCTGCTGACCTTGACGATGCCGCTGGTGCCGATCCGGGCGAGCTGGCGTTCGAGCGATCCGCGATAGACGTGGAAGGCCGCCAGTTCCTCGCCCTTCAGCCGCAGCTGGGGCGTCATGGCGACCCGCATCGGGTTGACCTGGCGCCCGTCGATCAGGATTTCGTAATGGAGATGAGGCCCGGTCGACCGTCCGGTCGAGCCGACATAGCCGATCACCTGCCCTTGATTCACGCGCGCGCCGCGGCGAATTCCCCGCCGGATCGCGCGCATGTGGGCATAGGCCGTCTGGTAACGCTCGTTGTGGCGGATGCGCACGTAAATCCCGTAGGTGCCCTTGCGGCCGGCATAGGCGACGCGGCCGTCTCCGGCGGCGAAGATCGGCGTGCCCGGCCGCGCCGCGAAATCGACCCCGCGATGCATCCTGGTGTAGCCGAGGATGGGGTGGCGCCTCTTTCCGTACCTGGACGACAGCCGCGCCCCGTCGATCGGCGTGCGCAGCAGGGGTTTCCTCGCTCCCGCCCCCTTCCTGTCGAAATAGTCCGTGCCGTGGCGGCTTTCGAAGCGATAGAGTTCGAGTCTCTTGCCGCGCAGGGTCAGCGAGGCGTAGACCATGTCTCCGTGGTCGACGAGCAGGCCTTCCGGCGTGTACAGGGACTTCCAGGCAACGTCGAAGCTGTCCCCCGCGCGAATCTCGCGCTGGAAGTCGACGTCCCAGCTGAAGACCCGGACCAGCTGCAGCAGGATCGGCAGCGGCATGTCCGCCTTCTCCGCGGCGCGATAAAGCGAGCTGGAGATCTTTCCGCCGACGCGGGCGAGACGGATCTCGGTCGGAGCCTCCACCCGACGGGCCCGGTATCCGCTCGCCTTGCGAGTCACGACGACCGTCTTGCCCGGCCCCGTGACGAGATCGATCCCGCGCAGCGAGATGTTCCGGTCCTCAAGCCCGGCATCGCCCGCGAGGTAGGTCACGACCAGCTTCTGACCGGGAACGATCCGGCGCGGATCGTAGACCTTGCGCATCGCGGCGATCGCCGCCGCCGCCTGGTTTCTCGGCACGTCGGCGCGCAGGAGGAGGCGCATCACCGTGTCGCCCCGCCCCACGACGAGCTCCCGCTGCTCGCGGTTTCGACTTGCGCCCCGGACGCCTGGGCTTGCGAGCAGGGCAAGATCGACGGCCTTCTCCGCCCCGCGTTCCCAGTCCGCGATCATGGCGGCGGTATATTCGTTTTCGGCTTCTTCGACCTGTTGCGCCACGCGCGGGCCGGTGGCGGGAGACGGCTCCATGAGGTGGATCGCGGCGAAGCCGGCCGCGACCGCGGCGCCTCCCGCAACGGCACCGAGCGCGTACCGGCGCACGCGACGAACGCGTCTGCGCCGTACGGATCCCGGTTGGTCCTGAAAAGCACTAGACACGCGAATCGATCACCGAGCGTTCAACCTCCTCGCGGTATATGACCATGGCGCTATGTGGGTATCGCTGTCAAGACAGTGCCGCGGCGGGTGGCTCCGGTATTCCCCTCACCCCGTGGGGAGAGCGAGATTCTCGGCGGCGGCGCCTCCCTCCGTGACCTTCTCCCCTCCCGCTCGCGGGAGGGGCCGGGGGAGGGCGGACTCGGCGCTGGAGCCCGTCCGTTTCAGATAGAAGCGCCTTTACCCCAGCTCCCCGTCATGGTCGGCCTTCGCCGACCATGACGGCAGAAAACGGACGAAGCGGTTCCAACCAAAACGGACCCGGCGTTAATGGGACAGGATCTGGCTCAGGAACAGCTTGGTGCGGTCCGACCGGGGGTCGTTGAAGAACGCCTCGGGCTCGTTCTGCTCGACGATCTGGCCCTCGTCCATGAAGATCACGCGGTGCGCGACCTGGCGGGCGAAGCCCATCTCGTGGGTGACGACGAGCATCGTCATCCCAGTGCCGGCGAGGTCGACCATGACGTCGAGAACCTCCTTGATCATCTCGGGGTCGAGCGCCGAGGTGGGCTCGTCGAACAGCATGATCTTGGGGCGCATGCAGAGCGAGCGGGCGATGGCGACCCGCTGCTGCTGCCCGCCCGAGAGCTGGCCCGGATACTTGTCCGCCTGTTCCGGGATCTTGACCCGGGTGAGGAACTCCATGGCGATGTCCGTGGCCTCCGCCTTCGGCATCTTGCGCACCCAGATCGGCGCGAGCGTGCAGTTCTCCAGCACCGTCAGATGCGGGAACAGGTTGAACTGCTGGAACACCATGCCGACCTCGCTGCGGATGGCGTCGATGTTCTTCAGATTGTGGGTGAGCTCGGTGCCGTCGACGATCACCCTTCCTTCCTGGTGCTCCTCCAGCCGGTTGATGCAGCGGATCAGCGTCGACTTGCCCGAACCCGACGGCCCGCAGATGACGATGCGCTCGCGCTCTTCCACCGTCAGGTCGATATCGCGCAGCACGTGGAAGGTTCCGAACCACTTGTTGAGCCCGGAGATCTCGATGATCGGGTCCGCCATGCCGTCCTCCCTAGCGCCGCGTGGTGTCCAGGCGCTTCTCGAGGTTGATCGAGTAGCGCGACATGCCGAAGCAGATCACGAAGAAGAACAGCGCCGCCAGCAGGAAGGTCTCGTAATCGACCTTGCCCAGCCAGTCCTGGTTGGTCTGCAGCAGGCGCGCCTGGCCGAGGATGTCGAACAGGCCGATGATGATGACCAGCGTGGTGTCCTTGAACAGGCCGATGAAGGTGTTGACGATGCCGGGGATGGAGATCTTCAGCGCCTGCGGCAGGACGATCAGGCGCATCGACTGCCAGTAGCCCAGACCCATCGCCTGGCCCGCCTCGTACTGCCCCTGCGGGATCGCCTGGAGCCCGCCGCGGATCACCTCCGCCATGTAGGCCGACGCGAACAGCGTGATGATGACCATGACCCGGATGAGCTGGTCGAGCGAGACCTCCCGCGGCAGGAAGATCGGCAGCAGGATGATGGCGACGAAGAGCAGCGTGATGAGCGGCACGCCGCGGATGAATTCGATGAACGCGACCGAGAAGGCGCGAACGATCGGCATGCGCGAGCGCCGGCCGAGCGCGAGCAGAACGCCGATGGGGAGCGAGAGCACGATCCCGGTGATGCCGGCGACGAGGTTGAGCACGAAGCCGCCGAACTGGTCGGTGCGGACGACCTCGAGGCCGAGCCCGCCGACCAGCAGGAACGCCGCGATAACGGGATAGGCGAGCGAGAACCAGCGGCCGTAGCGCGCATAGGGCAGGTTGGCGAACAGCAGATAGCCGACCGCCGGAATCAGCAGGATGACGGCGAGGTTGGGGCGCCAATAGGCCTCGGCCGGGTAGAAGCCGTAGACGAACTGGTGGATGCGCTGGTCGAGCCACGCCCAGCACGCGCCCTCGCCGGTGCAATCCTTGCCCGCGGCGCCGGTGTAGTCGGCTTCGAGAAACGTCCAGTCGACCAGCGGCGGCAGGATCAGCGAGAGCAATGCGAGCGAGGCCAGCGTCAGCGCCACGTTCAGCCAGGTGGAGAACAGGTTGGCCCGCACCCAGCCGATGATTCCGACGCTGGTAATCGGCGGCGGCCGCTCTTGCAGCATCTCCGCCCGGCTGCGATGGAAGGCGTTCCCGGTCATCGCTCCACCAGCGCGATGCGCTTGTTGTACCAGTTCATGTAGGCCGAGGTGAGCAGGCTGAGCGCCAGGTAGAATGCCATGTAGAGGGAGATCACCTCGATCGCCTGACCGCTCTGGTTGAGGATGGTGTCGCCGGTCGAGACGATGTCCTGGTAGCCGATGGCGACGGCAAGCGACGAGTTCTTGGTCAGGTTGAGATACTGGCTGGTCATCGGCGGGACGATGACGCGCAGCGCCTGGGGCAGGACGATCTCGCGCATGATCAGCTTCCGCCTGAGCCCGAGCGCGCCGGCGGCCTCGGTCTGCCCCCTGGAGACCGCTAGGATCCCGGCGCGCACGATTTCCGAGATGAAGGCGCCGGTATAGGTGGAGAGCGCAAGCCACAGCGCCACCAGCTCCGGCGTGATGCTCACCCCGCCCTGCAGGTTGAACCGCTTCTGCACCGGCATGTCGAAATCGAGCGGCTGGCCGAGGGCGAAATAGGCGGCGAGGGGGACGCCCGCGATCAGCCCCAGCCCGGCCCAGCCGACCGGAAAGGTCCGGCCGGTGGCGTCCTGGCGCTTCTTCGCCCAGCGCCCGACCGCGACGGTCGCCGCGGCGCCCGCGAGCACGATCGCCAGCACGATCGCCGACCCGTCCTCGAAGATCGGCGAGGGCAGGCGCACGCCGCGGTTGTTGAAAAAGACCGTCTCGCCGATCGATATGCTGTCGCGCACCTTGGGCAGCGCCAGCATGATCAGCCACCAGAAGATGATCTGCAGCAGGACCGGGACGTT
>JAPPIT010000028.1 GCA_028820505.1 Defluviicoccus sp.
GAACGCTCAATCGCTGAATCCACCACTCTCATCACTGCGTGAACGAACGCTTTCGAGCGCGACGAGGCCCGAAAAACGCCCGTTCGGTCTCGCGGTGACAGAGGTCTCGCGGCGACGGAAAGGGAGGAGGAGGCCGGCGGCTGGAGGGGTGGATAGGTGCAGGTGGAGTTCGGAGTTGCCGTCGGTTTCTTCACCCTCGCCATCCTTCGGACCGACATCTTCGGGGAGAGACAACCATGCCGAAACGGAGCACTCTCAGGCTGACCAAGCGGAGTGTGGACGCACTCAGGCCCGGCGGCAAGGACGCGATCTTCTGGGACCGCGACCTCGCCGGCTTCGGGGTGCGCGTCCATGCCACCGGGCGCAAGCTCTGCATCGTCCAGTCGCGGGGGCCGGCCGGCCTGAAGCGGGCCACCCTGGGGCCGGTCGGTGAGAAGACCGTCGAGGAGTATCGCCGCGAGGCGGCGGCGGCCATCGACCGCATCAAGCGGGGCGAGGACCCGAGGCCGCCGGAACCGGCGCCCGAGCCCACCGTGGCCGATCTGGCGGCGCTCTGCCTGAAGGACCACGTCGCCGCGCGCTGCAAGCCGGCGACGGCGGAGAACTACCGGAAGTCCATCGACTGCCACATCCTGCCGGCGCTGGGGAGCAAGGCGCTGAAGGATGTCGCGCCGGAAGACGCCGCCAATCTTCACCACGAGCTGCGGGGCACGCCGGCGGCGGCCAACCAGGCGATCTGGGTGCTCTCGAAGATGTTCTCGCTGGCCGAGAGCTGGGAGATGGTCCCGCCCGGGCGCAACCCGTGCCGGCATGTCCGCCACTACCGCGCCACGCCCCGCGAGCGCTTCCTGACGCCGGACGAGTTCCGGCGCATCGGCGATGCGCTGAAGACCTTCGAGGCCAAGGGCTCGATGCAGCCCTCGGCCATCGCGGCGATCCGCCTCTTGATGCTGACCGGCTGCCGCTCGGACGAGATCCTGACCCTGCAATGGGACGACATCGACCGGGCGGCGCGGGTCATCCGGCTCCGCGATTCGAAAACGGGCCCGCGCATGGTGCCGCTCACCGGGCCGGTGCTGACGGTGCTGGACAGCATCGAGCGCGAGGACGGCGTTCCCTGGGTCTTGCAGGGCGCAAAGCCGAGTTCCCGTCTGTCCTGCCTCTCCTGGCACTGGCGGAAGGTCAGGACGGCGACCGGGCTCCATGACGTGCGGCTTCACGACTGCCGGCACTCCTACGCCAGCCGGGCGCTGGCGCTGGGCGAGGGCCTGCCGGTCATCGGGCGCCTGCTCGGCCATGCAAGGGTCGGCACCACCGCCAAATACGCCCACCTGGTGCGCGACGCCGAGAAGGCCGCCGCCGCCCGCACCGGCGGCAGCATCGCCGCCTGGATCATGCCCGGCGACGCCGAGGCGGCGTGAGGGGAGGAACGATGCAGCAGAGGACGATCTCCAACCGCTCCGTGGCCGCCATGACGGTCGAGCGCGACACGGTGTTCTGGGACCGGACCGTGACCGGCTTCGGGGTCCGGGTCTATCCGACCGGCGGCAAGGTCTATATCGCCCAGGCGCGGGGGCCGGAGGGGCCGAAGCGGGTGACGGTGGGCCGGCACGGCGTGCTGAATGCCGACGAGGCGCGCCAGAGGGCGGCGCTGATCGTGACGCGCATCAAGGCGGGCGAGGACCCGGTGCCGCTGCCGCTCGCGGCCCGGGCCAGGGCCAATGGGAGTCCGACCGTGGCCGACCTCGCGGCGCGCTATCTGGAGGATCATGTCGAGGTGCGGCTCAAGCCGAGGACACAGGCCAAGACCCGCGGCGTGCTGCGCCGTCACATCCTGCCCGCCCTCGGCAAGATGCCGGTCGAGGCGGTGGAGCGCCGGCACGCGGTCGATCTGCACCGCGGGCTGAGCGACCGCCCGGTGACGGCGAACCGGGCGGTCAAGACGCTTGCGCACATGTACCGTCTGGGCGAGGGCTGGGGCCTCGTGCCGGCGGGCTGCAATCCGTGCCGGTCGATCGAGAAATATCCCGAGCGCGGCCGCGAGCGCTTCCTGACCGACGCCGAGTTCGCGCGATTGGGACAGGTGCTGGACGAGACCGTCGATGCCGGAACCGTTCCCTCCGTGGCCGCGGCGGCGATCCGCCTGCTGATGCTGACCGGCTGCCGCAAGGGCGAGGTCCTGGCGCTGCGCTGGACGGACGTCGATCTCGACGCGGGCGAGCTCCGCCTGCCCGACGCGAAATCCGGTCCCCGCGCGGTGCAGTTGCCGCCGCCGGCGGTGCGGCTGCTGGCGGACCTGCCGCGCCGGGCGGGCAGCCCGTGGGTCTTTCCCGGCAGGGACCGGGAAGGGCGCTACAGCGCGGGCGGGCTCGACCATGCCTGGCATGCCGTGCGGGAAGCCGCGAAGCTGGAGGACGTGCGGATCCATGACCTTCGACACAGCTTCGCTTCCAGGGCGCTGGCGCTCGGCGAGACCCTGCCGGTGATCGGCAAGCTGCTGGGTCACAACGACATCGAGACAACGGCGAGATACGCGCATCTGGCGCAGGACTCGGTCCACGAGGCGGCGGAGAGAATCGCCTGGAGCATCGCGGCAGAGATTCTGTAGGCGCTATTGCAGCCAGAAACGGTGGAGAAACCGACCGTTGTGTTTCTCGAGCTTGTCCCGGCCATGCAACCATCGCCCATTGTCGACGACCAACAAGTCACCAGACAGAAGCCGGATGCGTCGGTGCCCGAACCCCATGGCAAGCAAGCTCTTGAAGAATTCCACGGCCCGACTGCCTGCACTTGTCGTGCGCACCACCGGATACCAGGGCGCGAAATAGATCCGCTCCCCGTTCCACACCGGGGCCGTCTCAAGAACTTGCCGCGGCAACTGCGGCGGCACATGCTGCTCGACCTCCTTGAGGGCATTGGCCTGCTCGCCCATCAATGAGATCACAGCCTGCCCATCTGCCAGGACGCTCGCGCCGTCGCGCCCAGCCTGTGCCTCGCACCACCACGCGACCCAACGGGCTTCGGGATGGTCGGTGTGCAACGGCACCTCGTCGTGCCCGCACAAATACGTTCTGGCTCCATCGATCTGCCGTACCCGGGTCTGCTCCACAATTTGCCCTATCCCGGACAATATGTCGTAAACCGCCTCTTTCTTCAGCGAACATGCGGCCAGACCGTCGCGGTCCAGCCCGGCCCGGATAGCGACTACGGGGTCCGTCACCCGGAGTTCACCGCGGAGACATCCGCCGAAACGCTCTTGCAGGCGTGCCAGCACCGGTTTTGGCAGTCATGCCAGCACCTTGTTCCGCTCCCGGTGTCGGCCACATAGGGCTCTCCGAAAACTTCCTGCCAGCGCTCGGCGGTCCTGGAAAAGACCTGACCCAGAACCAGCGCCTCTTCCGGCGTTTTGCCGAACCCCCCGTCGTGGTCCAGGATCCGCCCGCAGTACCTTACGCAATCGTTGTAGTAGGCGACCGGCGCCTGCATATGCAGATGCCAGATCAAATCAATGTCTCGCGTCGGAGCTACGCCGGGATCCATGCTGGCCAGATGGAAGAACTTGCGGTAACGCTGTATCGCTTCGTCGAGCCGTTCGGGAACCCAATCGGATACTTCGGACTCCGACCGGCGTGCCGCCTCCCACAAGTCCACCGAGAAGACGGGAAGCTCTGTCGCCTTGACGCTCTCGGCGGCCTTGTCGACCTGCACCGATCCGGCCCTCGTCATGCGCGATACCCCTCCATAAGGACTGAGTCGAAACATCCGCAGTGTGCTTCAGCGCAGTTCGCAAACGCAAGTCGCACCCGACCGATGCCCGGTGTCCGGACGCACATGTTCCCCGCTACTCCGTCACTTCCATGAGCACGATGAGGCAATTGGCGAGGCATCCCGCAACACCGCATGGCGGACGAGTTTGTCGATGCCGGGCAGCATCGACTTGCCGAAGGCCGGACGCGGCCATACAGGTATCGTCCTGAACGACATGCAAAACTATCCGGTGTGCGATGGTCGATGACGAGGAGCTGCGGGCGAAGCTCGCCAAGGTGGAGGCGCTGTTCCGGCGTGCCGGGAGTGAGGGCGAGCGCGCGGCTGCCGGAGCCGCGATGGACCGGCTGCACGGCCGGCTGGCCGGCTCGGCGGGGAAGGACGAGCCGGAGGTCGAGCTCCAGTTCTCGTTGCCCGATACGTGGTCGGTCAGCCTGTTCGTCGCGGTTTGCCGCAAGCATGGCGTGCGCCCCTACCGTTACCGGCGCCAGCGGCGCACCAGCGTCGTGGTGTCCGCGCGGGAAC
>JAPPIT010000161.1 GCA_028820505.1 Defluviicoccus sp.
GGCCAGCCGACAGCCCGTCAAGTTATCTATATAAGCCCCTAAAGATTTGCGCGGCTCCCCTTCCATGCCCGGTTCCCGGGTCGGGCCCGCGAAATAATCCCGCGGGGGGCTCCGCCCCCGGACCCCCGAGGTAAACAAGTAAGGACTCAAGGCGTAAGCGTCCGGGCAACGCGGAAGCCGAAGGTGACGACCCGATTCCCGACGCTGTACCCGAGGCGGATGGCGGAACGGAGGAACCACGGTATGTTGCTCCACGAACCGCCGCGCAATATGCGCTCCCCGCAATCACCGCCCGCCACCCAAGCGCTGCCGTCCGACGGCGCGCCCGCATAGTCATTGTGCCAGCAGTCCTCGACCCATTCCGATACATTGCCCGACATGTCATGCAAGCCGAAACCGTTCGCCGCAAACGAACCAGCCGGAGCCGTTTCACGGCCGTCCCAGCGGCTGCCGCAGCCGCGGCAGTTCGCCCGGTTCCGGCCCACCGAATCCCCCCAGCTATAGCGCGTCCGCGTCTTCGCGCGCGCCGCATATTCCCACTCCGCCTCCGTCAACAGCCGGTACTCCTTCCCCGTCTTCCGCGACAGCCACGCGACATACGACCGCGCTTCGTTCCAGTTCACATGGATGACCGGCCGACTTCCACGGCCCCAGCCCTTGTCATCGGGGCGATACCCGTCGCACCCGCCAGCGGATACGCAGGTATCCCATTCCGCAAACGTCACCTCGTGTTTGCCCACCGCAAAGGGTTGCGAGATCGTCACCTCATGCTGCAGGACTTCATCTCCGTCACGGCTTACTTCCGACCTCGGCGAGCCCATGACGAACGAACCCGCCGGCACCACCACCATTTCCGGACAGGACGGGCAATCCCGGAATGTTTCCCCCGCCTTCGGCCCCACGTCCGCTTCGGCCAGCAGCGCCGTCGGAACAAACCCCGCACGCCCGCCTGCCTCGACACGGCCCGCTGCGTCATGCAGCGCAATCTCTTCTGCTGCCTTTACAACATCATCCACGCTTCCGGCTGTTCCGTGGCTGGCAAGAAGCGAAGCGGCTACGAAGGCCACGGCGGAGAGGGTACGGGCTATGAGTTTCATGTTGGCACCATCATCTGATCGTTTGTCGTCGGCGCGATCCGCTTCAGTTCTCATTGTACTGCTCTTCGTCCTCGTCCCACTCAGGCGTAACCCTCCGCTGAGGACCGCCTTTCTGGTTTGGCGGGATTCGGCGAGAGCGATCGATTGTGGATGGCCGCCGGCGCCGTTCCATGCGACGCCGCGGGGCTGGGCGGGCCCCAACCTGCTGGCGATGATCCTGTTCGAGAAGTATGGGGCGCACCAGCCGTTGAACCGCCAGCGCGATCGCTACGCGCGCGAAGGCGTCGATCTGAGCCTGTCGACGCTGGCCGACCAGGTGGGCGCATGCACGGTGGCGCTCAGACCGCTGCACGACCTGATATCGGCGCATGTACTACTCACGGCTGCGACCGATGCGGAGCCCTTAAAACCATCGATGGCGCGCTAACTTTCGTACCCGGATCGATCAGGAAAAGACGACCTGGATGTCGGTGTATTCCTGCAGGCCTTCCTCGCCGAACTCGACCCCGAAGCCGGAGTGCTTGACCCCCCCGAAGGGCGCGTTGGGCTGGATCATGCCGTGCTTGTTGATCCAGACCGAGCCGCATTCCAGCTTGTCCGCAATCCTCTTCGCCTTTTCGGCGTTGCGGCTCCACACCGAGCCGCCGAGCCCGTTCGGATTGTCGTTTGCCCTGTCGATCGCATCCTCGATCCTGCGGTAGCGGATAATGGGTAGAACGGGCCCGAACTGTTCCTCGTCCACGAGCCGGTCCCCGTTGTCGAGATCGGCGATGATCGTCAAGGGATAGAAATATCCCTTGCCGCCGGTCTTCTTGCGGATCTTCGCGGGCTTGCCCCCGAGGAGCACGCGGCCCTTCGACTTCGCGCTCCGCACCAGCCCGGCAACGACATCGTACTGTTTCCGGTTCTGGATGGGCCCGATGACCGCGTTTTCGTTCGTCCCCTTGCCCACCTTCATCTTTCGCGCGAACGCCACGAGTTCGTCGCAGACCTCGTCGTATACGTCGTCATGGACATAGAGCCGCTTCAAGGCCGCGCAGGTCTGGCCGCCGTTGATGAAGGCGCCCCAGAACAGCCCTTCCGCGATCTCCTTCGGATCCACATCCGGGAGGACGATGCCGGCGTCGTTGCCGCCGAGCTCGAGCGTCAGGCGTTTCATGGTATCCGCCGCGCGCGCCATGATCTGCTGGCCGGTGGCGCAGGAACCGGTGAAGACGATCTTGCCGATGCCTTCATGGGCCGCCATCGCCGCGCCCAGCCTGTCCTTGCCGGTCACGCAGTTGACCACCCCCCTGGGCAACACCTCGTTCATCAGTTCGACGAGGCGCAGGGTCGACAGGGGCGTGAACGGGGAGGGCTTGCAGACGACGGTGTTGCCCGAAAGCACCGCGGGCACGATGTGCCAGATCGCGATCAGGACGGGGAAATTCCACGGCGTGATCGAGCCCACCACTCCGATCGGCTTGCGGTGGAGTTCGACCCTGCCCTCGTCGTTGTCCTGAAGCACCTTCACCGGCAGCGAGAGACCGGCGGTATACCGGGTCCACGCGACCGCGCCGCCGATCTCCCAGCGCGAACCGAGGCCGTTCAGGGGCTTGCCCTGTTCGGCGGTAAGCAGCCGGGCGAGTTCCTCCGCGTTCTTCTCGATCTTGGCAGCGATCTTCAGGCACGCCGCCTGCCGCTTGGCCTCGGGGACATCGCGCCATTTCTCGAATGCCCTGCGGGCCGCTCTGACCGCGACGTCGAGGTCCTTCTTCCTCGCCAGAGGCGCCAGGCCGGCCCGCTTCTCGTTGGCGGGGTTGAGGACCTCGAAGCACCGTTTCGTGGGCACTCTTCTGCCGTCGACGACCAGACGGAACGGATCCATTTCAGTGCTCCCTCAATTTCTCTTTCGCGGTTCCACACCGCCGTGCCAGTCGCGGAAATGGTGCCGGTGGGTCTCGAGATAGGCACCCGGTTTCATGTGCGCGTCGTAGAAGTCGAGGTCGAGGTGATGCGCCTGGATCATCAGGGTCAGCTGGATCGGATCGACGGTCGCCGGGAACTTGCCGAAAGTGTCCAGGATGTAGCCGCAGATGTCCTTGACGCACTGCACGCCCTCGGGCGAGGCCTGCACCGTCGCCGCGTCGAATTCCGCGTTGGCCGCGACATGGGGCTTCAGCATTCCTCGCCCCTCCCAATCGTCCATGCTCATGGTCATGCCTTCGATCGCGGCGTCGACGGCGGCGTCCATGTCGGCGTGGTAGGGCGGGCAGAACGCCTCGAAAACGCCGTCCCGGCCGACCGGCACCGGGAACGGGTCCGAGCGCGACTGCACGAACCGGAAGCCGAGCCCGCGGCATGTCGGCGTTCCCCCGAGCACCACGAGGGAAGAGAAACCGCCATAGAGCCAGCCGCCGATGCCGGTGGCCTGCATGGCCAGCGTCATCAACTGGCCCATGAAGGCGCCCTCGGCCAGCATCCCGTCGGACAGCATCTTCTCCAGCCGCGACAGCGGCAGGACTTTTCTTTTCGACAGGAACCCGCTTTCGACCCACGCCTCGTTGCCGCAGGGGCGCATGCCGTTGCGGTCGTCGACGATGTAATAGCCGCCGTCGCGGGCGTAGCGGCCGGCCTTGGAGTCGCAGAGATTGAGGACCAGCTTGATCATGTCCTTGGTGACGTCGATCACCGGCATGAACAGGGTGGTGCCGGGCTTGTTGGTGACCCACTGATTGTGCGGCCAGACGCCCGGCTCCACGCCTGGAAGATCCATGCGGCCGTCATCCAGCTTTTCGACGCAGGTCTCGTAGAACCCGACCACCTTTCCGCGGTCGTCTCGCTCCTGGTACTCCCGCATCTTGGTCATCGCCGCCCGGTCGGCCTTGACGACGTAGACGCCGTGGTCGTCGGTGAAGAAAAGGCGCGCGCGGTGCGAGCCCATAGCGGACGGGTAGGGCTTGCCGATGGTCTTGACCATACCGCCGGGAAGCTCGGTCTCCGCCAGGATCGGACCCGTCGTCGCGGTGGCGGCAGCGACCAGCATGGCGGTTTCCAAATCGTCGAGACCCACCGGTTCCTTGTCCGAGCGGTGGCGGAACGGCCCCTTGGCCATTTCCATGCCGAGGCCGAAACGCCGGGACCGGCGGCCCATGATCGCGTCGAACAGGGGATAGTCCCACGCGGCTTCCGCCTGCGGCGGCAGGCCCGGGGGTTTCGGATCACTCATTCGTCGCACTCCCTGCATTGCGCTTTCGGCCGAATACCGCGTAGGGCAGGAGCCGCAACGAAAACCGCCAGAAAGCAGCATTGCCGATCGTCAGACGCAGCATTTTCAGCACGTCGTCGCGGTCCATGGAGGTCTCCGCCTCCCATACGCCCATCTTGCCGACGACCACGACATCGTTCCCCGCGACCTTCAGGGTTTCGATATGGAATTCGAACTCCCCCGCGGCGGACTCGATTTTCATCGCCTTCCTCCCGCCCCGCTCTCACGGGATCATCTTCCAGTAGGCATCCTTGCGCGCGATCAGCCCGTCGCGGATCTTGTAGAGATCCATGCCCCTCGATTTCCGCCAGCGTCCGTCGGGACCCAGATACTCGACCCGGTAGGTCTGGATCACAGTTCTCCCCCGAAAGCGCCAGACGGACCGGCTGAATCTCGGCGCGTTCGGCATCCCGAAACGCCGCTCCATGGCGGCAAGAGCGTTTTCCCGGCCGTAAGCGACCTCCCCGTTGGGCATCCGCCATTCGAATGAAGGCAGCAGACATTCCGAGATCGTTTGCAGATCCTGCCTCGTGAACCCTTCCTCGAACTTCGCGATCAACTTTCGGTAGGCGAGGTCCGGAACGGCGTCCGCAGCGGCGGGATCCCGAGGGATGTCCTCGACGCGTTGACCCGACTTGTTCCTGACGATCTTCATCAGCGTCCCAGCGCCGGCAGCACGGTGACGATCTCGGGCACTGCCACCACGAGCGCGATCAACGCGACCAGGGCGGCGCAGAACGGAAGCACGCCCAGGAATACCTGCGCGAGGGAAACGTCCGATGCCAGCCCGCGGATGACGAACACGTTGATCCCCATCGGCGGCGTGATCAGAGCCAGTTCGACGGCGATCACCACAATGATGCCGAACCAGACCGGATCGAGGCCCATGCCCGAGACGATGGGGAAGAAAATGGGTATCGAGAGAATGATCATCGCCATCGTGTCGAGAAAGGCGCCCAGCAGGATGTATATGCCGATGATCAGGACCACCGTCATGATCGGCGAGAGCTCAAGCCCGACGATCCAGCCGCCCAGCAGGGCCGGCGTGCCGCTCAACGAGAGGAAGCCGGAGAACAGGATCGCGCCGATGAGGATGAGAAAGATCATCGCCGTCGTCTGCACGGTCTCGATCAGGCAATGGAGAACGTCCGAGAGGCCGAGCCGACGCATGGCGGCGCCGATCGCCAGCGCGCCCACCGCGCCGATGCCCGCCGCTTCGGTGGGCGTGAAGATGCCGGCATAGATTCCGCCGATCACCAGGACGAACAGGACCAGGGTCGACCAGATCTTTCCGAAGACGGCCGTGTCCGCTCCTCGATCCGACTCGTCGGAGATCGGAGGTGCGCTCGACGGATCGAGACGGACAACGACCAGCACCGTGATCATGAAGAAGAGCGTCAGCAGCAGTCCCGGTATGACGCCGGCTATGAAGAGATCGCCGATGCTGGTTTCGGTGAGGATTCCGTAGATCAGCATGATGACGCTGGGCGGGATCAGAATCCCGATGGTCCCGCCCGCCGCGATCGCACCGGTCGCCAGCCTGTCGCTGTATCCGAAGCGCCGCATTTCGGGGAGCGCCACCCGGCCCATGGTCGCGGCCGTGGCGAGCGATGACCCGCAGACCGCGCCGAACGCGGCACAGGCGGAAATGCTGGCATGGGCGAGACCCGCCCGGCTGCGCCGCAGCCACATGTTGAACGCGGCGTAGAGGTCGGAGCTGATGCCGGACCTCGCGGCGAAATCGCCCATCAGCACGAAGAGCGGGATCACCGCGAGGTCGAAGCTCTGGGCGGATTCGAAAACCGAGATGCCGGCGAGCGAGAGGGCGGCATCGGGCCCGACGATCATCGCCGTCCCGAATATGGCCGCCCCCGACATCGCGAGCCCGAGATGGGCGCCCAGGAACAAAGCGCCGAACAGGAGCGCGAACACCAGGGGAACGAGAAGTCCCGTTTCCATGACGTTCACTCCCGGACCCCGGGCCCCGAACCGCGCAAGTCCTCGACCAGGCGCGCGATCAGGGCCAGCAGGAACAGGCAGATGCCGACACACATGATGACGGCGGTGGGCCAGAACGGCAGCTCCCAGATCTGGGTGTATTCCTGCTCGTCGATTATCTCACCGGTCTTGACCAGCAGGCGCCAGGCAAGAAATCCGGTTACGACGACGGCGAGCAGGGAGTTGACGATCTCGGACAACCGGCGCGCGGGACGGGGGAACAGGTTCTGGAAGGTCTCGACGACGATATGCCGGCGATTGATCTCGGTGATCGCGAGGCCGCAGAACACCAGGATGCCCAGCAGCAGCTCGACGCTCTCCACTGTGCCGACCAGGGCGCGGCCGAAGAACGTCCGTCCCACGACATCGAGGAACGTCATGACCATGATGCCCGCAAGCACCAGGGCGGCGAACCGGGCGAGCCATGACGCGGCCCGCCCGATCCCGCGGTTCAGAAAGGGGGTCACACCCCGCTGGCCGATCGTCAGAGGGCCGAGACGATGGCGTGGTAGTCAGCGAGCAAACCCTTGCCGTCGAGCCCGGCCTTGTCGGCCTTGGCGATCCAGGCATCGGTGATCGGCTGCACCATTTTTCTGAGTTTCGCGGTTTCCGCATCGCCCAGCACGGTGATCGTGTTGCCGTCGGCCTTGGCCGCCGCCATTCCGGCCTGCTCCGCCGCGTCCCACTTCTTCGAGATGAACCGCGAGCCCCACTCGCCGCTGACCTTCTCGACCGCGGCTTTCTGGCTGGCCGACAGCTTCTTCCAGGTCTTGGGGCTCATGGTCAGGAAGAAAATCCCGGCATAGGTCCCGCCGGGAATCTTGAGGTGGTGGCTGGTCACGCCGGCAAGCCTGAACCCCTTCACGGATTCCCAGGGAAACTGGGAGGCGTCCAGCGTGCCCTTGGCCAGCGACTCGTTGGTAGCGCCCGGCGGCATGAACACCGGCACCGCGCCCAGGATCTTGGCGATCTTCACGCCATTGCCGCCGGTGCGGATCTTCAGGTCCTTGAAGTCGGCGAGTTTCGTGAGCGGCTTGGCGCTGTGATAGAGGTGCGGCGCGTGAGCGAACAAGGCGAGGAGCTTGGTGTCCTTGGTGTCCTCCGCCATGAACCCGTGCTTCTCGTACCAGCGCCATGCGGCGACGCCGGCGGCTTCCGCGGTCGGGGCGGCGAACGGGGTTTCCACCGCCATCAGCTTCCAGAAGCGCTTCGGGTGATAGGCGGCCACGCTCCAGGCGATGTCGACGACCCCCTTCTTCGCGAGGTCGTATTGCCCGTCCGGCTTGGCCAGTGGCGCCGTCATGACCTCGACCTTGAGGTCGCCGCCCGACGCCTTTTCGAGTTCGTCCGCCCAGGCTCGCAAGGTTGCCGACATGTGATGCACAGGCGGCAGCCAGTTCGCGACTCGCAATTTCGTCGCCGCGGCGCTGTCGTGTACCGTGGCAAGAATCGCGGCGCTCGCCATGCCGGCGACCGCCAAGCCAAGTCTCTTCATCTGTCTCTCCCTTCAACCCGCCGCGTCTTGTCGTACAGGCGGCACTGCTGGTCCCGGCCCGCATTTTTCTTTCGACCGGACGCCGAGCGTAGGCGGACCCGGGGGTGCTGTCAACAAAAATGAATATGAATTCATATATAGATTGACGCCCCCGCAGTTCGCGGGCTAGCTTCGATCCATGATCGAACGGCCCGGAATCGAAGAGTTGGAATCGGAGACGCCTGCAATCGAGGACAACGTGCCGGGCGTCTTCAAGGCGACGCAAAAGCGCAGCATCCGCATAAGGGACGCTTACATCCAGGCCGGCTTCGAAGCGCTCAACGCGACGCGTTTCAGGGACTTGCGGATTACGGATCTCGCCGAAGCGTGCCAGTGCTCGGTCGGCAGCTTCTATACCCGGTTCCAGGACAAGGAAGCCTATTTCCGGGCGCTGACGGCCGCGACCATCGCCGACTGCAACCGGCAGATCGACGCGCGCGTATCGGCAGACCTGCTGAGAGAAATGGGGGCGGACCGGGCGCTTGAGGAGCTGGTCGACCTGATGGCCGACATCTTTTCCGGGCGGTTTCGCGGCGTGCTGCGCGAGGCGCTGCTAAGGATATTGGAACCCGACGATCCCTGGGCGCCGATGCGGGCATCGGCGAGGCGGATTATCGCCAACTACCACGCGGCACTCTCCGACGTTTTTCCCCAATTCGCGCAGGAAGAAGCGGAGATCCGTCTGAGCTTTTGCTTCCAGATCATCGTAGGCGTCCTGCAGAACGACCTTGTCAACGACTACCACGTGTTTTCGACCAGGGATCGTTCGGTCCGGGCAGCGCTCAAGGAGAACATCGCGTGCTACATGGCGAGCTGATCCGCCCCGGTCAGGGCGTCCAGGAAAACGGTCCGGTGAGCGAAAGAGTCCGTTCCTTCGCGTCATACCACCCTGTCGGCCGATATTCGTCGGTGTGCATATAACAGCGCACGCGAACCGTGCGGCTTCCCGGCGTGAATGTCAGCACACGGCTGTGCGGCATGGCATGGTCCTCGACGAAATGGCGGGTGAGGGCCGCGGCGTTGATGAAAGTCGTGCCGCCATAGCGCGTTTCGATATGGGACTTGCCGCCCCTCTCGTCGTCGGGGTCGGTATGGGTGTGGCCGCCGAACCACAAAGCGACCGCGCCGGGATGCTCGGCGAGGTAACGCTCGAACCGTCCTGAATCCGGGGCACCGCCGACCCAATAGAGGTAAGAAGCGCCGTTCGGCGTCCCATCGGCGTAGTAACCGTGGTAGTCGGTCTGCCAGGCGCCGTCCGGACCCTTCTTCATCCCTTCCCATTCGCCGCTGGCGACGGTGGTTTCCTTGAGCACGTAGTGGTGCACGGTCGCGACGATCCGGTCGTTCCGGCTGCGCTCGACCATGTCCACCCACCAGTCGAACGTCTCCGACGTGACCACGCCGCCGGGATTGCCGCCGAGGGGGCCGCGGCCGAGCGGCTGGGATCGCTCGTTCACGTCGCTCATCATGAGAAAGCGGACATTGCCGACATCGAACCAGTAGCGTTCCCACGTGCCGTGGACCGGATAGGGGTAGCGGCTGCGGTCAACGCCCGATGTCGCCGGGTTCTCCCCCATCGGGTCGATCCACTTGCGGAACCAGCTTCCTTCAGGCGCGTGGAGCGGGTCGCGGTCGTGGTTGCCGCAGACGCTGTATATCTGCTCCCGCCGATGATCCCGCAACGCGCCGAACTGGCGGACGATCTCCGCGCCCTCCTCGTCGTTGGGCGGACCGAACGCGGCGCTGTAGTCGCCGACATTGACGCAGATGTCCCAGCCGAACGGGGGTGCCCCGAGGCCGTCGCCGCGCTCGGACTGGCGGAGCGCGTCGGCCAGGCTCTCCCGCCCGTGCGACTTGTCGTAGATGACATGGGCGCACCCATTGGCCCAGAGATTGAACGGCCGTGCTCCGGCGGTCATCGCCCGAGGCTCCCGCGCGGACGACGGCCCAGCCAGAACACGGCAACGGCGCTGAGCGCCAGCATGAGGATCAGGAACGGATGGTCGAGGACGGCCTGGGCGTCGTCCAGCAGGATCACGGTGTGGCGCAGGGAACGTTCGACCATCGGCCCGAGGATGAAGCCCAGGATGAAGGCGATGATCGAGAAATCCAGCTTGCGCATCAGATAGCCCAGGATTCCGAAGACCATCATCGTCGCCACCGCGAACAGCCCGCCGCCGGCGACGAACGATCCGGTGACGCACAACAGGGCGACGGACGGCATGACGACGCTGCGCGGCGCCCTGACGGCGAGCGCGAAGACCCGCAGCCCGACGCTGCCGACCAGCAGGTTCATCAGGTTGGCCACGATCAGGCAGCCGAACATGCCGTAGACCAGCGCAGCATGATCCCGGAAGATCATCGGGCCGGGCGTGATACCGTGGATGAGGAAAGCGCCGGCCAGCAGGGCCGCGGCCACGTTGCCCGGGATCCCGAGAGTCAGCAGGGGGATGAGGTTGGAGCCGACCACGGCGCTGTTGGCCGCCTCCGTGGCGGCCACCCCTTCCAGCCGGCCCTTGCCAAACTCTTCGGGATGCTTGGATGCCTTCATGGCGGCGCCGTAACCGAGAAATCCGGCCAGGCTGGTGCCCAGTCCGGGAATTGCGCCGACCACCGTCCCGATCACCGCCGAGCGGGCGACCGTCCCGCGCACCTGCCGGAAATCCCGTCGGGTGAATGCGTTGTCTTCCCGCGAACGCGAGAAAGAGACCATCCCGTCCCCGGCGCCGTTTTCCCGCAAATAGGACCGCTCGATCTGCAGCACGACTTCGGAAAAGGCGAGCAGGCCGATGGCGACGCCGGCGAAGGACAGCCCGTCCTCCAGCTCCAGAACGTCGAACGTAAGCCGCGGTATGGCCGCCTCCGGATCGATCCCCACCATGCTGAGCAGAACGCCCAGCACCGCGGCGATCAGCCCCTTGATCATCGACTTGCCGAGCAGCGCGGTCACGAACGTGAAGGCGAAGATCAGCACGCCGAGCAATTCCGGCGGTCCCATTTTCAGGGCAATGACGGCGAGCGGCGCGGCGACCAGGATCAGAACCACGTCGCTGAAGGTGTCGCCGGCGACCGACGAATAGAGCGCCGTCTTGAGCGCCTTTCCAGCCTTGCCCCGACGCGCCAGCGGATGACCGTCCAGCGCCGTCGCGGCGGCTTCCGGCGTTCCGGGCGTGTTGAGCAATATGGCGGAAATCGAGCCGCCGAACTCTCCCCCCTTGTTGACGCCGAGCAGAAAGGCGATCGCCGCCAGCGGCGACATGTAGAAGGTCAGCGGCACCGCGATGGCGATCGCCATCGGGCTGCTCAGCCCGGGTATGGCGCCGACGACGATCCCGAGGACGACGCCGAACAGGACGAAGCCCAGCGTGACCGGGGTGAATGCCTGGGCCAGGCCCTCCAGAACGGCTTCCATCGGCCTAGGGCAGCGGGATGGTGAGGACCTGCCAGAACACGACCCACAGCACGAGCGGCGCGGCGCAGGCCACGCCGCCGATCAGCGACGGACGGCGGATCCGCATCAGCAGCATCGCCCCGACGACCGCGACGGCGCCGCCGACCAGATAGCCGGCCAGCGCCACGGCTGCGAAGGCGGCGGCGAGCCAGAGGATCGCGAGGAGGACGAAGCTCGCGTGACGGCGGTCGAGCGACGGTTCTTCCGCGCCCTTCCGCCGCCACAGGCTGCGAAGCCCGAGCAGGATCGCGAGCGTCGTCATCAGGACGCCGGCGACCTCGGGCATGAACGCGGGCGGAAGATCGCCCAACCCCGGATCGTCCACCGTCATAGGGATGAAGACGAGAATCGTTGCGAACCCCGCCGCCGCGAGCAGCGCGGCGGCCGCGCAATCGACGGCCCGCATCCGCGGCCGACCTCGGCGGTACCGAAACTCGGGGATGCTACTTCTTCAGCCCCGCCTTCACCTTGGCCCAGGCCGCCGCTTCGGCACGCACTTCGGCGGTCAGCGCCTCGCTTCCCTGGTAGTTGCCGGCGAGCTTGCGGCGCTCGATGAAGGTCTGGACGGGATCCGAACCGATCGCGGCCTTGAGCGCCGCGTCCAGCTTCGATCTGACGTCGCCCGGCAAGCCCTTGGGCGCCGCCATGATGTAGGCGCCACAGAAGGAAATCTTGTAGCCCATCTCCTTGAGCGTCGGGACGTCCTTCGACGGCGCGTTGAGCCGCCGGTCGTCGGTCGCCGCGATCACCCGTACCTCGCCCTTGCGCAAGAACGGGATGTGGTGGCCGCCGCTCCAGCCGAGATCGACATGGCCGCCAAGAATCTGCTGGATGACGGCGGGCGTGCCCTTGACGTTGACGACGCGGAGCTTGACGCCGTTCTGGCCCGCCAGGTGCCGGAGCAGGAAGGTCGCCGGCGGCGCCGGGGACGACGCCGACAGGGCCTTGCCGCCCTTAGCCGCCGCGAACGCGTCTTGCAGAGACTTGTATGGCGACTTGGCCGCAACGAAGATCGCGCACTGCGCCCGGGCGATCGAGGCCAGCAGGGTGGCGTCGTCCACCCCGTAGCGCTTCTTCTTGGCGAACACGGGGTTGAAGGACCAGGTGCTGGTGACCGCGATCCCGATCGTGTAGCCGTCGGGTTTCGCCTTCGCCAGCGCCGCCGCAAGAACACCGCCGCCGGCGCCCGCCTTGGCCGTCGCCACGACCGGCTGACCCAAGGTCTGTTCCATGTGCTTGGCGATCAGGCGCCCGACCGTGTCGACGCCGCCGCCGGCGCGGAAGCCGACGAGCATGGTGATCGGCTTGTCCGGATATGCCGCCGACAGCGCCTGCCCGGCAATACCCGAAATCCCGACCAGGGCGCACAGCCCGATCACCGGCACGCGCGCCGAAATTCGCATGTTCCAATTCATCGTGCGTCCTCCCGGGTTTGGTCTCGAAACCCTGCCATGTCAGCATATTCGACGCGGCGGCATCGCACGAGTCCGAGGACTTTCGCTCGTTCCCCCCGAGAACATGTCCCAGGGCTCGTCGACGCCTCCGGCAGCCGCGTAAACATGCCTGAGCCCGAGTCCCCCGTCGTCTCCTTGCGGGGCGTGAGCGAGCGTTCCGGTCCTATCCGAGCCTGCGCCAGTCCTTGAGGATTTCCCGGGCCGTGTTGTGGCCGGGAACGCCGGAGACCGATCCGCCCGGATGTCCTGACGCGCTGCACTGGTAGAGCGCCTCGATGGGCGAGCGGTAGTCTGCGTAGCCCGGGGCGGGGCGCATGAAGAACATCTGGTCGAGGGTGAGCGCACCATGCCGGGTATGGCCGCCCGGCATCTCGGTGATGCGCTCGATGTCGGGGACAGCAGGAGCTTCGCGTCGAGCACGGAAGAGGAGAAGCCTGTATCACTGTGGAATCCAATTCGGTTCCGCGTCGCTTCCATCTGCACAGTCGACCGAAGGTTCCGCGCCAAACCATGGCACGACCTCTCGGGCGCTGCCTTCCCGCATAATGTCGGGGTTACGGCCGGCGCCGGCCTCAAGTCCGTGAGCGGCGCATCAGCGGCGGGTTGCGCGGCTCCGGGAACCCTACGCGAATCTTGTCGACCAGTTCGTCGCGGACGCTGCGGTGGCCGGGGTCGTCCCAGAGGTTGACCCACTGCCGCGGGTCTTCGCGGACGTCATACAATTCGCCCTCGCCGCCATGGTAGTAGTTGGTCGGCGCGTAGGCGGTGCACAGGAAGCCGGAGCGGTCGTAGACCGAGCGCAGCCGGATCTCGAGGCCCGCTTTTTCGGCATCCCACTGGCAGATCGCGTGATCGCGTTCCGGCGACGGATCGACCGGCAGCGCCGCGCCCTCCATCCACGGCGCCGCGTCGAGGCCGGCGATCGCGGCGAGCGTGGGCGCCAAGTCGACATGGCCCACCGGATCGTCGATGCGGGTTCCAGCGACATCGAGCCCCGCGGATGGGGCCGGCCGCCAGATCAGCGGCAGGCGCATCAGGGCGTCGACATGGAACGGGCCCTTGAACATCAGCCCGAAATCGCCTTGGGCGGTCCCGTGATCGGTGGTGAAGAAGATGTCGGTTTCCGCCAGCCAGCCGCGCGACTCCAGCCAGCCGACGATCCGACCCAGAGCCTCGTCGATCAACTCGTTCTGGACGTGCACCATGGCGTCGATTTCACGGACATTTTCCTCGGTCATCGTCGCGGGAACGAAGTCGTCCGGGGTTTCCTCGGCGATGTCCGCCTTGCCGAGATAGAACTCGAGCCAGTGCCTGGGTTTCTGCGACAGGAGCTCGACAATCTTGTCACGCGAACCCGGATGGCCCGGCGGCAGGTGGAGGTCGCGCCAGTTCACCCGGCCCAGCTCCGAGCGCGGCGGATCGAAGGGGTGGTGAGGGTCGGGGAAGCTTACCCAGAGGAACCAGTCGTCGTCCCCGCCGAGGGTCGCCAGCCAGTCCATGGCCCGGTCGGCCACCCATTCGGTGTGGTAGAGCTCGCGCGGGCAATCGTTGCGATGGACCTGGATCGCGCGCGTCTCGCCGCCTCGCAGATTGTTGGGGCCGCTCTTCGGGCCGACCGGCGGGTAGAAATACTCGACCTGCTCTGCATGATTGTCCGCCATCCAGCGGCTGTAATGCGTCACGCAGCGATAGGAATGCGCGCTGTGGACGGCGAGCGAAAGATGCTCGAATCCGCGATATGGGCCGTGCTCTCCCCTTGTCGCGGCGGACGCCTCGAAGGCAGTCGGGTCCACCATCGGCTGCCAGTGGGCCTTGCCCACCAGCGCGGTGCGATAGCCTGCCCGCTCCTTCAACAGGGCAGCGACGCTGGGATCGGATTCGGGCAGCGAAAAGCCGTTGCGGAAGACGCCGTGGGTATTGACGTGCTGCCCGGTGACGATGGTGGAGCGGGCCGGCATGCAGGTAACGTTCTGGGTGTACGCGCGCTCATACAGCACGCCTTCCGACGCCAGCCCGTCGACGACCGGGGTCCTGGCGATCCGCCCGCCGTAACAGCCGAGACCGTCGCAGCGCTGCTCGTCGGTCGTCACGAAGAGGATGTTGCGTCCCACTTTACCCTCGCCGGGCGCGCTTACCGGGTCAGCGGTCGGACCCCTGGGTCGCGCCGTGCACGAAATGCCGCTGCACGAAATAGCTGATCGCGAACATCGGCAGCAGGATGAAGGTCCCCGTCGCCGCCATCAGCTCCCAGCGGTCGCCCTCCTCGGTGTAGAAGGTGCTCAGCACCACCGGCAGGGTGACCGCCTCCTTCCTGGTCAGGATGAGGGCGTAAAGGAAATCGTTCCACGAGAAGATGAAGCAGAAGATCGCGGCGACGAACACCCCCGGGATGGTGACCGGAATCACGATATCCCGGATCACCCGGAGCCGCGTCGCCCCGTCGGTCATCGCCGCTTCCTCCATCTCGACCGGGATGGTGTCGATGAACCCCTTGAGCATCCAGATCGCGAACGGCAGCACGATTGAGAGGTTGATCCACACCATCCCGGTCCAGGTGTCGAGCAGGTGGAGCTGCCGGAACATCAGGAAGAACGGCAGCACGACCACGATGGGGGGAACGAACTGGGTGGCGAGCACGCCGAAGAACAGCGATTTC
This sequence comes from Defluviicoccus sp., assembly GCA_028820505.1. Classification (GTDB taxonomy): domain Bacteria; phylum Pseudomonadota; class Alphaproteobacteria; order MPNO01; family MPNO01; genus MPNO01. The sequence goes on from JAPPIT010000161.1 coordinate 15,438, forward strand.
TTGAACCGCATCGCGAAGCGGGAAAAGCTGTAGGCCGCCGCCAGCGCCACCGGCACGCCGATCAGCACCGTGAAGCCCGAGATCGCGATCGAGTTCAGCAGCCGGTCGCCGACATAGAAGGGCCGCTTGAATATGGCGCGGAAGTTGTCGAGCGTCGGCTCGAAGAACAGCGCCATCGTATAGACTTCCGACAGCGGCTTGATCGACGTCAGGAAAATCCACGCGATCGGACCGAGCAGAACCGCCAGCAAGACGGCGATCGCAAACCCGCGCAGGCAGAACAGGATCCGTTCGCGTTGTCCGGGGGTAAGCTGCATCTCAGGCCGTCCCGCCCCTGGGGAAGAGCAGCCGGAAATAGACCGCCGAGACGCCGACCAGCAGGAGCGCGAGCACGAAGGCGATCGCGGAAGCGTAACCCATGTCGTAGGCGGTAAACCCCATGCGGAAGGCGTAGTAGGTCATCGTCGTGGTCGACTCGCCCGGACCGCCGCCCGTCAGCAGATAGACGTAGTCGAACATCTTGAACGAGAAGATGGTCTTGAGCACGAACGCGATGGCCAGCACCGGCATGAGCTGCGGCAGGACGATCGTCCAGAACGACGTCCACGCCGACGCCCCGTCGACGCGCGCCGCCTCCAGCGTGTCGCGCGGGATAGAGAGCAGCCCGCCGATCAGCATCAGCGACAGGAACGGCCCCCAGTGCCACATGTCGGTGAGGATCAGCCAGGTTATCGCCCAGCCCGAGCTCCCGAGCCAGTCGACATGGCTGAGAAACGGGAACAGCGCGTCCAGCACCGCATCGAAGATCCCGAACTCGGGGTTGAGGAAAAAGCGGAACGAGGTGCCCTGGAGCGCCGGCGACATGGCGAACGGCAGCACTAGCACGGTGCGGGTAATCGAATAGCCGCGCCCGCGCCGCGCGAGAAGCAGCGCGATCAGCAGCCCGAACACCACCGCGCCGATCGCCGAACCCGCGACGAATGTGATCGTGACGCCGAGCGAATTGAGAAACGACGGGTCTTCCAGAAAAGCGCGGGAGAAATTCTCCAGCCACACGAAATCGGTCGGTACGCGGGACCGGCTCAAACGCCAATCCATGAAGCTGACGATGCCGGCATAGCCGAGCGGGTAAATGACGGTTGCCGTGACCAGAAGAAAGGCCGGCATCGTCAGCAGATATTTCAGGTGTCGGTCACGCATCGCAATGCGCCCGGCTCACACCCATGCGGATTGTCGCTCCTCAGCCGCGGTCGACCAGCTTCTGCGCCTTCTTGGCGGCCGCATCGAGCGCCTTCTTGGGATCTGCGCCGTTGCTTACCGCGTCCGAGATCGCGTTGGCCAGGACCTGCATGACCTCCGGCCAGACGGCGAGTTGCGGGAAGATACGCGAGCTTTCGAGGCTCCCCGCGGCGGCCATCTGCAGCCCCTGGTTCGCCGCGTTCACGTCCTTGTCCATCAGGTTCTTCTTGTGCAGCGCGACGATGACGTTGCGCTTCTCCTTCTCGACGACGTTGCGCTTCTCCAGGTCCGGGTTGCTGACCCATTTCAGGAACTCCCAGGCGGCCGCCTGCTTGCGGGAGTTTGCGTTGATCGCGGTCGGCATCGACATCGCGAACGTGGTCGACTTGTCGCCCTTGAACGCAGGCAGCGGCGCGAATCCCACCTGCTCCGGCTTGAGCTTGGTGTTCTTGCCGAGGATGCGGGAGCCGTAATGCCACCACCAGCCCATGAAGAACGCGCTCTGGCCGGCGCCCATGGACAGCGAGCCGTCATACTGCTCGAACGACTTGGCGCCTTCGGAATTCACCTTCAGGTCGTTCTCCAGCGCGACATAGTATTTGAGCGCCTCGACCGCTTCCGGCGAGTTGAAGGTCACCTTGCCGCCCTTGAACAGCTCGCCGCCATTGCTCCACAGGATGTTCATCCAGACGGCGACGTTCTGCGCGGCCTTCGGCGAGTAGTACATGCCGATGCCGATGCCTTCCTTGTCCTTGATGACTTTCGCCACCTTGGCGAGCTCGTCCCAGGTCTTGGGCACCGCGAGGCCGTGCTTCTCGAGCAGGTCCTTGCGGTAGAACATCAGCTGCGCGTGGCCCCGGAGCGGCAGGCCGTAGATCTTGCCGTCGTAGGTGACCCCCAGCTGGTGCGCCGGGTAGTAGCGGTCGAGCGTGACCTTGTCGTCCGTCATCATCTTGTCGATCGGTACGAACAGGTCCTTCAGCCCCGGACCCCAGTCGTCCTTGTAGTTGATCAGGTCCGGATCGGCGTCGCCCGCCACCTTGATCGACAGGATCTTCTCCAGCAGGTTGCGGAAGGGGATGAACTCGAACTCGACCTCGATCCCGGTCAGGTCGGTGAACTCCTTGAGCCTGGCCTCGTGGCCTTCGTACTGGCCGGCCACCGGGGCGAGATAGGTGAGCTTGGTCCCCGCATAGGGCTTGCCGGGTTTCAGGCCGTAGGGCAGCGCATCGGCCGCGTTGGCAAGGGTCGCGCCGCAGGCCAGCCCGGCCGCGACGGCGCCGGTCAGCAGCGTGCCGATCAGCGTCCTTCGGGTTGTTTGCATGGTCTCCTCCGACAGAAGTGGTTCCGACAGCCAGGCGGGTTTCCATGTTCGACGATGTCCCGCTCAGAAAGGCGATCCTCCATCGGAGAGCCTTCGTTCCGGATGTCGTTTCGGAGTATGTTGCATATGAAGGCAAAGCCGCTAGCCTTTTTTGCATACGTATGCAATTTTTTGGGAACGCGGCTTTCGATCGATGGAAACGGGAAACCGGTGAGGGGATGGCGACGATCTCGTTGCGTAGTCTGACCAAGCGTTGGGGCGACGTCATCGCGGTCGACGACCAGTCGCTCGAGATCGAGGACACCGAATTCCTCGTGCTGCTGGGGCCGTCCGGATGCGGCAAGACCACGACGATGCGGATGATCGCCGGGCTGGAACAGCCGAGTGCCGGCGAGATCTGGATCGGCGACCGCCTGGTCAACGACGCGTTGCCGAAGGACCGGGACGTCGCGATGGTGTTCCAGAATTACGGCCTCTATCCGCATATGACGGTGTTCGGCAACATCGCCTACCCTCTGAAGGTCAGGCGGACGCCAGCGCCGGAGGTCCGGGAGCGCGTCGGGGCGGCTGCCGAGAAGGTGCAGCTCGGCGATCTCCTCGACCGAAAGCCCCGCGAGCTTTCCGGCGGTCAGCGCCAGCGCGTTGCCCTCGCCAGGGCCATCGTGCGGCGTCCCCAGGTCTTCCTGATGGACGAGCCGCTCAGCAATCTCGATGCCAAGCTCAGGGTCACTATGCGGGCCGAGCTGAAGCATCTCAGCCACGAGCTCCAGATCACCACGGTCTACGTCACCCACGACCAGATCGAGGCGATGACGCTGGCCGACCGCGTCGCGATCATGGACCGGGGACGGATCCAGCAGCTCGGCCGCCCGGAAGAGATCTACAACGACCCGAAGAACCTGTTCGTCGCGGGATTCATCGGATCGCCGGCGATGAACCTGGTCGAGGGCGGGATCGCGGAGAACCGGTTCCGCATCGACGGAACCGCGATCGCGCCGGTCGACGCGCCTTCGCGCGACGGGCTGGTGCTCGGGGTCAGGCCCGAGGACCTGACATTGACCGCCGCCGGAGAAGGCGATTTCGACGCGCCGGTCTACGCCTCGGAGCTCACCGGCGAGAGCGTATTGGTGACGGTGGAGGTGGGCGGCAACCGGATCGCCGCCAAGGCGGACCGCCAGGTGCAACATGCGATCGGCGAGCGGGTCGGCATCGGGGTCGACGCCTCGCGCATTTACCTGTTCGATGCCGCCAGCGGCGAACGCCTGCGCACCGGATGACGCGCCGGGGAGAGATTGCGTGATCGCCTGGACCCGGGAAGCGATGGAAGGCCGGCTCGTCCGCTACGGCGATCTCGTCCCCTGCGAGACCGCGTTCCTCGATTCCCTCACCCCCGGCTCCGACGAGAAGGAGAATTTCTGCATTATCGGGCCGGGCGTGGCCGAGAACGGCAGCCAGTTCGTGCATATCGCCGAGCCGCACGGGTTCAATATCGGCGGGGCGCGCCAGCCCGGCGGCTGCGTCAATTCCCAGCATTCGCACGTCACCGCGGAGGTCTTCGTCGTGCACAGCGGGCGCTGGCGCATGGTGTTCGGACCGGACGGGCGGGACGGCCATATCGACGTGGAACCGGGCGATGTCGTATCCCTGCCGGTCCGCATGTTCCGCGGCTTCGAAAAGCGCGACGAAGGGAAGGGGTTTCTCTGGGTGGTGCTGGGCGGTGACGATCCGGGCAGAATCGCATGGGCGCCGGACGTGTTCGCCCGCGCGGAGGCGACCGGGCTCAAGCTCCTGAAAACCGGAAGACTGATCGATACGGGGCGTGGCGAAAGCATCCCACCCGGCGCCGAGCTGGAGGAGCCGCCTTCCCCTCAACAACTGGCGGAATGGGCCACGCCGCCGATGGCGGAGATGGAGAAAGCCGTGTGCCGGGGCCGGGACATGGAAGGCAACCCGCAATCCCGTCTCGCGGGCGAGGGGGTCGAGGAATGCGGCATCGTCAACCTGACAGACACCGCCGACGGGTTCCCGGCGGGGCCCATTCGTGGCGGCTGGCAACACGGGTTCGCCTTGCGCCAGCTGCGGATTGCCGCCGGCGCTTTCATACCGGCGCACGCCCGGTCCGAAGCCGAGGTGGTGTTCGTGCACGAGGGCGAGCTGAGCGTCTGCTGGCCGGAAGGCGAAATCCTGTTGAGACCGGGGGACACCTTGTCGGTTCCGGTGGGCGTGGCGCGAAAATTCGGGAATCGGGGGACCGGGCGCGTCGTCGCCTATGTCGTGCGCGGTGGCGACAATCCGGGCGCGCCCCAATTCCACGCTTCGAGGGAAGCGGGATAGGGGCGAGACGAGGCGATGGGCATACATGAGTTGACTGCTGAAACGCTGGCGGCGCTTCGCGATACGGATACCCCGACCGTCTGCAACGCGCTTGAGATAGCGATGGGCGGGCGCACGGCTTGCGGCTTTACGAAGCAGCCGGTGGTCTGCGCCGATCCTCGCCTGCCGCCGATCGTCGGGTTCGCGAGGACCGCCAAGATCCGCGCCGCCTCGCCGGCCGAGGTCGCGCCCGACGCGCTGCGCGAGCTCCGGCTTAACTATTACGAGTACGTGGCGGCAGGACCGGACCCGACGCTGGTGGTCATCGAGGACACCGACTGGCCGCAGCCCGTCGGCGCCTTCTGGGGCGAGGTCAATGTCGCGATCCACAAGGGACTCGGCACCGCCGGGGCCGTGACCAATGGCAGCCTGCGCGACCTCGGAGAGCTGGACGAGGGCTACCAGGTGGTGGCCGGCGCGATCGGGCCGAGCCACGCGTTCGTCCACGTCACCGAGACGGATTGCCCGGTCGGCGTCTTCGGCATGAGCGTCGAGCCGGGCGACCTCGTCCATGCCGACCGGCACGGCGCGGTCGTCGTCCCCGCCAGGCATTTCGCCGCCATCGCAGCCGCCATCGACACGGTGAAGCGCAAGGAACGCCCCATCCTGGAGGCCGCGCGAAAGCCGGGTTTCGACATCGCCAGGCTGCGTGCCGCATGGGCGGAGGGCGAGGATGTCCATTAGCGCCGGGCCCCGCCCGCGATGACCCAGAGGGCGGTGACCGCCGAGGAGGTTGCACGCCTCGCCGGCGTCTCGCAGTCGGCGGTCTCGAGGACCTATACCCCCGGGGCGAGCGTCGCCGCCAAGACCCGCGAGAAGGTCCTCGCGGCGGCCCGCCAGCTCGGCTACCGGCCGAACGCGATGGCGCGCACGCTGATCACCAACCGCTCGCGGATCATCGGCGTCGTCATGGCCTATCTGGACAACATGCTCTATCCCGACGTTCTGGAGAAGCTGGCCGCCGGGCTGCAGGAACGCGGCTACCAGATGCTGCTGTTCACCGGGTTCAAGGACCGCCATTCCGACCCGGTCTTCGAACAGATCATGCAGTACCGCGTCGACGGGCTGCTGCTCGCCTCGACCACGCTCTCCTCCGACCTGTCGGACGAATGCACGGCGGCCGGCGTTCCGGTGGTCATGTTCAACCGCACGACCGAGCACCCGCTGTGTTGCAGCGTGACCAGCGACAACCACAGCGGGGGCCGGCAGATCGCCGAGTTCCTCTTCGCCGGCGGACACCGGCGGTTCGCCTACATCGCGGGCGCGGCGATCTCGTCCACAAACCGGGACCGCGAGGCGGGATTTCGCCAGGGGTTGCGGCGGCACGGCATCTCCGAGATCGACTATGGCGAGGGCAATCTCGACACGGCGGACACAAGGACGGCGGCGCGCACGCTCTTTGCATCGGAAGATCCGCCCGACGCCGTGTTCGCCGGCAGCGATCACATGGCGCTCGCCGTCATGGAAATCGCCCGCCACGAGTTCGGGTTGCGCGTGCCCGACGACGTTTCCATCGTCGGCTACGACGACGTCGGCGCGGCGGACTGGCCGAGTTTTTCGCTGACGTCCTACACGCTGCCGCTCGCGCCCATGGTCGACGCGGCGGTCGAGTTGATGATGGAGCAGATCGAGAGCTCATCCGTTCTCTCCCACCATCGCGTGGTGCCGGGCCGTTTGGCGGTGCGCGGCAGCGCGCGCTTGCCGGGTGGGCCGGTCCACGACCGGGACGGAACGCTCATCTGGGCGCCGGCCCGGAAGGGATGACAAAACCGGGCGTGCCGGGGACAGGAGGCAACATGTTCAACACCGACCGTATCCAGACGACCCATGTGGGGAGCCTCCCGCGGCCCGCGGATGTCGCGGACGGGCTGTTCGCGCGGGAGCGCGGCGAGGATTTCGACCCGGCGGCCTTTCGCGCCTGTCTCGACGACGCCGTGAATGCCATCGTCGCGCGGCAGCGCGAGGTCGGCATCGACCTGCCGTCCGATGGCGAGCTCGGCAAGATCTCCTACGCCACCTATATCAAGGACCGGCTGACCGGCTTCGACGGCGACAGTCCCCGCCAGCCGCCGGCCGACCTTGCTGACTATCCGGGCTATCTGAAGAAGCTCGCCGAGAGCGGCGGCACGCCGACCTATCGGCGTCCGCGCTGCGTAGGGCCGATCGCGGTGAAGGATCTGGCGCCGCTCGACGAGGACATCGTTCGGTTCCGCCGCGCACTCGACGGCACCGGCTATTCCGGCGGGTTCATGAATTCCGCCTCGCCCGGCGTCATCGCCCAGTTCCAGCCCTCCGACTTCCACGCCGACCACGAGTCCTACGTGCGGGATCTCGGGGCGGCGATGCGCGCGGAGTACGCGGCGATCGCCGCCGCCGGACTCACCCTCCAGATCGACGCGCCGGATCTGGCGCTCGGCCGGCACGTCGTCTTCGCCGATCTCGACGACGAGACGTTCCTCGGGATCGCGGAAATGCATGTCGAGGTGATCAACGAGGCGCTCGCCGATGTGCCGCGCGAGCAGGTCCGGCTGCACATCTGCTGGGGCAACTACGAGGGTCCCCACACCCACGACATCGCGATGGAAAAGGTGTTGCCGCTGCTCCTCAAGGTGAAGGCGGGGGCACTCCTGTTCGAGACCGCCAATCCTCGCCACGGCCACGAATGGCGGGCCTGGCGGGATGTCGACCTGCCCGACGACCTGGTGCTCATCCCGGGGGTGATCGACAGTACGACCAACTATGTCGAGCACCCGCGGAACGTCGCCGACCGCATCCTGCGCTTCGCCGACATCGTCGGACGGGAGCGGGTGATCGCCGGGACCGATTGCGGCTTCGCGACCTTCGCGGGATATGGCGTGGTCGATCCGGAGATCGTCTTCGCCAAGCTCAAGGCTCTCGCGGACGGCGCGGCGATCGCGAGCGAAGAGTTGTTCTGACTTGCCGCGTTGCCCAGCCGCCGGCGGTCACACCAACGGACAGACCTATTCGGCGCCGGGCCAGCGCGTCGGCCAATGCCGGAGGCCACGCGGGGATGTCGTGTGACGCACCGCTCGCGGCGAAGACCCGTTCACGTCCCGGCGACCGCACCATTCTTGTCATGAACGATCGACCCGGAAGTGTCGGTCTCGGCGATTGCGGGGGCCCCCAACTCTTCGACCCCGGCCATCGCAGACCGGGTGCCGGCATCGTCGACCGGAATGTCGAGACGGGTCGAGAATTCCAGAGTCACCGCGATCGCGGGACAAACCGCTGCCTCGCAGCTTTGGCGCGAAAGATGTCGCGCCTATAATTCGAGAATCCGAGGGTCGAGTCGGGAGAGAAACGTGAACGACACGCCAACAGAGATGCTTTCCATGCCGCCGCCCGCTGCGGACAAGCAGCCGCTGAAATGCAACGTCTACGAATATGCGCGCACGCTGGTCAGCACGCTGACCCCCATGTTCCCGTACGTGGACGAGGGCGCGATGGTGCCTACCATCGCGTTGTTCTACGGCCAGCCGGGCGGCGATTACGGCTATTTCGAGCACGAGAACACGGTCGACGAGGTGGCGATCGTCTTCGGCTCCGGCGCGACCACTGGGCGCGGCAAGGCCGGGCTGGTGCGGGCCAGCGCCCGCAGCCACGGGGTCGGCAATCTGCTGAGCGAGCCTGACAGCCCCGAAAGTTTCTCTCTGGTCTCGGTCACCCAGCGCCAGTCGACGGGCGTGCCGCAGAAGGAAGCGGTTGCCTTCACCTGTGCGGCCTGCTCGACCGAAATCTACCGGGAGGAGTTCGATTCCACCCCGCCCAAGCGCGGCAAGCAGCAGGACGAAGTCGGTCCGGTGGGCCACTTGCACACGATCTATGGCAGCGCCCGAACCGCGCTCAACTACAACGCCGACGAGAGGAACCGGACCTGCCCCAAATGCGGCAACGTCAACGCGCCGTTCCCGCTCGGACGATGGGGCTGGGACCGCTACCGAGACATGACCGACATCATCCGCGAGGCGCATCAGAGCCTGAGCGAGACCGCGGCCGCAGCCGGCTAGCCGGAGGACCCTCGAATGGCACGGAGGCCCCGCTTCGCCGCCTTCGACGAGGCCGTCAGTCGCGGCCCCTACGACGAATACCCGATGCTTCCTGCGGGCGTGGACCCCCAAATCTGTCTCAGCCGCAACGACCGGCCTCAGCCCTTTTTCCTGATCTGCGAGCACGACACGGTTCTGGTCAACATGTCGGGCGAGGGCCGGGTGGAATTTCCCGAAGGACCCGTCAGATATCACCTGGTGGTCCCTGGCGACTTCGTCTACGTGCCCTCCGGTACGCCGCATCGGATCGTTCCGGAGGGCGAGTGCGTCCAGCTTCGCTACAAGGCCGAGCATCCGGGCCTCGAGGCAGTCGCCTGGTATTGCCAGGGTTGCGGTGCAGAGATCGCCCGCGAGGTCTGGGACACGGCGGTTGAGATCCCGCAGGAGGGCTATCTCCGCGCCTGCCGCGAATTCAACGCCGATGCCGAGCGTCGGAGCTGCGCCTCCTGCGGCGGGACCCACGAGGAGGTCGACCTCTCCCCTTATGGCTGGGAGGCGGTGGCGGCCGAAATCCGCGAGGACATGGCCAAGAGCGCATGAACGCCCCCGCGGAGACGGGCGAGCTCGTTTCGATAGACCTGCGGCCGAGCAACACGCCGCCCGTCGGTCAGGGGATCGCCGATCGAGTGCGCCCCCGCATCGTCGGGAAGATCGCCGATGTAGGGTGCGCCAAGGACATTGCGTTCCTCGTCATGCACCCGGCGGTGAGCTTCCTGCACCACTACGTCCAAGCGCCGCTGGCCGAACGCGGGCGCGCCGTGCTCACGCTTACCAGCCGCCACCTATACAACGACAGCGCGCTCTTGATGGAACGCCTGATCCAGGATGTCGGAGGGGGCGTGCGCTGGCTGCGCGAGCGCGGTTACGGGCGGGTCGTCCTGGTGGGCAACTCGGGGGGCGGACCGGTCATGTCGCTTTATCAGGCGCAGGCCGAGACTCTCACCATCGACTCCACTCCTGACGGACGACCCTTCGATATCGTACCCGAAGACCTCCCGCCCGCCGACGCGGTGGTCCTCCTGAGCGCCCATCCCGGGCGCCATCAGCAGTTCCGCTCCGCGCTCGATCCTTCCGTGATCGACGAGGCGGACCCGCTTTCAGCCGATCCCGCGCTCGACATGTACAACCCCGACAACGGGCCGCCCTACGACCGTGACTGGCTTGCGCGCTACGAGACGGCGCAGGCCGCGCGCTACAATGCGATCACCAAGTTCGTGCTGGCGCGGCTGCGACAACTGGACAGCGATCCCCGCGCCGACGACCAGGGCTTCGTCATCCACCGCACCTACGCAAAGCCCGCCACGCTCGACCGCTCGATCGATCCCAACGACCGGCCTGCGGGCGACGCCACGATCTTCGGCAAGGCGCGGGCGGTGAACTACTCCGCCGGCGTGTTCGGCCGCTTCACCACGCTCAGGTCCTATCTCAGCCAGTGGAGCCCGCTCAGCATCGCCGACGGCCCAGCGCGTCTGGCGGAAACCTCGGTACCGGTGCTGAACGTCGAATACTCGGCCGACGAGGGCTGTTTCCCGTCGGAGACCGGCCGGTACACGGAGGCGGTGGGCTCGCGCTGCGAGACCTATCTGCTGAAGGGCGCTATGCACTTCCCCTTCACCCAGCCCGACGGCGACCGGCTTATCGGCGAACTCGCCGACGTGCTGGCCGACTGGAGCGCCTGAACCGCTCCTATTCGTAAACCTGAACGCGGAGCGCCCGTCCCATTGAGGGGCAGGCGCTGAGGGCGCACAGCGTGTCCATGCGGGCAACGAAGTCGATGTAGTCGCCGGGCTGGCTGCGCCCTTCCACGAGCGTGAACGTCCCATTTTCGACATCGTAGTCGACGGTCTGGAAGAGGTTGATCGGGTCTGGAATTTCGTGCGGCTCGATCAGCCAGTCTCCAAGTGCCCGCTGCAGCACCTCGTAACAGCCGAAGGTCGGCATTCCGAGCGGTCCGCCGAGCGTCAACTCGTCCTCCGCGAAGCCGCGATAGTCGTCGCTCCTGAAGTTCTCGTACACCCAGGCCGAGCACATCCCGTATTGCAGGTCGTGGATGCCGTACGTGTCCTCGACGATGGTCAGCATTGGGCTGTTTTCGCGGGAGTAGAGATGGTCGCCCTCGGAGAGCAGGAACTTGCCATGATTCGTCCGGGTGCGGGCTTGGCTGAACCGTTCGGTGAGATCGTTGGCGTTGAAACAGACGAAATCGCCAATGGCGCCGCCCTCAACGTCGATGACCCGGACATGCTGCCCCTTCCTTACGACCCAAGCGCCGCCTTCTCGGCCCGGAAGGGTGAGGTCTTCGAGGATGTTCATCGTTCGCCTCCGGCCCGGATCAGCGCCGGTCGCCCCACTCGGCGATCGTGTCGGCGAGCTCGGAAATCAGCGCCGGTCCGTTTTCCTGCTTGTAGGGGAAGTGCCGCGCGCCGACGAGCGTGTAGTCATCGCAGCGTCCTTCCGCAGCATCGGAATATTCCTGCGACAGGCTGGGGTAGGTGCCTTCGTCGGCCGAGAACCGGATGTTGATCACCGGCACCGAGGTTTCGGCGAGGCGCGCCGGTCCGTCGGCGGCGCGGCCGAGCAGGCTCCACTGGCTGAGATAGGACCGGAGCGTCGTGAATCGTCCGAGGACCGTGGCCGCGTAGTTGGTCGCCCTGGCCCCGCCCCAAATCGAGGTGGCGACGGGCCGGTCGTTGGGGTCGATGGTCGGATCGAGAATCTGCGGCCGCGCGTAGGTGCGGTGAATCAGGAACGGCTCGTCGACGAGTCCCGCTTCGTCCGGCATCTTGTCGATCTCGCGCAGCCGGCCAAGCGCCCAGTCGGTGATCCGCCTGTGCCTGGCCGATTGCGCCGCGGCATACCGCTTGAGCCAATCGCGGTCATAGGGTGGGCCGTTGGCCGGGTTGAACATGTCGAGGTCGGGATCGGTTCGGGTCAGCTCGCGCTCGTCGAGCATCGAGGGGTCGAGGGACATGCCGAAATGCCGCCCCCTGCCGATGTGGCAGGAAGCCAGCACGATCGCGTCGACCGGCGGCAGGTCCTCGGGGTAGAGGTCGATGGCGAGCCCGTCGGGCGTCGTGTCGATCGTCATCCTTTCCGCCTGCGCCTGGTAGAGCGTACCGACGGAGCCGCCGCCCGAATTTCCGATATAGACGATCCGCTCGTAGCCCCTCTCGCGCAGGAACTTCACACCCGCGCCGATATCCTGGATGACGCGCTCGACCACCAGCGTCGAATCGTTGTTCACGTAACGCGTATTGAGGCCGAGGATCGCCCGCCCCCGCGCCTGCATCGGCTCGATAAGGTAGTGGTGCATGAAATTGACGGCGGGATGGAGCACGAGGTAGGCGACGTCCTTGCCGCAGCCTTCCTCCGCCAGCCGGCCGTAGATCCGCGGTCTCACCAGGTCCTGGACCCCCTGGCGAGGGCTCCTGTCTCCCAGCTCCGCAGGCCGGACGTCGATGGAGACGATCCGTTCGCTCATGACAGCTCTCCTCAGGCCCAGCGCATAGTCCAACGTTCGAAATAATCCATGCCTCGGACGATCAGCAGCGCGTAGCAGGAGGTGTAGAGCACCCAGGCCCACATCTCCGCGATCTGATAGCTCTGCGCGGTGACCGCGATCTGCTGTCCGAGCCCGGCCGAGGCGGCGAGGAATTCGGCGACGACGATCATGATGATCCCGAGCGTCACCCCGATGCGGAACCCCGCGATCAGGTAGGGCAGCGCTGCCGGCAGCACCACCGCAGTGAACAGCCGGTTGTGCGAGTAGCCGAACACCCGTCCCACGTCGATGAGAAGCCTGGGCGTCTGCTTGGCGCCGATATAGGCGTTGAACAGAACGGGAAAGACCACGCCGAGGAAGACGATGATGGTGCGGGAGAGATCGCCGATCCCGAAAATCAAGATGATGACAGGGAACAGCGCGATCCGGGGCATCGCGGAAAAGAAGACCACGTAGGGATCGACCACGTCGCCGAAGCGCCGCCACCAGCCCATGGCGAGCCCCACGGTCGCCCCGAAGGCGATCGCCGCCACCACCCCAGCCACGTAGGCGTAGCCCGTCCGCAGCGTATGGAACAGGAGATTCCCGTCGATCAGCATCTCCCAGGCCTTGACCGAGATCGCGCTGGGCGTGCTGAAAAAGAACGTGTCGAGCACCCCGGTCCTCCCGCCCGCTTCCCAGCCGGCGAGGATGGCCACGAGAATGAGCAGCGAGAGAGTCCCGGGACTCCTTGCGAAGGCACGCAGCCGGGCGGGTTCGCTGGTTTCTAGGCGGTCGCCTGGAGGAGTTCCCAAAGCATCGCCCTCTGTTCCTGGAACCCGGTCGACACCCTGACCGAGTGCTCGCGCGGCTTGGGAATTGCCACCTCGACCTCCTCGATCACGCGTGCCGGGCGCGACGAGAACACGATGACCCGGTCCCCGAGGAACAGCGCCTCCTCGATGTCGTGGGTCACCAGAAGCACGGTCACCTTCTGCTGGGTCACGATGTGGAGGAGGTCGGTCTGCATGGTCTGGCGGGTCATGGCGTCGACCGACGCGAACGGCTCGTCGCACAGCAGGAGCCGCGGTTCGACCGCGAGCGCCCGGGCGATCCCCACCCTCTGCTGCATGCCGCCGGAAAGGGCCTTCGGATGGAAGTCCTCGAACCCCTGCAGCCCGACGCGCCCGATGACGTCGTTGGCGCGGTCGCGCTGCTCGTCCTTCGGGAGACCGCTCGTCGCCAGGCCGAACAGGACGTTCTCCAGCACGCTGAGCCATGGCATCAGCCCGAACTGCTGAAAGATCAACGAACGTTCCGGCGTCGGACCGTCGATTTCCCGTCCGTCGAGCTTGAGCGCCCCGCTGTCCGGCTCTTCCAGCCCGGCAACGAGCCTGAGGAAGGTGGTCTTGCCAGACCCGCTGGCGCCGACGATGGAGACCACCTCGCCCCGCGCCTGGGACATATCGATCCCGTCGAGCACCGGAAGCCGGCCCTGCGCCGTCGGGAAGGACTTGGTGACCCCGATCACCTCGAGGCTCGGTTCCTCCATACCCGTGGCGCCGCCGCAGCTCAGAAGGAGATCTTCAGTTCCTTCAGCACCTCGGCGATCGGCTCCAGCGCGCTCGCCTGGCGCACGTCGATCGAGCCCTTGGGCCGCCGCAGCGCGATTTCCGACATCGCGGCATCGAACGAGTAGTCGCCCTTCGACGGGTCGAGGCGAAGCATCCATGAATTGCGGTGCATCTCCCAGACCTCCTTCGCCGTCGCCTCGGATTGGGCGTAAGGCTTCGCGGTCAGCACCGAGACGGCGAAATCGCGGTCCTCGCGCAGGCGGACGGTCGCCCTGGCCAGCGCGCGCAGGAAGGCGCGCACGGTGTCGGGATGCTGTTTCAGCATCTTGAGCGAGGTCCCCCAGCCGAGGTTCTGGGCCTCGTTGATCGGCAGCCCCTGTTCCTTGCGCCAGTCGTTGTAGTCGAGGATCTGGACGAGGCCGGATTTCCGCGCCTTGCCGATCCAGTTGCTGGAAATGTTGGCGATGTCGGCGTTCCCGCTCATCAGCGAGCCGAAGCCGTTGAAGGACTCGAATCGCTCGACATCCGTGATCTTGAGGCCGGCGGTCGCCAGCATCTGTTTCCAGACATTGTCGAGCGTTTCGCCTGCCCGCACGGTCTGGATCGTCTTGCCGCGCACGTCCTTGAGCGACTTGATGCCACTCGCCTTCTTGACCCAGAAGGCGTAGGGATAGCGGCTTGAGACCAGCGCGATCGCGCGCACCGGCGCCTTGCCGCCGAGCGAGGCGCGGATGAAGCTGCCGCCGCCCAGCGCGAACTGCGCCGCGTCCGCCGCGAGCGACTGTACCGGCTCGGTCCAGGAGCGGAACCCGACGATCTCCACCGCGAGACCCTCGCGCTTGAACTCGCCGGCCCTGACTGCGCCCTCCAGCGCCGCGCGCTGGACCAGCACGGTGAACGGCATCGCGACCTTGACCTTGGCAAGCGACAGTTTGGCTTGGGCGGCTTGCGCTCCGGCGGCAACCGCGACGGAGCCTGCCGCGACGAGAACGGCCGCCAAATGCTTGGTCTTCAGCAGTCTCATGTCTTTCTCCCTGTCCTCGTGAATTCGGCGTCCCGGGCGGCCTACCACAGCTCGCGGGCGGCGCGCTCTTCCGACGTATCGTTCCACGGAAAGATCGAATAGGCGACCGGATGGACCGCGCCGCAGGACGAGCAGGTCCGCACCTTCTCGTCGCCGTTGAATACCGCGAATCCGTCTTCCTGGACGGCGTAGTAGCCGCCGAGCCCGACCTTTGCGGTCTCGACCTCCACCATGTAGAGCGGATCAAGACATTCGAGGCAGAACCAGGCGAAGCGGTCGATTCGCCCGCGCTCGGGATACCCCTCGATCAGAACCGTCAGCCGGCGGTCGTCGCCTAGCTTGAGGTTCATGACCATTTCCTGCTGGTCGTTGATGTGCCAGAAGCCGTAGACGTGCTCGGCGTGGTGAGGCACCAGCGGCGGTGTGAATTGAACGTCTTGGCGCGGTTCGGAGACGATCTTGCCGTTCATGATCTTGAGGGACCGGCCCGGCTTGAACCCCTTTCCGTCGGGCCGGGGCTCGGCATAGCGAAGCCCGATCAGCATGTCGCCGCAGGGGTAGAAGCTCCGGTATCGGAGCTTCGATTCCTCGCTCATCAGGTCCATAGTCAGCAGCGCCGCCTCTTTGCCGACGAGGTCCTTCATCAAGCTGAAGGATTCCGGCGCAAGGGTCGATGAAGAGGTGCCGTCTGTCATGCTTCCCTCCTGCTCCTTTCCGAGACCGCCGTTTCGTAGGCCGCGAGCACCGCATCGCGGTCATAGCCTTCTTCGGCGCAGGATATTACCGCGACCGGCTCGACGACGCGCGCCTGGCAGGCGAGGCGGAAGGACGGGTGATAGCCCCACCCCTCGATGAAATAGCGTTCGATCTCGTTCGGTTCGTCCAGCATGCCCTCGACGACCAGCATGCAGCACGTCCCGCACAGCGCCTCGCCGCCGCAATACCAGCGCCAGGGAAGCCCGGCCTCGCGCGCTCCCGTCAAGAGCGCCCGGCCCTGTTTGACCTCGAAAGTCCTGTTGGCGCGGTTGACGACAGTGACGCTCGGCATCGTTTCGCTCCCGCAAACTCCGGGTCCCGGCTATTCGGCGGCGACGGTTTCGGTCGTCCTGCCGAGATGCTTGACCTCCGGGAACACGTGCTCGCCGAGAAGTTTCATGCTCCGAAGGACGAAATCGTCCGACATATTGCCGACTTTCACGATCAGATTCATGTGCCCGTGGTTCAGCGCGGCGTGCATGCGCTCGATCTGGTCGACCACCATGTCGGGCGTGCCGCAGAGAACCTGCCCGTTCTCGATTCGCTGCTCGACCGGGGTTGCCTTCATCGTCTGGTCCTTGTCGACCGGGCGGACGAGGGTGTCGTCGGCGTTGAAGCGAGTCTTCTGAAGGACGAGGAGCTGGGCTCGGTTTATGCCGCCCTGGAGGACGTCGAAGAAATACTGCGTGCCGTCGTGCAGCTCGCGCTTCGCTTCCTCGAAGGTCTCGGCGACCGCCGTCGGCACGCCGACCATGAACCGGTCCGGGCCGGGCTCCCAGCCGTCCTCGCGGGCCTTCTGCTTGTAGATGTCGATCAACTGCAGCGCCTGGTCGAAATTGAGCACGCGGAGGATGCCCATGATCGCCCGGTGCTCGGCGGCGAAGCGGGCCGATGTCGGGCTGCCGCCCGACATCAGGATCGGCGGGTGCGGTTCCTGGACGGGTTTGGGCCAGATCGAGACCGCGCGGAACCGGTAATGCTCGCCCTCCCAGCCGAACGGCTCCGGCTCGGTCCACGCCTTGAGGATCAGCTGCACGGCCTCGCGCATGCGGCTCCAGGACTCGTCGGGCGCGACGTTGTAGGCGACGTATTCGTGCGGGATGCCGCGCATGAAGCCCGCCATCAGCCGGCCGCCGCTCATCACGTCGATCATCGCGTATTCTTCCGCGACCCGGATCGGGTTGGTCAGCGGCACGATATTGCCGCTGAGTTGAATTTCGGCCGTGGTCGTGCGCTCGGTCACCGAGGCCGCGATCAGGTTGGGGTTCGGCATCATGCCGAACGGGCTCATATGGTGCTCGTTGCAGCCGATCGCGTCGAAGCCGCACTCTTCGGCGTGCACCTTGGCGTGGATATAGGTGCGGAACATTTCGATCGCACGCGCGGACTCGAACCGGCTGTTCGAGATCGGCCATCCCAGTCCGGGCTCGTCGATATCGGTGTAGGGCATGTGGTGGGTCTGCGAGAATCTCATGGACGGTTCCCCGCCACTGTTTCGGGCAGCGCCTGATTGACGATGAAAGCCTCGCCCCTGACCAGGAAATCCTCGATCAGCGCACCGACCCGGTCCGGCTGATCCAGCTCCAGGCTGTGGGCGGCATCGTAGACATAGACCAGCTGCGAACTGGGAATTCGTTCCTTCAGCATCTGCACGCCCGATGCCGGCACCCGCACGTCGAGCGTGCCGTGCAGGATCAGCGTCTGGCAGCCAATCTCCGCTACCTTCGCCTGTAGGGCGGCGTCGTGGGAATTGCCCAGCCCGTATCGGACGACGGCCTCGGCATTCGCTTTTCGCATCTCCGGCGGCTTGTCGTCGGGCGGTACCCGCTCGGGATGGGCGTAAAGCTGGGCGCGCATGACGTCGGGTTCGAAACTGAGCGGCGGCGCATCCGCCGGCCGGAAACCGGCGGGCGCGGCGAGCACAAGATGTTCCACAAGATCCGGATGGCGAATGGCGAACCATGCGCCGAGCCAGCCGCCCAGCGAGCTGCCCACGACATCGACCGCCCGGCCCGGGCCGCTCTCGATGAACGCCGCCAGCAGGTCGGCGAGCGCCAGCATCGTATCGACGGTTCCGTGGGCGATGGTGCCGTCAAAACCCGGCACGACCGGCGCCCAGACGCGAAATCGTCGGACCAGGCGACGGAGCGAATCGGAAATCCGCATCCCCGCGGCGGGGTGGAGATAGACGACATCGTGGCCCGTTCCGGCCACGAAATACGTCACCGACCCGGTGGGCAGGTCCATGGTTTCGCGCTCGAATTCGCCGGTCATCCGGTTCACCGTGCGAGCATGGTATTGCGAAGCGGATCGATGGTAGCGTTCGCTATTGATGCGTCAAAGGGCCAAACAAGAGAAACTGTATTGAGTGTCAATCAATAATCGAATCCGCCAACCGGTCGATCGACCATTCCGCGGGAGTGGCCAGCGTCTCGCCGAGATAGTCGACGAAGGCGGTCAGGCGCGGCGACCGGTGCGGGTTCCGCGGATAGCACAGGAAAACCGGTACGCCGCGGAGCACATGGTCCGGCAGGACGATCTTCAATCGGCCGGCCGCCACATCGTCGGCGATCAGGAAATCCATCAGATAGGCAAGCCCGGCCCCAGATAGGGCCGCCTGGTGGACCGCCTGTATATCGTTGGCGTTGAGTACGGAGGCGATCGGCACCGAGACTTCTTTTCCGCGGCTCCGCAGCGTCCAGTCACGTCGGCGCCCGGAACGCGGACGCAGGTAGTTGAGGCATCTGTGCCGGACCAGATCGCCGAGTTCCACGGGCTCGCCATACGACTCGAGGTAGCTGGGGGCGGCGCAAACGGCATACCCGATAGTGCAAATCCTGCGGGCGACGAAGCGGCCGGTCTCGGGCTCGCCGAGTATGAAGGAGGCATCGACCCCCTCCTCGCTCGGATCGATGGCGCCGTCGTTGACGGTGATATCGACGGTCACTTCGGGGTAGCGCGATAGAAACCCGGCGAGCGCCGGCACGACGACCGTCCGGCCGAAGCCGCGCGGCACCTGGATCCGGAGAGGTCCCCGGGGGACGCCGCGCGCCTCGGCAAGAGCGTCCTCGGCGGCTTCGAGTTCGGCGAGGATATGCCGGCAGCGCTCGAAATAGGCGCTGCCCTCCGCCGTCAACGACAGTCGCCGCGTCGTCCGGTCGACCAACCGGGTTCCGAGCTTGGCTTCCAGCCGCGCGATCGCCCGGCTGACGCCGGATGCCGACAGCCCGAGTTGGCGCGCCGCCTCCGTGAAGCTGGCGCTTTGCGCCACACGAACGAAGATGGCAATACCGTCGAAGCTGTCCCGCCGTTCCGGTCCCGCCATGTCGTGTTCAACCCGGGACCGGTGCGATCCCGAGCACGGGCGGCAGGCCCGAGGCGAGGCGGGAGAACCCCTCGCCGCCGTCCCGGGTGGCCCATATCCCGCCGTCGTTGAGGCCCACGAACACGGTCTCCGGCGAGCCCGGATCCACCGCGATCGAGCGCGGCGCGGGCCCGATACGCGCCGGCAGCCCGCCCGTCAGCCGCGTCCAGCTCTCGCCCCCGTCCGCGCTCC
>JAPPIT010000064.1 GCA_028820505.1 Defluviicoccus sp.
GAGACGCACATGCGCCAGCCGCGGCACTTGTCCTGGTCGATCAGGACGATGCCGTCCTCCTCGCGCTTGTAGATCGCCCCCGACGGGCAGGCCGCGACGCAGCTCGGGTTCAGGCAATGCTCGCAGAGCCTGGGCAGGTACATCATGAAGGTGTTCTCGAACTGGCCGTAGATGTCCTTTTCCAGCGCCTCGAAATTGACGTCCTTGCTGCGCTTGGCGAACTCGCCGCCGAGGATCTCCTCCCAGTTCGGACCCCACTCGACCTTCTCCATGCGCTCGCCGCTGATCAGCGAGCGCGGGCGGGCGGTCGGCGGGGTCTGCGACTCCGGCGCGTTGTGCAGATGCTCGTAGTCGAAGGTGAAGGGCTCGTAATAGTCGTCGATCTGCGGCATGTCGGGGTTGGCGAAGATCTTCGCCAGAATTCTGAGCTTGCCGCCCATCTTCGGCGCGATCCGGCCGTTCCGCTTGCGCACCCAGCCGCCGTTCCAGACCTCCTGATTCTCCCATTCCCTGGGATAGCCGACGCCGGGCTTGGTCTCGACGTTGTTGAACCAGGCGTATTCCATGCCCTCGCGGCTGGTCCAGACGTTCTTGCAGGTCACCGAGCAGGTATGACAGCCGATGCACTTGTCGAGGTTCAGGACCTTGCCGATCTGCGCGCGGATCTTCATTGTGCCGCCTCCATCGGGGAGGCCCGGTAGGGGCCTTCCATCCAGTCCACCGTCCGCATCTTGCGCACGATCACGAACTCGTCGCGGTTCGAGCCGACGGTGCCGTAGTAGTTGAAGCCGTAGGATTGCTGGGCGTAGCCGCCGACCATGTGGGTCGGCTTGACGGTGGCGCGCGTGACCGAGTTGTGGATGCCGCCGCGCGAACCGGTCACCTCGCTGCCCGGCACGTTCACGATCTTCTCCTGGGCGTGGTACATCAGCGTCATGCCCTCCGGCACGCGCTGGCTGACCACCGCGCGCGCGACCAGCGCGCCGTTGGCGTTGTAGGCCTCGATCCAGTCATTGTCCTCGATGCCCGCCTTGCGCGCGTCGATCTCGCTGATCCAGACGATGGGCCCGCCGCGCGAGAGCGTCAGCATCAGCAAATTGTCGGTATAGGTCGAGTGGATGCCCCATTTCTGGTGCGGCGTGATGAAGTTGAGCACCACCTGAGGGCTGCCGTTGTCCTTGTCGTCGATCAGCGGCTCGATCGTCTTGGTGTCGATCGGCGGCTTGTAGACGCAAAGCTGCTCGCCGAAGGCCTGCATCCACAGATGGTCCTGGTAGAGCTGCTGGCGGCCCGACAGCGTGCGCCACGGGATCAGCTCGTGCACGTTGGTGTAGCCGGCGGTGTAGGTGACGTGCTCCGCCTCGACGCCGGACCAGGTGGGCGAGGAGATGATCTTGCGCGGCTGCGCCTGCAAGTCGTGGAAGCGGAGCTTGTCCTCCTCGCGCGCCGCGGCGAGATGCTCGTGCTCCCGTCCGGTCGCCTTGCCGAGCGCCGCCCACGCCTTGACCGCGACGTTCCCGTTGGTCTCGGGCGCCAGCGTCAGCACCACCTCCGTCGCGTCGATATCGGTCTCGATCCTGGCCATGCCCTTCGAGACCCCGTCCTCGCGCACCTCGCCGTTCAGCCGCTTGAGGAACGCGACCTCGTCCTCGGTGTTCCAGGCGATGCCCTTGCCGCCGTTGCCCGCTTTCGTCATCAGCGGGCCGAGCGCGGTGAACTTCTTGTAGGTCGCGGGATAGTCGCGCTCGACCACCACCATGTTGGGCATGGTCTTGCCGGGGACCGGGTCGCACTCGCCCTTCTTCCAGTCCCGCACCCCAGTCGCCTGGGCGAGCTCCGCCGGCGTGTCGTGCAGGGTGGGCACCAGCACCAGGTCGCGCTCGACGCCGAGCTCGCCGTCGGCGACCTCGGAAAACTTCTTCGCGATCCCCTTGAAGATCTCCCAGTCGCTGCGGGTCTCCCACACCGGGTCGACGGCGGCCGACAGCGGGTGGATGAAGGGGTGCATGTCCGACGTGTTGAGGTCGTTCTTCTCGTACCAGGTCGCGGTCGGCAGCACGATGTCGGAGTAGAGGCAGGTGGTCGACATGCGGAAGTCGAGCGTCACCAGCAGGTCGAGCTTGCCTTCCGGCGCGGCGTCGTGCCACGCGACCTCGACCGGCCGGCTCTCGCCCGCCCCGCCGAGCTCCTTGCCCTGCACGCCGTGCTGGGTGCCGAGCAGATGCTTGAGGAAGTACTCGTGGCCCTTGCCGCTGGAGCCCAGCAGGTTTGAGCGCCAGACGAACAGGTTGCGCGGCCAGTTCGCCGGGTCGTCCGGGTCCTCGGCGGACATGCGCAGGCTGCCGTCCCGGAGCCCGGCGACCGCCGCCGCGACGGGATCGCCGTCGCCGGCGTTCCGGGCGACCTCCAGCGGGTTGGTCGCGAGCTGTGGGGCCGAGGGGAGCCAGCCCATGCGCTCGGAACGGACGTTGAAGTCGATCAGGCTCAACTCGTTCCATTCGCCGTCCGGGGCGAGCGGCGAGACGATCTCGTCCACCGCGAGCTTCTCGTAGCGCCACTGGTCGCTGTGGGCGTACCAGAATGAGGTGCTGTTCATGTGCCGCGGCGGGCGGTTCCAGTCGAGCGCGAAGGCGAGCGGCAGCCAGCCGGTCTGCGGCCTGAGCTTCTCCTGCCCGACATAGTGCGACCAGCCGCCGCCGGACTTGCCGACGCATCCGCACATCACCAGCATGTTGATGATGCCGCGGTAGATCATGTCCATGTGGTACCAGTGGTTGAGCGCGGCGCCGACGATCACCATCGAGCGCCCCTCGGTCTTGTGCGCGTTCTCCGCGAACTGCCGCGCCACCGCGATGACCTTGTCGCGCGCGACCCCGGTGATGCGCTCCTGCCAGGCCGGGGTGTAGGGCACGTCGTCGTCGAAATCCGTGGCCACGTTGGCGCCGCCGAGGCCGCGATCGAGCCCGTAATTGGCAACGAACAGGTCGTAGACCGTGGCGACAAGGGCCTCGCCGTCGCCGGTCGCGACCTTCTTCACCGGCACGTTGCGCCACAGCACCTCGTCATGGTCGGTGCCGGCGAAGCGGTCGTGGCTGGTATTGCCGAAATAGGGGAAGCCGACCGAAGCGACTTCGTCCCTAATGTCGATCAGGCTGAGCCGCAGCCTGGTGGCTTCGCCGTCGCCGCCGTCCTTCTCCTCGATGTTCCATTTTCCCGTCTCGCCCCAGCGGAAGCCGATCGAGCCGACCGGGCAGACCACGGCGTCGCCGCGCGATTCGTCGATGGCGACGGTCTTCCATTCCGGGTTGTTCGACTGATCCAGCGCGCCCGGCAGGTCGGCGGCGCGCAGCATGCGGTCCGGCACGTGGCCGCCGCCGGTCTCGCGCAGGGTGACCAGCATGGGCATGTCGGTGTAGCGCCGGCAATAGTCCTCGAAATAGGCGCTCCGGCCTTCGAGATGCCACTCCTTGAGGATCACGTGGCCCATCGCCAGCGCCAGCGCGGCGTCGGTCCCTTGCTTGGGGTTGAGCCAGATATCGGCGAATTTCGACGCCTCGCTGTAGTCCGGCGTCACCGTCACCGTGGTCGCGCCCTTGTAGCGGACCTCGGTCATGAAATGGGCGTCGGGCGTCCGCGTCTGCGGCACGTTCGAGCCCCACATCATCAGGAACGTCGAGTTGTACCAGTCGGCGCTTTCCGGCACGTCGGTCTGCTCGCCCCAGGTCTGGGGGCTCGACGGCGGCAGGTCGCAGTACCAGTCGTAGAAGCTCATGCACACGCCGCCGATCAGCGACAGGTAGCGCGAGCCCGCGGCGTAGGAGACCATCGACATGGCGGGGATCGGCGAGAACCCGATGACGCGGTCCGGCCCGTGGGTCCTGATCGTGTAGACGTTGGCGGCCGCGACGATCTCGTTGACCTCGTCCCAGTCCGAGCGCACGAAGCCGCCCAGCCCGCGCACGCGCTGGTAGTCGCGGCGCTTGTCGGCGTCCTCGACGATCGACGCCCAGGCGGCGACCGGCGCCATGGTCTTGCGCGCCTCGCGCCAGTGGCGCACCAGCCGGCTGCGCACCAGCGGGTATTTCAGCCGGTTGGCGCTGTAGATGTACCAGGAATAGCTGGCGCCCCGGGAACAGCCGCGCGGCTCGTGGTTGGGGAGGTCCGGCCGCGTCCGGGGGTAGTCGGTCTGCTGCGTCTCCCAGGTGATGATCCCGCCCTTGACGTAGATCTTCC
>JAPPIT010000045.1 GCA_028820505.1 Defluviicoccus sp.
GTCCGGGCATGACGGTGAAGGTGTCGTTGACCTCCCGCTCGTCAACTAGTCTTTGCAAGCGCCCTTCGATACGCCGCTCCGCGGCTACTCAGGGTAAGGGAACCGCGGGAAGAATCCTCATCCCGAGTAGGCGCGAAGCGCCGTATCGAGGGACGTGCGGGGGTCACGAAAACCGCGGCAGCACCTCTTCGCCGAAGAGGCGCATCGAGCTCTCGGCCGCGTCGGCCGGGATGTGGCCGAAATTGATCTGCATCGAGGCGACCTCGAACTGGACCTTTTCCCGGTAGGCGCGGATCTGGTCGGCGACCTGTTCCGGGGAGCCGACCCAGGCCGCGCCGGATTCCACCTGGGTCTCGAACGTCTCCTTCAGCAGCGCCCGGTACATCTTGTCGTAGCCGGGATAGTCCTTGCTCTTCGCGCCCTCGACCCAGGGGCGCGCCGAATCGAGGATCGCCTGGAGGTAGCGGTTGAGCGGATCGCGGGCGATCTCGACCGCCTCGGCGGCGTCCCGGTGGCAGAACATGTGGAAGGCGAGCATCACCTTCCCCTCGCCCGGATGGCCGGCCGCGCGCCAGGCCTCGCGGTAGAGCCCGAGCAGCTCGACCATGCGCGACGAGATCAGCGGGATCGCCATGATGTAGTTGCCCTGCTCGCCGGCCTTGGTGAAGGAGGCCGGCGTCGTCGTCGTCGCCGTCCAGATCGGCGGGCGCGGCTTCTGGGTCGGGCGCGGCAGCGAGGTGACGTTCTCGAAGCTGTGGAACCGGCCCTCGCAGGTGACGTTCTCTTCTTCCAGGAGGCGCCGGATCTGCGCCTGCCCCTCGTCGAACCGGGCCACGCTCTCGTCGAGGTCGATGCCGAACTTCTCGAACTCGTGCGGCAGGAAGGCGCGTGCCATGCCGAGGTCGAGCCGCCCGTTCGAGATCGCGTCCAGCATCCCCGCCTCGCCGGCGATCTTGAGCGGGTGGTTGAACGCGGGCAGCACCGCGCCGGTGACGATCCGCGCCTTCCTGGTCCGCTGGCTCGCCGCGCTCAGGAACACCATCGGCGCAGGGCTGTAGCCGCCATAGGCGAGGAAGTAATGCTCGACCGTGCGCACGTGGCTGTAGCCGTAGACGTCGACCAGGTCGCAGAGCGACAGGCATTCGGAGAAATACCGTTCGCCGGACTTGGTCTCGGGCCCGATGGACGGAAAGAACTGAACGCCGAATTCCATGGCCGCTCCCCTCGCTGACGCGCCATGCTACCTGCTGCCAAGGTCCGCGATCAATTCGACCCCGTCCCGCCGCCCGCCTATGATCCGGCGGCATCCCGGACCCTGCGATTCACCCCGATGAGCTACACGATCGGCATCGATGTCGGCGGCACTTAAATTGATAGCGATTTTCGGATATCTGGACAAGAGTACCCTTGAGACGCCTCTAGAACGCAGGAGGCGACATTTCTATGATTATTCCCTATAGTACAAAGGCTTGTAGCCAAATCGACGCCTCTTGAAACGCTCGTTCTACTACGCTACAAGACCCTGGAGCACCACTCCGGTCGCTTACGTCCAGCTTACGCTTACGGCGAGTAGCAAATCGGCGACCGATCAGGAACGGTGAGAACCATTCTCAACAAGGGGCATCGCATGGCCAAGCTGAAGTTCCGCACCATCTCCAAGCGCACCGTCGACGCGCTTGTCGTCGAGGACCGCGATGAGGTCTTCTGGGACGACCGCATCCCCGGCTTCGGGGTCAGGGTCTATCCGTCCGGGTCGAAGATGTATGTCGTCCAGACCCGGCACAAGGGGAAGTCGCGCCGCGTGACGCTCGGGCGCCACGGGGTCATCACCGCGGATCAGGCGCGCAAGAAGGCGGCCGGGACCCTCAACCGCATGAGGAGCGGCGAGGACCCGGTGGAGCGGGGCTCGGTGACGGTGGCGGAGCTCGCCGCGCGGTATCTGGCGGAGCATGTCGACATGCGCTGCAAGGAGAGCACGCGGAAGGCGTACCGCAGGGCGGTCGAGCGTTTCATCGTGCCGTCCTACGGCGGCATGGCGGTGGAGGACGTGGAGCGCGAGCACATCGACAAGCTGCACCGCGATCTGCACCACATTCCCTACCAGGCGAACCGGGCGCTGGAGATCGGGACCAGCCTGTTCAACTTCGCCGAGGAGTGGAAGCTGCGCAGCGGGGGCAACCCGTGCAGGTACGTGCGCAAGTATCAGGAGACGAAGCGCGAGCGGTTCCTGACCGAAGCGGAGTTCCGCCACCTGGGGGCGGTGCTGAACGGGATGGAGGCCGGGGGAAGGCTGCCGGTCTATCCGGCGGCGGCGATCCGTCTGCTGATGCTGACCGGGTGCCGGCGCAACGAGATCGTCGCGCTCGAATGGAAGCATGTCGATCTTGAAGCGGGCGAGTTGAAGCTCGCGGATTCGAAGACCGGTGCGCGGCTGGTGCCGCTGTCGCCGGCGGCGGCGCGGGTGCTGGCGGAACTGCCGCGCATCGCGGGCAACCCGTGGGTGATTCCGGGCACCAAGCCCGGCAAACACCTTGCCGATCTCAACCACTACTGGGACCGGGTGCGGGCGGAGGCCGATCTCGCCGACGTGCGGCTTCACGATCTCAGGCACTCATTTGCGTCCAGGGCTTTGGCGCTCGGCGAGAGCCTGTCGATGATCGGCAAGCTGCTCGGTCACAACAAGATCGAGACGACCTCGCGCTATGCGCATCTGGCGCGGGATTCGATCAAGGCGTCGTCTGCCCGGGTGGCTGACAGTATCGGCTCCGACATTCTCGACTCCCCGCCGCCGGCGGTGTTGGCCTGACCGACAGGCGCCGCGCCTTGGCTTGTCCGTATACTTGTGGCCGTCCGCCCTAGGCTTGGCAGAGCTCGGGGGCGACTATCCTGAACCACAGTCGCCCAATCAATCCGCAGAGGAGTCTCCATGGCAAGGATCGATGCGCTACCGAAGGTGCTTGGTTGCAAGATCTTCGCCCGCGACCTTCGTGCTCCCGATATTAAAGGCCGTGCCGATGCGGGCGACGAAGATTGGGGATTAACCACCTTCCATGCCCTGCTGTTGCGTTCTCCTTACTGCGACCGCAGCTTCGACGGTGTCGACCTTGATGTCGCCAAGGGATTACAGGCCACCAAGGCGTTCACACGGTACGGTGATCGGTTCATCGACAAGTTGGCAGATCCCGCAAATCCGGAGTCGTACGAAATGGACTTCGCCCACTTGCTGTTTGGACAGTCCAAGGACCGGACCAGAGACGGCGTGGATCTGTTCGTCGATGTCGGCACAACCGCCGAGTACGTCGGCCAGCCCGTAGCAATGCTTCTGTTCGACGATGTACGGCACTATCTGGATGCCGAGCGTGAGGCGGTCGAAAACAGTCCGGTCTTGCGTTTTGCCCGCCCGGCTGCCGATAGCGCAACCAGCTTCGAAGCCACCGACGTCATAAGCGGTGCTCTCGACCGGTGGCTGGGCACCGGGATCGAGCCGGCAGAGAGCAAGCGCTACGGCTCTATTCGGCGCTATTCGGGGATGACTGATGGGGCGCGGTGCAGCACCGTGGACAAAGCGTTTGCACAGGCGTCTTTCACGCTGAACTTGCGCACAGAGACGCCGAGTGTGGATCCTTGCTTTCTCGAACCGGAGGCAGCGCTCGGTCGCCTCTCCAACGACGGGGACCGCCTTCGTATCACGCTGTATTTGGGCACCCAATCCTCGGAGTTCGACCGTAAATCGATTGCCAAGCACGTCAAGAGATTGCGTGCCTCGAATGTCGAGATCCGAAACTGCCATCTCGGTGGCGGCTTCGGCGGCAGGGATTTTTCCCTGTTCCCCATCTACGCCGCTATCGCGGTCCTCATCGGTCAAGGCACTCCCGTACGGCTGGCATGGGATCGCTACGCTCAATTTCTCGCCGGTACTAAGCGTCACGCCTCGTGCATCGACAACACGCTGGCCCTGGCGTCCAACGGCGATCTGCTCGCGCTGCGCAGTCGGCAGGTTTTTGACGGCGGCAGTCAAAAGGATCTGTCGACCGCGGTGGGCAAGCTGGCGGCGTTGTCGGGCGGGGGCGCGTATCGGATTGAGCACTGGGATATCCGCCTCGCGCCTTTGCGCAACAACGGCCCACTCGCTGGTAGCATGCGCGGTTTTGGGGTTCCCCAGGTGTAAGCCTTCGGGTCCCGGGGGATTGAAGGTGCCGGGCGAGTAGCGCCCC
>JAPPIT010000013.1 GCA_028820505.1 Defluviicoccus sp.
GTCTCGCGTTTCATGATGCACCTTGTTGGGACTGTGAGGTCGATCCGCCAGATCTAGTGATCCCTCCGTCCCGTTGCACTCCATGTGGTGCAGCCGAACTCCAGCCACATCGTTCCCGTTCCTCCGATACCGGGTCAGACGCCTGACCGGAGTTGGAGTGAAGCGCGGGAAGGGTGAACGGAGAAGGGGGCGGAGAGAGTCGTCCCCGCCGTTCGCAACCCATCGTCATCATCCAGACCTGAAGGAGAAGACCATGAGCTTCGGACTCAATCGCGCGGAGCTGATCGGCCGCCTCGGCGCCGACGTCACCGTCAACCACCTCACCTCGGGGGGCCGCGTCGCCAACATGAGCATCGCGACCGACGAGAGCTACATCGACCGGAACGGCAGCGGCGACCGGATCGACAAGACCGAGTGGCACCGCTGCGTGACGTTCCAGGACGGCCTGATCGACATGCTGGTCAAGCACGCGAAGAAGGGCCGCCTCGTCTACGTCGCGGGCAAGCTGCAGACCCGCAAGTGGCGCAAGGACGGCGAGGACTCGGACCGGTTCTCCACCGAGATCCTGCTGGTCCCCGGCGGACGCGTCCAGTTCTTGGACAAGCCTGCCAACGGCAACGGCGCGACGGCCTCGGCGCAGCCCGCGGACGAGCCCGCGAACGGTTCGGCCATGTCCTCGGATCCGGCAGATTCGATCCCCTTCTAGGGACCGGTTCCCTTCGTTCCTCCCTCCCAACTCGGGGGCCGGCGCTTCGGCGCTGGCCCCTTTTTTGGTGCGGGCTTCGAGCCTCCACCGGCGCCCGGACCGGTCGGCTGCCGCGATGGTGTCGTTCACTGGCAGCATTTTGAGCCTCACGATGCGGGTTCCGGCGACGGCACCGATTTGCCGGCGAAGTTCGCTCTGTACATGCAGTACCGTCGCTGGCCCTTGGTCGGGACGATGACCCGCTCCACCCGCGCGTCCGTTGCCGTTCTTCCCAGCCGCCGGACGACCCTCTCGTTGAAGCCGATCTGGCCGGCAACTTCCGCGGCCGTCGAGAAGCCCTCATCGCGAAGCCGCTTCGTCTCACGCTCGGTGTGCGTGGGCAAGCCGTAAGCCCGCCGTATCCTGCCCACGTGCGCGGCCGTGTAGAGATCGCCCTTCCAGTTTCGGCGCCCCGTGGCGTTCAGCTCCCGTGCGGTGCCGTGGTCACCGTGAGTTTCCAGCAGCCGGTCGACCGTGGCGACCGTTTCCGGGGGTGTCTTGCGGATCTCCGCCATCGGTCTCGGCAACTGAAGGGGCTCGAGCGTCAGGGAGCGACCCCCGCGCATGCGCAGACCGATCGTCACCTCGGTGCCGTCCCGGGTGAGCGTCGCATCCTCGATTAGAAGCCCGAGCAGCCGCTTGCGATCCGCGTTGCCGGTTTCAGCGGCGTTCCATACCCGCTCGAAGTCCCACGCCAGTTCCCGAATGCGCTCCGCCTGCCGCTCGGAGAGCTCGGTGTCGCGCGCCGCGCCGCGGGCCTCGCGTTCCCGGCATGCCTCTTCCAGCTCGCGCAGGCGCTCGTTCCAGTCGGCTTCCAGCGACGCCGCCACCAGCCGGTTGGCGGGGTCGACCTCGAAGAACCTGCGCCGCGCCAGATCGGCCTCGTAGCGCATGGCCTCGATGCGCCTGGCGCGCTGGGCATCGGCCTCGGCGAACTCCACATCGACCTGCTCCTGGACCGCCAGGGCAAGATCGATGTTCTTGCGGTTCATCGCGTCGATCACGAAGCGCGATATCTCGGCGTCGACGAGATCGCCGCGCATGATCTGGCAGGTCTTCCGTCCGTAGCGCGCGAGTTCTTCGTTGCACACGTAGTGGTAGCGCGCCGGCCGGTTGCGATGCGGGAGAGCGTTGTTGTACTGCATGCTCATGCGCCGGCCGCAGTAGCCGCAGAGCACCCGCGACTGCAACAGCGCCGCTCCCTCGCGAGGCGCCGCGGTGCGCGCGGACGATTCCAGGAAGGAGGCGGCGTTGCCTCTCAGGGTCACTCGATTGCGAAGGTACTCGTCCCAATCGATGAAGCCCACATGGGCCTCCTGGATGCAGACCTGCCAGTCCTCCATCGGCACGACGAGGCATCGTGTGGTCCCGTCCGCCTGCCGCTTGACGTTCGTCCGGCCATAGACGTAGGCGCCGGCGTAGCGGGGATTCCTCAGGATGCGGCCGACTTGCGGCACGCGCGGAAGCGCCCAGTTCAGTTCGCCGTTGGCCGGCCCGCTTCGCGGGCGCGCCGGCAGCGCGATGTTCTCGCGGTGCATCCATTTCACCACCGCCATCGCCGACCCCATCCGCCGGAAGCTGTCGAACACCAGACGGACCGCGTCCACGACGGACCGGTCGGGATCGAACACCACCTCGTCCCTGTCGTTGTACGCCAGGCCGACCGGCAACCGCGTCTTCAGCGCGCCGCGCGCGGCGGCGCTGCGCTGGCCGCCGACCATCCGCGCCTTGATCCCCTGAAGCTCGAACTCGCTGAGGGTCCCTTTGACTCCCAGGAGGAGCTTGTCGTTGCCGTCGTTGGGATCGTAGATGCCGGTCTCGTCGAGGATCAGGGTATTGGTGATGCCGGCGATCCGCAGCAGCTGGTGCCAGTCGGCGTTGTCTCGCGCCAGGCGCGAGACTTCGAGGCCGAGAACGATCCCCACATCGCCGGCGGCGATGCTCCCCATCAGATCGCGGAAGCCGCTGCGGTTTCCGCTGTAGGCCCCCGACTTGCCCTGGTCCTCGTCGATCACCCGGATACGCTCGGCAGCCCAGCCGAGCGCCACTGCCCTTTGGCTCAGCCCGTACTGGCGCCGCCTGCTCTCGGTATTTTGCATGACCTGGCGAAGCGAGGACTGCCGCACATAGAGGCAGGCCTCGCGCTCCAGATGATGCGTCGCGACCTTGCGCGCTTCCGCTTCAGACATGACGGTTCTCCTCGTATATCCGCGCGATGCCGGTCGCCGCGGGAGGCGACGACACGCGCAGCAGGCGCCGGACCTGGCTGGCCGCCTCGACGATCACCGCGTCGGCGATTGCCAGGTCCACGTTGACGAACGGCCGCGACGGCGGCCGCAGACGGGTGCGGTTGCACGCGGCCCCGACCACGGCCAGGGCACCGCGCAGACCGTGGAAGCGCAGCACGGCGATCGCGTTGCTGTCGCCGCCCGACAGCCAGAGCTGGCGCCAGCCCTCGTAAATCTGCGCGGCGTCGGCGTGCATCATGGCCCAGGCTCCGGAGATTTTTTTTTATCCCGCTCGATCGCCTTCTCCAGACCGCGCGGATGGACCCTGACGCCGAACTCGTCCTCGATCAGCGGCGCCAGCCGGCGCGCGCCCACGCGGCCGTGCCGGGCCCTGTAGTCCTCGACGAAGCG
Source organism: Defluviicoccus sp. (assembly GCA_028820505.1). Taxonomy (GTDB): domain Bacteria; phylum Pseudomonadota; class Alphaproteobacteria; order MPNO01; family MPNO01; genus MPNO01. Next base: position 3,385 of record JAPPIT010000013.1, read on the forward strand.
CAGCATCTCCGGGCTGATCTTGTGCGGCCCCCGCGGCCCCCGCCGTCCCGGGATGAGCTCCTGCAGCCCGCCCTCGTCGAACGCCTTGACCATGCGGAAGCAGGTCGGCCGCGAGACCCCGAACCGTTCCGCTGCCTGCGCGAGCGTGGCGCTTCCCACCCGGACCAGCCGGACCATCTCGTAGCGGACCTGAAGCAGGTCGCGGGAATCGAAGAAGTCTCCGGAGACGAATGCCGGATCGCTGACCTTTTCCGGAGTCCGGTTGAGCGTGCCGGCCTCCCTGAGCCGGTTCCGCTTTTCGGTGTCGTCGCGATGCTCTGCCATGGCGGTGCGGGCCTCTGAAGTGCTTTCAATAAATAATACGCAAACTATCGAACCCGAGTCAACGCTCAACCGCGACGACCTCGCTCGATACGTAGAGAATACAGCGATTATCAGGCATTTCATGCCAGGTGCAGCCGCGCACAAGCGCCCTAGTTTCTGATCATATAGCGCCATTATTTCTGATCACGCTCGGCCGCCGGTGCAAGCAGCGCGTCGACGAGCTCGCGAAGCACAACCAGGTCGTCGCCCCGGAACAGGCAGTGACCCGAAGCAACGCGCTCGAAGTCGTCGACCTGCCCCAGGGACGTCCAGGAAACCGGCACGCTGACAAGGGTTGCGCCGCCCGGGCCATCCGCGAAGTAGCGGACAATCGATCTCTTGGATCCGCCCACACGGTCGTAAATCTGGACCGTTTGGCCCCTGAGCGGATGGAACGGGTGGGTGATCACAACATCCTGATGATCACCCTCTTCGGCGCAACGGCCTGCATTTGGGAACGGTAGAA
>JAPPIT010000091.1 GCA_028820505.1 Defluviicoccus sp.
CAAGGATAAGCAGGAAAAACAAAACGTGGATGGTCGGCCTTCGCCGACCATGACGTGGGAGCGAACCGCCGCTCAACCGCCCTCCAGCGCGATGCGGTGGCTGTCGAGCAGGTCCGGCGCGCGGGCGGGGTCGCCGCGGCCCCAGCCGCATTCGGTGGCGATGCCGAAGTCCGAAACCGTCCGCGACGCGGCGGCGATGCGGCGCCTGTCGCCGTCGCGGTCGTCGTGGTGGATGACGCCGAGATAGAGCTCGCAGCCTTCCGGCAGGCGCAGGCCCACGAGCGGCGCGTAATAGGCCGCGTCGTCGCGATGCTTCGGCGCCGGCATGTGGACGAACTGCAAGGACCGCGCGAGCCCGGCGAGGATGCCGTGGGTCATCTCGACCGCGTTGGCGAGGTCTTCGGGCATCACCACGTGCTCGTCGTTGGGCGTGCCGTAGCAGAGATGGTAGCCGAGCTCTGCGGGCTCCGGCACCGCGTCGCCGAGCCGCGCCAGCATGCCGGTTATGTCCTCCTTGTAGCGCGCCGGCCGGTTGGGGAAATAGCCCTCCCAGGCCAGCACCTCCTGGCAGACGTCCCACTGGATCGCGAGGTCGTCGTGCGGGATCGCGCCGCAGATCTTCGCGAGGTCGGCCTTGAAGGCGCGCTCGTAGGCGGCGAAGAAATCGGGCCGCGAGGCCGGCGAGACGAACCAGTAGCCGACAGCCATCGGTGTCGGCAGGCAGACCTGGAAGCGGACGCCCGCCGGCAGCGCCCCCGCCTCGCGCAGCGCCGCGAACCGGTCGTAAGAGGCGATGGCTTCCGGCGCGTAGCCGGGATCGAACGCGACCGTCGCGGGGTCGACGCCCGGCCTGAAGCGGAACAGCTCCCACTCCCGGATCAGCTTGCCGTCCCACTGGTGGATGCGCGCCATGTCCTCGTCGGCGGCGACCTCCATCGCCGGATGGTTTGCGACCTTGGCCCGCTGCCAGAAGATCCAGCGCGCCCGCTCCCCGGTCTCGCCATCCGGGATGCGCTTCAGATGCCCGCCGAGGCGGCTCGTGATCTCGCGGAACGTCGTGTCGGCGTCCGGATAAGGCAGGCTGCCGACCAGATGGGCGCAGGTGAGCGGCATGGGGGGATTCCTTCGCGATCGCGCGGGCCGGAATGGAAACAGCGTCGCCGGGTCATGGCAAGGAGCGGCCCGGCGTCGGGTCCCGCACGCCCTCGAACAGTTCGTCCGGGTCGAGATCGAGTTCGGTGATATCGACCGTTTCCGTGAAGTCCCGGTATGCCGCGGCGAAGCCGCGTCGTTTCGTGGACGGACGCCGGAAATTCCCGTAGCCGATCAACACGGCGACCGGCTTGCCGCGCCGGGTCAACTCCACCGTCGTGCCGTTCTCCGACTCGCGGATCAGCTTCGACAGGTTGCGGCGCGCGTCGGAGATGGAATGCTTCTTGATCATCCATGTACTCGTCGCAATCATCGTCAGCATATATGGCCGGAGTTCGCGTCGGACCAGTCGAAGCGTAGATATTCCGCTCGATTCCGGAGACTCTTCGCTCGCACTCTGGGCTTTGCTCGGATGTCACCCCGGCCTTGAGCCGGGGTCCAGGGAGGTCGGGCGAGAGCGGTGCCTGCGGCTCTGGACCCCGGCTCAACGCCGGGGTGACGGCTTCGGTGTCCGCGACGGCGCGAGCCTTCCCGGCGTTCGCTCGTGGGGAATCGGCGCTAATCTCCCCTCTCCGCCGCTCCGATCGCCGCCAGCACGCGCCTCGGCGTCAGCGGGGTTTCGTTGAACTGGGCGCCGGTGGCGGCGAAGGCGTCGGCGAGCGCGTTGGCGATGGCCGCCGGCGGGGCGATGGCGCCGCCTTCGCCCATCCCCTTCATGCCGAACTTGGTCGACGCGGCGGGCGTCGCCATGTGGCCGATGGAAAAGGCGGGAATCTCCGCCGCGCCGGGCAGCAGATAGTCGGCGAAGGTGGTGGCGAGCGGCTGGCCGTCCGCGTCGAACGCGACCTCCTCGTAGAGCGCGGTGCCGATGCCCTGAGCGGTGCCGCCGGCGATCTGGCCGTCGACGATCATCGGGTTGACGACGGTGCCGCAATCCTCGACCACCGCGTAGTCGAGGATCTCGACCGCGCCGGTCGCCGGATCGACCGCCACCGCGGCGGCGTGGGTGGAATAGGAGAAGACGCCCGAGGATTCGGTCGGCTCCCAGGTCTCGGTCACGTCGAGCACCGGGTCCATCCCGTCCGGCAGCTGCTCCTGGCGGAGATGCGCGATGCGGCCGATCTCGGCGAACGGGATCGAGCCCGACGGCCCCGCCGCCTCGCCGTCGGCGAAGCGGATGTCGTCCGCGCCGCATTGCAGGTGGTGGGCGGCGATCCGCGCCATCTTGGCCCTGAGCGCGATGCAGGCGTTCGACACCGCGCCGCCGCCCATGACGATCGAGCGCGAGGCGAAGGTGCCCATGCCGAAGGGCGAGACGGCGGTGTCGCCGAAGCGGACCGAGACGTCGTCCGGGTGGATGCCGAGCTCCTCGCAGGCGATCTGGGCCAGCGTCGTCTCCATCCCCTGGCCGTGGCTGTGGATCGCGACCAGGAGGTGCAGCGTGCCGTCGGCATGCATCCGCGCGGTCGCGGTCTCATAGCCCGCGACGATGGGCGTGCGGCGGCGCACCCATTCCTCGGCGCCGTGGGCGGACTGCTCGGTGAAGCTGCCGAGACCGACGCCGAGCAGGCGCCCGTCCGGCAACGGCTCCGCCTGGCGCGCGCGCACCCCCTGATAGTCGACCAGCCGCGCCGCCCGGCGCACGGCCTCCGGGTAGTCGCCGTTGTCGAACTTCATGTCGCAGACCGTGCGGTAGGGCATCTCGTCCGGCCCGACCATGTTGTCGATCCTGACCTCGAGCGGGTCGCGGCCGACCGCGCGGGCGACCTCGTCCATGGTGCGCTCGATGGCGAAGCAGGCGCCCGGCCGCGCCACCCCGCGATAGACGCCGAGCGGCGGCTTGTTGGTGGCGACCGTCCAGGTCTCGGCGCGGAAATGCTCGATCCGGTAGGGGCCCGGCAGGTTGCGCGCGGCCATGCCGGTCTCCATGAACGGGCCGGTATGCCAGAGCGCGTAGGCGCCGCCGTCGATGACGATCTCGGCGTCGATGCCGGCGACGATGCCGCGCGTATCCGCATAGGCCGTCACCCGGTAGACATGCTCGCGCGCCTGGCAGGCGGCGCTCAGATGCTCCGACACGTCCTCGACCCAGCGCACCGGGCGGCCGGTATGAAGCGCGATGGCGCAGACCGCGAGGTCCTCCGGCATCATCCGCGCCTTGCCGCCGAACCCGCCGCCCAGATCGGGCGAGATCACCCGGACCTGGCGCATCTGCAGGCCGAGCATCTGGGCGAGTCCCACCCGCATGATGTGGGGGATTTGCGAGGTCAGGTAGACCGCCAGCTCGTCGGCGCGCTCGTCCCAGTGCGCGAGCACGGCGCGCCCTTCCATCGGCACGGTCGATTGCCGGTTCATGCGGTAGTCGCGCGTCACCCGGACCGGCGCGCCGCGCACCGAGTCGATGTCGCCGCCGGCGATGGGGAGCGCGACATAGACATTGTCGCCCCACTCCTCGTGGACCAGCGCGGCCGGGTCGCTGCGCGCGGCGAGGGGCTCGATCACGGCGGGGAGGGGGTCGAGATCGGCCACGACTGAAGCGGCGAGGTCCTCCGCTTCCGCCCGCGTCGCCGCGACGCAGGCCGCGATCGGCTCGCCGGCATAGCGCGCCTTGCCGCGCGCGAGCGGCCAGTGGTCGGACGGCTTGAAGCCTGGAATGTCGGGCACCACGCGGATCGGCCGGAGACCCGGCAGATCGCTGGCGAGGTAGACATTTCCCCTGCCGGGCTTGTCGACATCCCGGACCCGCGCATGGCCGAGCGGGCTCCTGAAAAACGCGACCTCCTGCATCCCCGGCATCGCGATATCGGCGACATAGCGTCCGCGCCCGCGCAGGAACCGTGCATCCTCCTTGCGCGGAACGCTGGCGCCGACGCCCAGCCCGGCGGTGGATCGCTTCGACATCCCGTTACTCCCCGCCGCGCGGGCGAGCGGAGATCGTCCGCCCGGGCCGGGCGGCGTCAGCTCAGCACGATGACGAGGACGATGACGGCGATGGCGACCAGCCCGCCGATCCATACGGCGGGGCTCAACCCTTCCGATTTCGGCGGCGCCGCCGGTGCCTCGGCGGGTTCTTCGGCCGCCGCTTCCTCCTCCGCCCCGCCGACCGCCTCGGCGAACTTGTCGAAGAAATCGTCCGCCATCTTGCGGGCGGTCGAGTCGATCAGCCGAGAGCCGATCTGGGCGAGCTTGCCGCCGACGGTTCCGTTGGCCTCGTAGGTCAGCAGCGTGCCGTCGCCGTCGTCGGCGAGCTGCACCTTCGCGCCACCCTTGGCGAAGCCCGCGACGCCGCCCTGGCCCTCGCCCGAGATGGTGTAGCCGTTCGGCGGGTCGACGTCGGAGAGCTCGACCTTGCCGGTGAACTTGGCGGTGACGGGGCCGACCCTGGAGGTGACCTTGGCGCTGAATTCGGTGTCCGAGGTCTTGTCGAGCGATTCGCAGCCCGCGATGCATTGCTTGAGGATTTCGGGATCGTTGAGCGCGTCCCATACCTGCTGTCGCGAAGCCGGAATCCGCCGCTCGCCGGTCATTTCCATAGCTGCCTCCAACGCCTGTTGCGACCGTGGCGCAACCTAGCCCGTCGCCCGGAGACCGGCAAGTTGGGGGCTTCACCCGGCCGGTTCGGCCGCCATTCTCTCCACCGGCTTGTCGTCGATCGGCCAGTGGATCAGCGCCGCCGCGATGCCGAGCGCGATGGCGAGCCACCAGGCGGCGTCGTAGCTCCCGGTGCGGTCGTAGAACAGGCCGCCCAGCCAGACCCCGCAGAAGCTGCCGAGCTGGTGCGACAGGAAGACGATCGAGAACAGCGTCGCCATGTAGCGCGGGCCGAAAATCTGCGCGACGATCCCGCTGGTCAGCGGCACGGTGGACAGCCACAGCAGGCCCATGACGGCGGCGAAGACCAGCACCGAGGTCTCGGTGACCGGGAACTGGATGAAGGCGTAGAAGAGGGCGGCTCGCAGGAGATAGAGCATGCTCAGCAGGTACTTCTTGCGGTACCGCCCGCCGAGCCACCCCGCGGCGAGCGTCCCGATCAGGTTGAACAGTCCGATGAAGGCGAGCGCCCATGCGGCGAGCTCCGCGTCCTGGCCGGAATCGGTGATGAACCCCGGCAGATGCGTGCCGACGAACTGCACCTGGAAACCGCAGACGAAGAACCCCGTCACCAGCAGCCAGTAGCCGCGATGTCCGCCGGCCTCGGTCAGCGCGGCGCCGAGGCTCTGCGGCGCCGGGCTCGACAGCGCCTCCGCCGAGCCCGGACGGAGCGCGAGGGACAGCGGCACGGTAAGCGCGATGATCATGGAGACGACGACGATCGCGTCCGACCAGCCGAGTCCCGAGATCAGCCCCTGGCTCACCGGCGCGAATACGAACTGACCCACCGAACCGCCCGCGGTAACGATGCCGAGCCACAGGCTCCGCTGGTGGTCCTTTGCAACGCGGCCGACCAGGGCGAGCGGCAGGGTGAAACCGATACCCGACGCGCCGATGCCGACCAGGAGCCCGGCGCTGACGGTCATCGTCTCCGGCGTGCCCGATATCGAGATCATGTAAACGCCGAAGGCGTAGAACGCCGCCGAGGCCGCCATGACCCGGATCGGCCCCCACTTGTCGGCGATCGCCGCGACGAGCGGCGCGGCGAGCCCCATGACGATGTTCTGGATCGCGATGGCGAAGGAGAACTCGGCCCGGCCCCAGCCGAGATCGCCGCTGATCGGCACCAGAAAAAGGCCGAAATTCTGCCGCGAGCCGTTGGCGATCACCAGGATCGCGACGGCTCCGCAGAGCACGAAAAGCGGCGTCCGCCAGAATGGTTTCATGGTAACCGGTCCGAACCCCTCGCCCCGGGGAGAAGTAACGGTTCCTCCGGTTTAGTCAAACGGGGGCGGCAGGCGCCGCCCTCGTCCGGCTTCCCCGGATCCCGGTCCGGGGTGACCGCTTTGGGAGTCGACCGCCGGGAAATCCGCGCCGGAGCGTCGCTATGGATAGAAGCATCGCTGCCCTGCCTTTTCCCGTCATGGTCGGCCTCCGCCGCCCATGACGCCGAGGGGGCGGGTGCGGTTTCGACCAAGGGGGCCGTCCCGAGACATGCCGTGGGAAAACAAGTTAACGCTTACGGGAACAAGTCCGGGGTGACGGCGGGGGAGGTTGGGGCGGCGGGCTGTGCGGCGGCTACCGGGGTGGAACCGTCCGAACGGGAAGCCCCCCTACAAATAGTAGATCAGCAGGAACCCGCCGAGCAGCACCGCGACCCAGAGCGTAGTCGAGCCGAGCGGCCAGGTCCTCGCCAGCGTGCCCTCGGGCCCGGTGAGACGGACGATTGCGCCGATGCCCGTTCGCAGCCCGCCCTGCAGCGCACCGAGGAAACCCTGCCACGCCGCCCACAGGACGGGCCAGACGCTCGCGATCAGGGCCGGGATTCCCTTGCGGTACAGCCAGTCGAAATCGAGGTTGGTCGATTTGAGCTCCGGCGGGTAGATCCGGTAGCGGATCAGCACCGCGAAGGCGAGCGCCGAGAACATCAGCAGCTGCAACTGGCCGATCACGTGGGTCGGCGTGTAGGGCTCGTAATCCACCTCGTAGGGCAGGATCGAGTAGAGCGCGGGCGACCAGACGCCGAGCGCGATGCACAGGAACGCCGCGATCCCCATGGCCGCGAGCATGTTGAGCGGGGCCTCCTTGCAGCGCTTGCCCGAATCGTGGGCGAAGAAGGCGAAATAGGGGATCTTGATGCCCGAGTGGTGGAACACGCCGGCCGAGGCGAACATCAGGATCAGCCAGACGACGACGTATCCCTCGTAGGCGACGGCCGACAGCGTCAGCGCCTTGGCGATGAAGCCCGAGAACAGCGGGAAGGCGGAGATCGAGGCGGCGCCGACGATGCAGAACACGGTGGTGAACGGCATCGACTTGTAGAGCCCGCCGAGCTCCGAGCCCTTGATCGTGCCCACCCGGTAAAGCACCGCCCCCATCGACATGAAGAGCAGCGCCTTGTAGAGGATGTGCGCGAAGGCATGCCCCGCCGCGCCGTTCAGCGCCATCGGCGTGCCGATGCCGACGCCGACCACCATGAAGCCCAGCTGGTTGTTGAGGCTGTAGGCGAGCACCCGGCGGAGGTCGTTCTCGATCACCGCGTAGAAGATCGGGAACGCCGTCATCGCCGCGCCCACATAGATCAGCATCTCGGTACCCGGGAAGCCGCGCGCGAGCGCGTAGACGGCGGCCTTGGTGGTGAAGGCGCTCAGGAACACCGTGCCGGTGACCGTGGCCTCGGGGTAGGCGTCCTGCAGCCAGTTGTGCAGGAACGGGAAGGCGCACTTGATTCCGAAGGCGAGAAGGATCAGCCAGGTCGCGAGGTTGCCCAGCGCCATCTTGTCGAAGGCGATCGAGCCGGTCTGCTCGGCCTGCAGGATCGCGCCCGACAGCAGGAGAACGCCGGACGCGATCTGGACGATCAGGTAGCGCATCCCCGACCGGTAGGCGGTCTCGCCGCCGCGCGCCCAGATCAGGAAGACCGACGTGATCGCCATCGCCTCCCAGTAGACGAACAGCGTCACCAGATCGCCCGCGAACACCGCGCCGATGCCGCTGCCGGCATACATCATCCCCGCGACGTGCTGGACGGTGTCGCGCACGTGGAGCGCGTAGATCGCGCTGATAATCGCGGCGATGTGGAAGATGTAGCCGAAGATCAGGCTGAGCTTGTCGACGCGGACCGGCACGAATTCCGCGCCGAACCAGGCGAAGGCGAGGTAGCTGCCGGGCTCCAGCACGATCAGCGCCCAGAGGCCCGCCGCCGGAACGACCACCGTCCAGGCGCGGCGCAGGACGTCGGGCAGGAACGGGATCGCGAGCGCGGCCACGATCAGCAGCAGGCCGGGCGGCAGGCTAGCGATCATAGTAGTCCTCGTCCCGCTTCAGGAGCTTTCTCAGCTCCTTGGCGGCCAGCACCAGGAAGACGCAGCAGACGAAACCGTACCAGCCGTGGAATCCGAACGACCCGTCGAACCCGAGCTCGGCATGCTTGTGATAGAAGAAATCGAGCAGGCCGAGCAGGGCGCAGACCCCGACCACGGCCCAGAACACCTTGGTCACGTTGGCGGAACGGTCGAGCCAGTATTCGCGTTCGCCTTCGGGTCTCTTGCTCTCGGCCATCGCTCGTGTCTCAGCGTTGCGCGATCGGGGCGAGGAAGGCCGCGATGTCGTCCGCCGCGAAGAACAGCGCCAGGCAGCCGACGGCGGTCAGGCAGAGCGGCACGACGCAGAACATCGGCGCCTCGCGGATGCCCCCGCCCTCGTCGTCATGGTCCGCGTGCGCGACGGCGGCGCCCGCGGGCTGCGGGACGGGATCGCCCTCGCGCTTCTCCGAAATGAAGGCGCGCGCGGCGACCGGGATCAGGTAGGCGACGTTGAGGAGCGAGGAGATCATCAGCACCGCGACGAAGATCAGTTGCTCGGCGTCCGCCGCGCCGAGGCCCAGATACCACTTGCTCCACGCGCCGCCGAGCGGCGGCAGCCCGGTCACGCTGAGCGCCCCGATCGCGAACGCGGCGAAAGTGAGCGGCATCCGGCGGCCGAGCCCGCCCATGTCGCTGATCTCGGTCTTGTGCGCCGCCACCATGATCGCGCCGGCGCAGAAGAACAGCGTGATCTTGCCGAAGGCGTGCATGGCGATGTGCATCGCCCCGCCCACCACGCTCCAGCTCGTCGCCAGCGCCGCGCCGAGGACGACGTAGCTGAGCTGGCTCACCGTCGAATAGGCGAGCCGCGCTTTCAGATTGTCCTTGGTCAGCGCGACCACCGAGGCGATGACGATGGTGGCGCCGGCCACGTACATCAGCCATGTGCTCGCCCCGGTCTCGCTGAGATAGTCGACGCCGAAGATGTAGATCGCGACCTTGAGCACGGTGAACACGCCCGCCTTGACGACCGCGACCGCGTGCAGCAGCGCGCTGACCGGCGTCGGCGCCACCATCGCCGCCGGCAGCCAGCGGTGGATCGGCATGAGCGCCGCCTTGCCGATGCCGTACATGTAGAGGAACAGGAGCACGATCAGCGCCCAGCCCTCGACCTTGCCGGCGAGGATACCGCCGGGCGTGAAGTCGAGCGTCCCCGTCGCCCCGTAGGTCCAGACGATGCCGACCAGCTGAAGCCCGATCGAGGTGGACAGCAGGATGCCGAGATAGGTCCGCCCCGCGCGCATCGATTCCGGCGACTGGTGGTGGGTGACCAGCGGGTAGGTCGAAAGGGTCAGCACCTCGTAGGCGATGAAGAGCGTCAGCATGTTGCCCGACATCGCGACGCCGAGAGCGGCCGAGATCGCGATGGCGAAGCAGATATAGAACCGCGTCTGGTTCTCCTCGTGATGCCCCCGCATGTAGCCGATCGCGTAGAACGAGGTGACGATCCAGAGGAACGAGGCGACCAGCGCGAACAGCATGCCGAGCGGCTCGACGACGAAGCGGATGCCGAGCCCGGGCACGAAGTCGAACAGGAAGAGCTCGGGCCGCCCGCCCGCGTCGACCGCAGGCAGGACGCGGTAGACCGCGAGGAAGGTGACGACCGAGGCCGCGATCATCGCGCCGTCGCGGAGGTTGGGCCGGCGCCCGAACAGCGCGATCAGCGCCGCGCCCGCGAGCGGGCCGAGGAGCGCCACCGCCATGGCGAGTTCGACGCTCACGGTCCCGCCCCCATCAACGCCCGCGCGGCGTGCTCGGCGACGCCCACCGGCAGCGAGGTCTCGATCCCGAAATAGACGTTGAGCGCGATCAGGATCCAGGTCGGGATCAGCAGGGAAAGCGGCGCTTCGCCGGCCGGGGCGTCGGGCGGGGGCTTGCGGAAATAGGCCGCCTCCACCACCCGCCATACGTAGATCACCGCGAGCAGCGAAGAAATGACGATCAGCGCCGCGATCAGCGGCTCGTCGGCGGCGAGCGCGGCGAGGATCAGGTACCACTTCGAGATGAAGCCCGCGGTGAGCGGGATCCCGATCAGGCTGAGCCCGCCGGCGGTGAACGCCGCCATCGTCCACGGCATGCGTTTCCCCATGCCGGCGAAGTCCTCGATCCGGAACGAGGCCTGGCGGTAGGCGATGCAGCCGATCGCGAGGAACAGCGCGCCCTTCATCAGCGCGTGGTTGAACAGGTGGACCATCGAAGCCGTCAGCCCGTCGACCGTCACCAGGCTCAGCCCGAGAACCATGTATCCGATCTGCGCGACGCTCGAATAGGCGAGCATGCGCTTCACGCTGTCCTGGAAGATCGCGATCGTCGAGGCGACGAACATGGCGAGGACTGCGAGCAACATGAGCGGAAACGCGGTGGGCAGCACCTCGAAGGAGAACTCCACCCCGAAGACGGTGAACAGGAAGCGGATCAGGACGTAGACGCCGACCTTGGTCGCCGTCGCGGCGAGGAAGGCGCTGACCGTGGACGGCGCGTAGGTGTAGGCCTTGGGCAGCCAGAAATGGAGCGGGAACAAGGCGAGCTTGATCGCGGCGCCCACGATCAGGAAGGCGAAGGCCGCGATCACCGTGCGGTTGTAGCCGGTCTGCGGCAGGCGCTCGGCGATGTCGTTCATGTTGAGCGTGCCGGTCGCGCCGTAGATCAGCCCGATGCCGATGACGATGAAGGTCGCCCCGATGGTGCCGACGATCAGGTACTGGAAGGCGGCGGTCAGCGCGCGGCGATGGGGACCCAGGCTGATCAGGATGCAGGAGGCGAGCGAGGAGATCTCCATGAAGACGAACAGGTTGAACGCATCGCCGGTGATCGCGACGCCGAGCAGCCCGGTCACGCAGAGCAGGAACGCGCAGTAGAACAGATAGGCCTTCTCGCCCACCATCTCGATCAGCAGGCTGCGCGGCGTGAAGGGGAGCACGACCGCGCCGATGCCGCTGACGATCAGCAGCACGAAGGCGTTGAGCGCATCGACCCGGTATTCGATGCCGAACGGCGCGGCCCAGCCGCCGAGCTCGTAGCTGATGACGCCCGAGGCCATCACCTGGTCGAGCAGCAGGCAGGAGACGAGGAAAGCCGCCCAGGTCGTGACCAGCGCGAGCCAGAAGGCGAGGTCGCGGCCGCGCACCAGGATGCAGGCGGGCGCCGCCAGCAGCGGGATCACGACCTGGAGGGCGGGGAGGTGCGCGATCATATCGCCGGCCCGTCCTGGTCGCCGATCTCGTCCTCCTCGATGGTGCCGTAGGCTTCGCGGATGCGCACCACCAGCGCGAGGCCGAGGGCGAGCGTCGCCACGCCGACCACGATCGCGGTCAGGATCAGGACGTGGGGGAGGGGGTTGGAGTAGATCTCGATCCCCTCCGCGACGATCGGCGCGGTTCCGTCCCGGACCTTGCCGAGCGTGATGTAGAGCACGAACACCGCGGCCTGGAACACGGTGAGCCCGACCATCTTCTTGACCAGGTTGCCGTGCTCGATGACGAGGTAGAGCCCCGCCATCATCAGGAAGACGACGATCCAGTAATTGTAGAGACCGACGAAATCGACCAACTCAGCGTCCCCGCCCGGCGAAGTAGTAGAAGATCGAGATCATCACCGAGGCGACGGTGAGGCCGACGCCGAACTCGATCAGCAGGATGCCGAGATGCTGGCCCTTGACCGGGTCGGAGGCGAGCACGTTGTAGTCGAGATAGTTGCCGCCGAGCAAAAGCCCCGCGACTCCCACTCCGGCGAAGATCAGCAGGCCGAGGGCGAATCCGGCGCGCAGGATGTCGGAAGAGAGCACCCCGCGCAGCGCGTCGAGGCCGTAGACCAGCCCGTAAAGGATGAACCCGGCGCCGAAGATGACGCCCGCCTGGAACCCGCCGCCGGGCCCGTAATCGCCGTGGAACTGCACGTAGAGCGCGAACAGGAGGATGAACGGCATCAGGATCTTGGTGACGATGCGGAGCACGAGGAGGTCGCTCATGCCTCTTCCTCCGCCGGTTCGTCCCTGCGCCGATGCGCGCGCCACTGGCCGAGCAGCAGCACCACGCCGATGCCCGCGGTGAAGATCACCGTTACCTCGCCCAGCGTGTCGTATCCCCGGTAGCTCGCCAGCACCGCCGTCACCACGTTGGGAACGCCGGTCTTTTCCGGCCCCGCCTCGAGATATTCGGGGATCACGTGGTGGTTCGCGGGCGCCGCCGGGTCGCCGTAGCGCGGCATGTCGAGCGTTCCGTAGATCAGCACCGCGCCCGTCACCGCGACGACGGCGAGCGAGATCCAGGCGTTATGGACCGGCTTCTTCTCCTCGCTGGTGGTGAGCGCCAGCGTGCCGAGGAAGAGCACCGTCGAGATGCCCGCGCCGACCGCGGCCTCGGTGAAGGCGACATCGACCGCGTCGAGGACGACGAAGATGGTCGCGGCCAGCAGGCTGTAGATGCCGGTCAGCATGATCACGACGAACAGGTTCCGCGCGCGGACGATGCCGATCACCGCGACCGCCATGAACAGGAGGATGACGATGTTGACCGCCTCGTTCAGGACCCCGTCTCCCGGTCGGGCGGTTCGTTCCGCAGGTCGTGGTCGAGCTGCGGCTCCTCGTCGCTCTCGTAGGCCGCGTGGACCAGCGCGAAGGTCGCGGTCGGGCTGGTGAAGAAGATGAAGATCAGGATGAGGATCAGCTTCACGGTTACCAGCGTCCCGCCGCCCTGCAGCATGAGCCCGACCAGAATCAGCCCCGCGCCGCCGGTGTCGGTAACGCCTGCCGCGTGGCTCCGCGTGTAGACGTCGGGGAAACGCACGATCCCGATCCCGCCGATCGTCACCAGCGCGCCGCCGCCCAGCAGCAGAATCCAGCTCGCGATGTCGAGGACCAGCGCCATCAGCTGCCGGTTCCGCCGAGGTCGCCGTACTTGAAGAACTTGAGGACGGCGATCGTGCCGATGAAGTTGATCAGCGCGTAGGCGAGCGCGATGTCCAGGAATTCCGGCCGGCCGAACAGGAACCCGACGACGGCGAGGATCAGGACGGTCTTGGTGCCGAACGTGTTGACCGAGAGAATCCGGTCGTAGAGCGTCGGCCCCATCAGCGCGCGGGCGAGCGCGAGCGCCATGGCGACGACCAGCCCGACGGCGGCGGCGGTGAACATCAGTTTCCGCCCGCCATCCGGGTGACCCGCCGGTCCATCTCGCCCGCCGCGAGGTCGTCCGCGCCGCCGCGCGAGAGCGCGTGGACCAGGATCTCGCCTTCGCCCACGTCCACCGACACGGTGCCGGGGGTCAGGGTGATCGAGTTGGCGAAGATCACGCGGCCGAGGTCGGTCGGCTGGGTGGACCGGACGCGGAGCATCGTCGGGCTGATCGAGGCGCCCGGGGTAAGGATGCGCCGCGCGACGTCGATATTGGCCTTGAGGATCTCGACCGTCAGCCACGGCCAGTAACCCACCCCCCGCAAGGTGAGGTGGACCGGATGCCCTTCGTGGTCGATCACGTCCATCCGGTGGGTGAAGTAGACGACCGCCGCGCATGAGGCGACGCCGAGCCCGATGAGCAGAGGATCGAAGTGACCGGAGAGCAGAAGCCAGGTGCCGAAGAGCACACAACCCAGTGATAATGCGTGAACCACTACCGCCCTGTCGCAGACTTGCCGTCGGCGCCCGGCCCGGTTTGCCCGCGGCCGGCCGCGCGTCGGCGAACCCTAGTCGGCGCTCCCCGGAATGGCCAGCCCAAAGTAGGGCTTTTCAGGCGGAATCCACGGTTCCCAACGCCCTGTCGGGCGACAAAAGTGTTGGCGCGCACCGGCTCAATGGTGCTAGTCTGCTCAAACTGCAATTAATGCGACCAAAATAAAATAGTTCTAGGGGGAATCGTGTCGGAGTCTCAGAGCGGAGGCGACCCCATCGCCTCGTCCCGTATACGGGGCACTGTTAAGTGGTTCAACGCGGTCAAGGGATACGGTTTCGTCACGCCGGAGGACGCGTCGGGCGACGTTTTTCTGCACATGACGGTTCTAAGGCAGGCCGGTCTGGACAAGATCCCCGTAGGCTCGACGGTCGAATGCGAGACGGTTCAGGCGGCCAAGGGGCTGCAGGTGCAGACGATCCTCTCGGTCGATCTTTCCACCGCCGTGCCGGAGGGAGAAGAGGGGTATTCGCGCGGCCCGCCGCCGCTGCCGCCCCAGCCCGAAGCCACCGGCGATTTCGAAATGGCGACCGTCAAATGGTTCAATCCGCACAAGGGGTACGGATTCGTGTGCCCGGATGACACGCAGCTCGACGTGTTCATCCACATGGTGACCCTGCGCCGCGCCAACCTCGCGGGACTGGTCACCGGCCAGAAGGTGATGGTCAAGACGGCGCAGGGACCGAAGGGAATGCAGGCGGTGGAGATAATGCTGCCGGGTCCGGGCAGCGTCGACCAGTACGTCTAGCGGTTATCTTCGTCTCGCGCAGCGGAAGTCGGGCCTTGTTGAGCCGCCGGTCTCTGACCCTCGGTCTCGGCGCCTGTCTCGCCTTCGCCGCGATGCCGGCGGCCGGCCAGCGCCGCCTCGCGAAATTCGCGCAGAGCGCCCTCGTCATCCGGAGCGGCGCCCGTGAGCATCGCTTCTCGGTGGAAATCGCGCTGACGCCGCGCGAGCAGGCGCAGGGCCTGATGTTCCGCCGCAGGATGGCCGCGGATGCGGGGATGCTGTTCGTCTACGATCCGCCCCGGCCGGTCTCGATGTGGATGCGAAACACCTACCTCCCGCTCGACATGTTCTTCATCGCGCCGGACGGAAGGATTGCCCATATCGTCGAGCGGACGGTGCCGCTGTCGGCGGAGAATATCCCGTCGCGGGGGACGGTGCGCGCGGTGCTGGAGCTCAACGCGGGCACGGCGGCCCGGCTCGGGATCGAGCCCGGCGCGACGGTGCTCGCTCCCGCCCTCGGCCGCTAGGGCCTGCCCGGTCAGAGAGGAACTGCCGTCGTTCTCACGCCGGTGTCCTGCGGCGCGCGGTTCCGGGATATGCCATAGTTCCCACCATTCATTGATCGGCATGGAAAAAACATATGACGACCGACGATAGCGGCCGCCGTTCGGGCATGCGTTACGAGGCGAACGAGAAGCCGCCGCCGGCGCTCGCCTTCGGCCTAGGCCTTCAGCTCGCCATCCTTACCGCCGGGGGCATCGTCCTGACCCCCGCGATCGTGGTGCGCGCCGCCGGCGGCTCCGAGGACTTTCTCGCATGGGCGGTGTTCGCCGCGGTGGCGATCAGCGGCGCGACGACGGTGCTGCAGGCCGTGCGCGTCGGCCGGCTGGGCGCGGGTTATGTCCTCGCGATGGGCACCTCCGGCGCTTTCATCGCGATCTGCGTCGCGGCCATCGCGAAGGGCGGCCCGGCGATGCTCGCCACGCTGGTCGTCGCCTCCGCCCTGTTCCAGTTCGCGCTCGCCGCGAGGCTTTCGCTGTTCCGCCGGATCCTCACCCCGACCGTGGCGGGGACGGTGATCATGCTGATCCCGGTCACCGTGATGCCGATCATCTTCGGCATGCTGAAGGCGGTTCCGGACGGCAGCCCGCAATTCGCCGCTCCGGTCAGCGCGCTGGTGACCGTCGTCGTCATTGCCGGCATCGCGCTCAAGGCAACCGGGGCGCTGCGGCTCTGGGCGCCCGTGGTCGGCGTGGTCGTCGGCTCCGTCGTCGCCGGGTTCTACGGCCTCTACGACATCGACCGTGTCGCGAACGCCGCGTGGATCGGCCTCCCCGAAGGTTCCTGGCCCGGGCTCGATCTCGATTTCGGGCCGGTCTTCTGGACGCTGCTTCCCGCCTTCGTCTTCGTGACGCTGGTCGGCGCGATCGAGACGATCGGCGACGCCGTCGCCATCCAGCGCGTGTCCTGGCGCAAGCCCCGGGCGGTGGACTTCCGGGCCGTGCAGGGGGCGGTGGCGGCGGACGGCATGGGCAACCTGCTCTCGGGCCTCGCCGCGACGGTTCCGAACACGACCTACTCGACCAGCGTTTCGGTGACCGAGCTCACCGGGGTCGCGGCCCGCCGGGTGGGGATCGCGCTCGGCGTCGTGTTCGTCGCCGCGGCGTTCCTTCCCAAGGCGCTCGCGGTGGTGCTCGCGATCCCGGGCCCGGTCGCCGCGGCCTATGTCACCGTTCTGCTCGCCATGCTCTTCGTGCTCGGCATGAAAATCGTCGTCCAGGACGGGATCGACTACCGCAAGGGGCTGATCGCGGGGATCTCCTTCTGGGCCGGGGTGGGCTTCCAGCACGGGCTGATCTTTCCCGAATATTTCGCCGAATTCGCCGGCGGGCTGCTCGAGAACGGCATGACCGCGGGCGGTCTGGTGGCGATCGTCCTGACCTTGTTCGTGGAGCTGACGGAACCCCGGCGCCGGCGGGTCGAGGTCGCCTTCGATATCTCGGAATTGCCCAGGATCAGGGAATTCCTCGCCGGTTTCGCGGCCCGGGGCGGCTGGGACGACGCCATGACGCACCGCCTCGACGCCGCCGCCGAGGAGACGCTGCTGACGCTTCTGGAAGCGGATGGAGAAGAGGAGGGGGCGGAACGGCGCCTGCTGCTTACCGCGCACCGCGAAGGCGGCGGCGCGGTGCTGGAGTTCATCGCCGCGCCCGGCGAGGAAAACCTGCAGGACCGCATAGCCCTGCTCGCCGAGCGGGCGGAGGAGGGTCCGGCCGACCGCGAGGTGTCGTTGCGCCTGCTGCGCCATCTCGCCTCGTCGGTGCACCACCAGCAATACCACGGCACGGATATCGTGACCGTCCGCGTCGACACGCCGACGGGCGCGGTCGTCGGGGCGACCTAGGAATAACCCGCGTGCCGGGCATCGACATCGTGGGCTGGCTGACGCGGGCGATCGCCTTCGGCATCGCTTCGGTCGCGATCTACACCGCGGCGTTCGGAGTGATCGACGAGATCTACCAGCGCTCGATCACCGTCGGCGCGTCGGTCATCCTGGTCACCCTCACGGTCCCCCTGGTGCGGATTTACACTGCCGGCGGGCGGGTCGTCCGCGCCGCCCTGCTCGCTGTCGACGGGACGTTGATCGCCCTGATGGCACTTTCGCTCTACTGGTTCGCCTCCGTCTATGACGAGCTGGAGAGCGGACTCTACGACTTCCTGCCGGATGACATCCTGATCGGCGCAGGCGGGCTGCTCGCGGTGCTGGAGCTGACCCGGCGCGCCTTCGGCTGGCCGCTCGCCGTGCTGTCGCTGCTCTGCGTCGCCTATGCGCTCTTCGGAGAAGACTTGCCGTGGATCTTCGCCCATGCCGGCTACGACCTCGAAACCGTGATGCGCACGGTCTGGTACTCGTTCGACGGCGTCTTCGGGTTCATCGTCATCACGGTCATCTCGCTGATCTTCATCTTCATCGTGTTCGGATCGGTGCTGGAGGCGACCGGGGCGGGCGCCGTGCTGCTCCGTATCGCGGTCAGCCTCACCGGGGGTCTGAGGGGCGGCCCGGCGCACGCCGCCATCGCCGCCAGCGGGTTCTTCGGGACCATTTCCGGCAGCGTTTCCGCGAATGTGGTCGGGACCGGCGTGTTCACCATCCCGATGATCAAGGAGCGCGGCTTCCGGAACTCGTTCGCCGGCGGCGTCGAGGCGGCGGCATCCTCCGGTGGGCAGTTCATGCCGCCGGTCATGGGCGCGGTTGCCTTCGTGATGGCCGACGTGACCGGCATCCCCTATGTGGTGATCATCGGCGCGGCGCTGATGCCGGCGCTGTTCTACTACGCCAGCCTGTTCGCCGCCGTGTGGGTGGAAGCGGCGCGAAACGGTATCGAGGCGATCCCCCGGTCCCGGCGTCAGAAGGTCTCGCGCCGCGACTGGTGGATGTCGCTGATGTTCGTGATCCCGATCCTCGTGATCATCGGCGTGCTGATAACCGGGCGCTCGCCCGCCATGGCCGGGCTATGGGCGACGATCGTAGGGGCGGCGCTCGGGGCGATGAACCCGGAAGTTCGCAGGAAACCGCAGCTCTATCTGTCGGCGCTGGTGAGGGGCGGCGAGCAATGCGGTCGGATCATGGTCGCGGTGGCCGCGATCGGGATCATCGTGGGCGTGATGAACCTGACCGGCCTCGGGATCAGGTTCTCCAACATGATCCTGACCTTCGCCGGGACCGACCTGTTCTTCGCCATGTTCCTGGTCGCGGTGGCCAGCGTGATCCTCGGGATGGGGCTGCCCACCATCCCCGCCTACTTGATCATCGTGCTGATCATGGGACAGGCGATCGAGAACCTCGGCGTGCCCAAGATTCTGGTCCACCTGTTCGTGCTCTACTACGGCGTGCTGTCGGCGATCATCCCGCCGGTGGCCATCGCCGCCTATGCGGCCGCGCCCATTGCGGGCGCCAATCCGATGACCACGGCGGTACAGGCGCTGAAGCTCTCCTTCGTCGGCTTCATCGTTCCCTTCGTCTTCGTCTACAACCCGTCGCTCTCGCTGGTGATCGGCTTCGAGACCCTCCCGTTCGTCTGGGTGGTGGTGCGGCTAGGGCTTGCGATCTGGCTGATAACGACGGCGCTCGGCGGCGTCGACCGGACGCGTCTGCCGCCCTGGTCGAGAGCCGCGCGGCTGGTCCTCGGCCTCGGCGCGCTTCTCGGCATGACGGAAATCCAGCTCGGGGCGGTCGCCCTGTCGGCGGCGCTGCTGTTTGCCGAGTGGAAACGGGCGGAAAGTGCTAACGTTCGGGACGGAAACGGGGGCGCCGGAACGGCCCCGCGAGTCCGGCGGCAATCGTCGGACCCAGACCGCAAGGAGGCATCGAACCCATGAAAATTCTCCGAACGCTCGCAATCGCGGCGCTGGCTGCCGGTCTCGCCGGCGGCGCTCAGGCCAAGGAATTCTACAAGATGTCGACGATCAGCCTGCCGACGCCGTTCGCCATCAATACGACGTTCGCGAAGCTGGTGCAGAAATACAATCCGGACATCGAGATCCAGATCAACGCCACCGGCGCAGCGCCCCGCCACGCCCTCGATGCGGCGCGGGGCAAGACCGACTTCCTGATGGGGGCCCCGTCGGTCCACTATTTGATGTCGAACGCCAAGGCCATGTTCGCCAAGGTCAAGGACGCCAAGGAACTCTCGAAGAACCTGCGCGCGGTGTTCAACTACCGGATCGGCTTTTACCAGTTCGGCGTCTATGAGGATTCGGGCATCAAGAAGATGTCGGATCTCAAGGGCAAGCGGGTGTTTCTCGGCCCGCCGGCCGCGGTCCAGCGGGTGGTCGCCGGCGGCTTCGTCAAGGCAATCACCGGGCTGGAGCCGGGCAAGGACTACGAGGTCATCAAGCTGGGCTTCTCACCCGCCATGCAGGCCTTCCAGGACCGCCAGATCGACGTCCTCGTGGCGTCCGGCAACCCGCCCGCCTCGAACTTCGTGCAGGTGGCGCTGACCAACAAGATCCGCTTCCTCGGGGCGACCGACGCGGACTGGGAAAAGCCGGCGATGAAGAAGGTGATGGCGCTCCCCGGGCGGACGCGGGGCCAGTTCGCGGCCGATATCTACGGCGCGAACCAGGCCAATGAGAAGCCGGTACAGACGATCGCCGCCTGGGTCGGGCTGGTCACCCGGAAGGGGATCCCGGACGAGGTCATCTACAAAATGACCAAGACCTTCTGGGAGCATATCGACGAGATGCACGCCGTCGCCCCGTGGGCCAAGGACGCCATCAACATCGGCAACGCCTTCAAGCAGATGAACATGAAGCTGCACCCCGGCGCGCTTCGCTACTACAAGGAAGCGGGCGTCAACGTGCCCAAGGGCGCCATGTAGAACGGTCCGCGCGCGGGAGGATCTCTCCCGCTGCCCTGCGGCGCTGTCCCATGCGTAACCGCGGCGCGGCTTTGGCGCTCGCTGCGGCGCTCGCGCTGCCGAACGGGTCGATCGCTGACGGCAACGACAGCGAAGCCCGCTGGCTCCGTCTCGCCGTCGAACGGCTGTGCCCCC
Organism: Defluviicoccus sp.; assembly: GCA_028820505.1. Classification (GTDB taxonomy): domain Bacteria; phylum Pseudomonadota; class Alphaproteobacteria; order MPNO01; family MPNO01; genus MPNO01. Next base: position 20,054 of record JAPPIT010000091.1, read on the forward strand.
AACCCGGTTTGTCCGGCCTCGATGCGCAGGACGCCATACCCGGCAGCTGGTTGCTGGACGAGACGCGCCGGCCCGACGATCGGGACCCGCGGCGCATCGCGGTCCGCCTTCTGCTGCCGGGCGCCGACCGGCTGACCGTCGAGCGGCGGCAATTCAGGGGCAGGCTGCGCCAGTTCCGGGTTGCCTACGCCGTGCGGGACGGCGACCGGCTTCGGCCCTCCTTTCAGGCGATTGCGGATGGCGGGTGCACCGTCCGGTCCGGGCGGGCGATCCGGGCGGAAGGCGATGCCTGGCGGTATCTCGATCAGCTGGAAGGCGATCTCGAAACGCTGAAATGGACCGAGACCCTGCAGGCCCCGTGGCCCGTCGGAGTCGATCCCGGCGGCGTTCGGGTGGCCCTGGTAGACTCCGGCCTCGCCTACGATCTGCCGCCGTTTCGCGACCGGCTGGCCCGCGACGGCGAGGGAAAGCCGCTGGGATACGACTATTGGGACCTCGACCCCTGGCCCTATGACGGGGACGTTTCGCGCGGCCCCTTCCTTCCCATCCGTCACGGAACCGCGGTGGCGTCGATCCTCGCGCGGGAAGCGCCCGACGCCGCGTTGGTTCCGTTCCGCTATCCGCGCCCCGATATGAGCCGCATGGGCGAACTGGTCGCACGCGCGGTCCAGGCCGGCGTCCGCATCCTCGCCATGCCGCTCGGCAGCCGCAAACCCGAAGACTGGCGTGCGTTCGAGCGCGCGCTCCGCGGTCGCGACATCCTCGCGATCGTCTCGGCGGGCAACGACGGTCGCGATATCGACAGGGAGCCGGTCTACCCCGCCGCTCTCGCGCTGGAAAACATCGTCACCGTCACCTCGGCCGATGCATTCGGACGCCTCGCTTCGGGGTCGAACTGGGGAGCGGAGACCGTCGATGTGATGCTGCCGGCCGAGAACCTGGAGATCGTCGACTTTCGCGGCGCATCGGGAAAGGCCTCAGGCTCCTCTTACGCGGTTCCGCGTCTTGCCGCGCTTGCCGCGAGAATCCTGGCGCGTCATCCGGGGCTCGGCGCGGCCGAGCTGAAGGCGCGCGTTCTGGCACGCGCGACGCCGTCTCCGTTCGAACGCAAGGACGTCGTCTCGGCCGGCTGGATTCCCGACCCGCTCTCGGATTGACCGGACTACCTGCGCCTCGGCGCGGGCGGCGCGGCGTCGATGAACCGGCGGGCGGCCCTGGCCTGCTGCGGATCGGCCTTCAGGAGCGCGCGGTAGGCCTCTTCGGCGAGTTCGGGTGCGTTCCCCCAAACGCCCGACTGTATGGCGAACCGCAGGACCCGCGGGTCGTCGGGCGCGAGGCGCATCGTCCGGCGGGCATGTCCGGTCATCTCGGCGAAGCGGCCGGCGAGCTGAAGGGACACCAGCAGCGAAACCCGCGCGTTGATCGAGTTCGGGACCTGTTCGGCGGCTTCGCGGTGCAGGGCGACGGCACCGCCGAAATCGCCCGCCCGCGCCAGGACGCGTCCCGCTTCGAGCAGCTGTCCGTGGTTCATCGCCGCGGCGCAGGTCTTCGCCACCTCCTCGCGGCCGGACCGGTCCGTCGCGCGCCGGCGGATGGCCTCCGTGGCGGCGGCGCAGTCGGACAGGGCTTTCCCCAACAGGCGGGTCACCTCGGCGGCCCGCCGGTCCGTGCGGAGCGCCAGAAGCGAGCGGACGGCCTTGAGGGGCATCGCCTCGAACCGCCCCTCGCCGCCGCCCACGGCGATCCCCGCCAGCTGTCCGAGCTCGTCCACCAGAGCGCCGCCGCTCACCCCGGGTTGCATGCGCGCCCGGACGTGGAGCCGCCCCAACGCCGCCCCTTCCGCCGGTCCCGCGATCAGCGCGCCGGGCGCGAAGACGCGCACCGCCTTCCGGGCGATGTCGGCGCCGACGGCATAGAAGACGCCGCCCTCCCGGACTTCGGCTTCGAGGTCCGGCACGAACCCCTTCTCCGGCAGGCCCGGAAGCTCGAGTAATGCGAGATCGCCACGATAGGCGGACGGGATCACGCGTGCCTTCCTCGGTCCGTCGGGCGTGAAGACCACGGCATCCGGGCGGTCCGCGACGATATGCCGGTTGGTGACCAGGAGCGCGGGACCGATCCGCGTCGCGCTCGCCATCGGATTGAAGCTGGAAACCGGGAAGACCGCCTGCCGGACGCGGCAGACCGGGGCGGGATGGGGGCAGCGCTCCGCCGATTTCGGCCTCGCCCGCGCCTCCGGCGCTTCCGGTTTCGCATCGAAGGAGAGAGCGACCGCGTGCCGCTCTCCGGCGCGTTGCAACGTAACTTCGAGCGGCTTGCCAAGGTCGCGGACGACGGCGAGCGCTGCAATGGCGTCGCGCGGCGTGCGAATTCGGCGGGTGCCGATTTTCAATACCGTGTCGCCCGGCGCGATGCCCGCCCTGGCCGCCGGACCGCCTGCGCTCACCGCCCTGACCGCGGGCGCGGCAAGGTCGCGCCCGGCGCGTCGGAGTCCCCAGCCGGGCGACGGGTAACGGACTTCGCCGTCGGCAACCAGCGCATCGACGACCCGCAGCAGCAGCGCGGTCGAAACGGCGAAATTGACACCGATATCGGTGTCGCCCTTGGAGGCGAAGATCGCCGACATCATGCCGATCAGGCGGCCTTCCGCGTCGACCAGCGCGCCGCCGGAGACGCCGGGGTTCGAGGCGGCATCCGTCTGGACGAAGTCCTCCACCGGGTTGAACCCCGCGTTCGATACGTTGAGCGCCGACACCACGCCGCACGTCACCGACAGCCCCAGGCCGAACGCATTGCCGATCGCGCAAACCGGCTGGGCCAGGCGCGGCGCGGGCGCGATCCGGATCGGCGTGAGCCCGGCCTCGACGCCGAGCACGGCGATGTCGCTCGCCGCGTCCTTCGCGATCAGCCGCGCCGGAAGGATACGCCCGTCCGAAAGTCGGACGTCGATCCGTCTGGCGGGTTCGACCACATGCCAAGCCGTCGCGATGTGCCCCGGGCGGAGGACCACGCCGCTGCCTTCCGGCGCGGCGCCCGGTCGGCCCGCGGCGCCGCCTTGCGGGCGTCCCGGCCAGACGGGCAGAACCGAAACCACCGACTTCAACGTATCGGCGGGCAGCGCGTTCGCCGGGGCAGGCTGGAGGCCCGCGACGGCGAGCAGCAGCACGACCGCAAGGCGGATGGCGGAGGGAGAGGGATTCGAACCCTCGATAGAGGTATTACCCCTATAACGGTTTAGCAAACCGCCGCCTTCAGCCACTCGGCCACCCCTCCGGCAGGGGTCAGCACTTACCACGGCGCGGGCCGGAATAGAAGGTGGTGCCGCAGGAAAGGATTGAACTTTCGACCTCACCCTTACCAAGGGTGCGCTCTACCACTGAGCTACTGCGGCGCCGGAGCGTTATCTGCCACAGGCCGGGCCGGCCGCGCAATGGATAAGGCACCGCCTCAGCACGCCGGTCCTATCTGCTCCATATCCCGAAGAGATACCATCCGCCCCTTGGACGTGATCATTGCTCGCCCCTTTGGCTAAACCCCGCCATAGACCGGGACCACGGCGCCGCGGGTGACCGCGTTGGCCGGCGAGGCGAGAAAGACGACGGTCTCGGCGACCTCGGCGGTCTTGGGCCAGGCGTCGTGGTCCGCATCGGGCATGGCCGCCCGGTTCGCCGGCGTATCGAGGATCGAGGGCGCGACCGCGTTGACCCAGATGCGCTCGCCCGCAACCTCCTCGGCCAGGGCCTGGGTCAGTGCCGCAACCGCGGCCTTGGCGGCGGCGTATGCGGCCATGCCCGCGCCCGCACGCGGCTCGATGCCCGGCCGCGCCGAGACGTTGACGATGCGCCCGCCGCCCCCGGTCCGGCGTATCGCCGAGATCGCCGCGCGGCAGCACAGGTAGCAGGTCGCGGCGTTCATCGACACCTGACGTCGGAAGACGTCCGGCGGGGCGTCGGCGATGCCGCCCATGTCGAACCCGCCGGCGAGATGGATCGAGGCCCACAGATCGTCGATGCCGGAAAAGAACCGCTCGACCGTCTCCCACTCCGCGAGATCGCCCGCGACGGTCAGGCGGACCCTTTCGTGTGCGGCATGCGGGAAACGTTCCGCCTCGCCGTCGTTGAAGGCGGGCACGTGGCAAATTGCGCCGGCCTCGATCAGGCGCCCGACCACGGCGGCGCCGAGCGCGCCCGCGCCGCCCGTGACGACCACGTTGGTGCCGTTCATGTCCATGCCGTGCCTCCCCGGTCGGGCATCAGTCCTGCCTGCCCAGCGCCAACGCCTTCTCCACCAGCGCGTCGCAGGCCGAACGGTCGTAGTTCAAGTAGTTGGCCGCCATGTTCCGCACCGGATCGGCGGCGTAGTAACGCTCGTACTGGAGCTGGCGCATCCCGAAGGCTTCGCCGCAGAGGTCCCACGCGAGCTTGTAGAGGGCGACGCGCTCCGCGCCCGGCATCCCTTCGGCGCCCTGGTAGTAGCGCTCGATCTCCGGACCGATGGGGCTCTCCAGGTCGGCCGTGCCCGGCATCGCCAGCAGCCCGCCCGCGCCGATCGTCTGAAGGATCTCGATGATCCGGGGATAGGTCCGCGCCAGATAGGTGCGCGCCATGAACAGCGGCGCGATCTCGGCGCGTATCGATCCGGCCAGGGTCGGCTCGTGATGCACCTCCGAGCGGGTGATGCAGGCGCGGACGATCTCGATCGCCTCGACGCACTCGCCCAGCATCTGCTGGACGTGCAGGAAACGGTCGGTCCCGACCGCGCGGCCGACCGCCATGGCGACGCCCACCGCGAACTCCAGCTTCACCAGCCCCCGCACCGAAGTCTGGTGCGCGGTGTAGGACCTGAGGCTGGTGTCGGGAAAGATCGCGTTGGCGATCGCCGCGTCGTCGTAGACGAACACCCGGTCCCACGGGACCGCCACCTCGTCGAAGATCATCAGGGAGTCGGGTTCCTCGAAATTGGCGCCGAGCGGGTGATCGGCGGCTCGCTTGTCCCCGCCGTCATAGGGCTCGCGGCAAACCTGCCGCAGCCCGGGCGCGTCGATCGGGACCGCGAACACCAGCGCGTGCCGCCTGTCCTCCGGCGGCAGGCCCGGTATGTTGTAGATCAGCACCTCGTCGGCCACCGGACCCATGGTCGCGATCATCCGGGCGCCGCTGACGACGATGCCTTCGTCCGATTCCGAGACCAGCCCGAGATGGAGGTCCTTCTCGGCCTGGGCCGAGGACGGCTTCGAGCGGTCGTTCTGCGGCGACATCAGCGCATGGGTCAGGAACAGGTCGTTCTCGCGGACGAACTCGTAATAGCGGATCATGTTCTCGCCGAAGCGATCGCCGCCGCGCGCGAACACTTCCGCCCCCTCGGCGAAGGCGAGCAGCGTGCAGTTCATGAAGTCGGGCGAGCGTCCCATCATGCCGAGCGTCGCCTCCGCGAAGGCGCGGTAGGCGGCGTGCTTCTTCTCGAGGTCCTTGGAGTCGTGCGCCGGCATGAAGGCGGTCGCCACGGGATCGCCCGTCGATGGGGAGGGGTAGGTCAGGTTATCGCGCGACGCCTCGTCGTGCTGCAGGTCGAAAAGCGCCGCGAGCCGGGCGACGGGGCGCCGGAAGGCCGGGTGCGCGGCGACGTCGCCGACTTTCTCGCCGCCCACCCACACATCGCGCGGCCGGGCCTTCAGCCCCGCGATGAATTCGCCTCCTGTCCTGACCGGCACCGGGCACTCCCTATGTCACGCTCTGGCGGAGGTTGAGATTTGTTCTGGAAGGCAGGCCGCCAAATAGGCAAAATGCCGCCCCCGAGGCATAGAAGCAACGATGGGAGACAACCAATGTCTATGCGTTTTGACCTGGGCGCGAAGGGCGCGCTTGCCGTCGCGCTCGTCGCCGGCGGAGCCGTCGCGGCGCTCGCGCTGCAGCCGTCACCGGCGCTGGCCCAGAAATTCCACATGAAGATCGGCATGGCGACGATCAACGACCCGCAGCAGGAGTGGGGCGAGAAGATCGGCAAGCGGCTGGCCGAGCGGAGCGGCGGCCGGGTCACCTACAAGGTCTTCCCGTTGAGCCAGCTCGGCACGATCGCGCGGCAGGTCGAGGCCACCCTGCTCGGCACGCAGGAGGTCTTCCTGACCCCGCCCGCCTTCTATGTCGGCGTCAACCAGGCGTTCATGGTGCCCGACGCGCCGGGCATCTTCCTCAACCAGAAGCACGGCAACGACGCGATCCGCGACCCCGAGTTCAAGAAGCCCTTCCTGTCGGCCGCGGAGAACAAGGGCGTGGTCGGGGCCGGGCTGATCGTCTATGAGGGCACCTCCTACGCCAGCACCAAGCCGATCCGCAAGCCCGAGGACATCGCCGGCCTCAAGATCCGCGTGCTGGCGAGCCCGGTGGAGCGCGCGATACCGGGCGCGTGGGGCGGCACCGGTGTGCCGATGAACTTCACCGAGGTCGTGCCGGCGATGCAGCGCGGCGTGGTCGATGCCTGCCGCTCCAGCATCGTCGCCATGACCGGTCTGAAGTTCCAGACTGTCGCCAAGTTCACCACCGTGTCCGGCGGCGGCTATATCCCGACCGCGACCTGGTACAGCAAGGCCTGGCTGAACAAGCTCCCGGCCGATATACGCAAGATGGCGCTCGAGATCCCCGGCGAGCTGGAGGAAGAGGTTGCCGAGGCGGTCCGTAACAAGGTCGCGTCGTCCCACCAGATCTGGAAGGACGCGGGGGTCGAGCTCATCAGGTTCTCCGACGCCGACCAGAAGCGCTACCTCGCGAAGCTGCGCCCGCTGGGCGAAGAGATCCTGGGCAAGCACAAGAACCCGCTGGTGCGCGAGCTGTACGGGAAGTTGAAGATCGTCGCGGAGAGGCACCGGCCCAAGAGCTGACGCTTCTTTTGCGCGAGAAAGGGAAAGGGGCCGGCCCGTCCGGCCCCTTTTCGATTCCGCGCTCGATCAGCGCATGGTCTCGCCGCCGTCGACGGGAACGACCTGCCCGGTCATGTGGGCCGCGCCCTCGCCGAGCAGGAAGACGATCGCCGCCGAGACCTGCTCAGGCCGCGCAATGGCGCCGAGCGGAATGGTCTTCGCGCGCTCCCGGCGCGCCGCGTCAAGCTCGTCGCCGGTCATGCCCCGGCCGAAGAACGGCGTGTCCACCGGCCCGGGCGAGACCACGTTGACGCGCACCCCGAAGGGCGCCTTCTCGCGCGCGATTGATTTGGAGAAGGCGATCACCGCCGCCTTGGCCGCGGCGTAGTGGGCGGCGCCCGGCTGGCCGCGCAGCGCGAACACCGAAGCGGCGTTGACGATCGCGCCCCGGCGGCGCTCGACCATGCCCGGCAGGACCGCCCGGCAGACATGGAACGTGCCGCCGGCATGGACCGCCATCATCCGCGCCCAGTCCTCGTCGGTTATGCGCTCGATATCCGAGAAACCGAGAATCCCGGCGAGATTGACCGCCCGCTCCACCGGTCCGAGATCCCCCACGACGGTGCCGACGGCAGCGCCGACCGCGGTCGGATCGGCAACGTCGAGTTCGTAGGCGGCGGCGATTCCCCCGGTGCCCACGATGACGTCGGCGGTCCTCTGTGCCGCGGCCGCGTTGATATCCGCCACCGCGACCGCATCGCCCGCCTGGCCGAGCGAAATCGCGGTCTGGCGACCGATGCCGCTGCCCGCGCCGGTGATCAGGGAAACGCCCGCCATTGTCGAAAATTGACAGACCCAGGGCCGCGTGTGAAGGTTCCGAAGTCCCGCACCGGAGGATGTCGAGATGCGCCCGCAATCCCTCAACCCGGCCAGGCTGGCCAACCTGTTTCGCGCCGAGTTCGAGCTCTGCAACGTGCGCGACGGCGAGACGGTCGCTCTCCTGAGCGATCTGGCGACCCGGCGCGAATACGTCCAGGCCGCTTTCGCCGCCGCGGAGGCGCTCGGCGCGGACGCCTATGAGATGTGCGTCAACGCGGTGCCGAGCTGGACCTCGGTCGGGGTGACGACGGTCGGCGCGTGCAAGGGCACGCTGGAGGCGCTCAAGGCCGCCGACATGCTGGTCTGCCTCCACATCCCGCTGTTCACCAAATGGCTCAAGCAAGTCCGCGATGAAGGAACCCGGGTGCTCATGGTCGTCGACCATCCGGACGATTTGGAGCGCACGATGGCGCCGCCCGGGCTGAAGGAGGCGGTGATTCATTCCGGCCGCCGCCTGGAGCAGGCCGAGACCATGCGCATGTTCAACGACGACGGCATGGACCTCACCGTCTCGCTCGGCGAGTACCCGACGATGATCCAGTACGGCTTCGCCGAGGAGCCCGGCCGCTTCGATCACTGGGGCGCCGGCCACGTCCACACCTTCCCCAACGAGGGTTCGGCCAACGGCACCGTGGTGATCCGCCCCGGCGATTTCGTCGTCCTCCCCTACAACCGCTACGTCACCGACGAGATCCGGCTCGAGATCCGTGACGGTTTCATCCGCAGGATCGAGGGCGGGCTGGACGCCAAGCTGATGGACCAGTGGCTGGAGGACAACCGGTCGGACGCGGACGACATGGACGGGCACGCGATCTCCCATCTCGGCTGGGGGCTCAACCCGCAATCGCGCTGGGACAACGTGGCGCTCTACGGCGACGACCCCGACCGTTCGAATTCGTCGCTCCGCGCCTTCGCGGGGAATTTCCTGTTCTCGACGGGGCCCAACTCGCAGGGCGGCGGCAGCCGGACCACGACCGGCCATTACGACGTGCCGATGCGCGACTGCTCGATCATGCTCGACAACGACCTGATCCTCGACAGGGGGCGCTTCGCCGACCCCGATATGGTCGTGGAGCGCGTCGCCCGCTGACGGCGTCAACACAGGGAAAGCACAGGATGATGAAAAAGTTTCTCACCGCCATCGCGGCGGCGCTCGCCGGATCGATCGCGGCGAACGCGGCCGAACCCGTCAAGATCGGTTTCTCGGAATCCAAGACCGGACTGTTCGCCCAGGCCGCCACGTCCCAGTATCAAGCCTACAATCTGTGGCGCGAGCAGGTGAACGCGGCCGGCGGGCTCGACGTGGCCGGCACGAAGCGCAAGGTCGAGTTCGTCTCCTATGACGACCAGTCGAACCCGGGCAAGGCGGTCCAGATCTACGAGAAGCTGATCACCGACGACAAGGTCGATCTGCTGCTCGCGCCGTGGGGCACCTCCCTCCATCTTGCCATCGTCGGCGTGCTCGAGCGCTACAAGTTCCCGATGGTCGGCAACACCGCGGCCTCGGTCCAGCTTCGCAAGCTCAAGGCGGCCAATATCTGGTTCCCGACCTCGCTGTTCCCCGACCGGCAGAGCGACGTTCTGGCGGCGCTTCTCAAGGACCGGGGCGTCGGCTCGGCGGCGCTGGTCACCAACCAGCTTCCCTATACCCAGGAGAACAAGTCCTTCGTCGTGCCGGCGCTGAAGAAGGCCGGCATAGAGTTGGTGGTGAATGAGGACTACCCGCCCAACGTCAAGGACCTGACGGCGCTTCTCACCAAGGTCAAGAATGCCAAGCCCGACGCGGTGCTGGCCTACACCTATCCCGCCGACGCGGTGCTTTACATGAACGGCGCGCGCGAGGTCGGGCTCGATCAGAAGGTGCAGGTGGTGCTGCTCGGTCCGCAATACGATTTCTTCGGCAAGATATTCGGGGCCGCGCGCAACGGAATCCTGACGATGGGCCACTGGACGCCGGCGCGGAAGGACTGGCCCTCGGCGAAGACCTTCGCCGATGCCTTCAAGGCGCGGTGGAAGACCGATCCCGACTTCGTCGACGCGCCGCTGGCCTATGTCTCGGTCGAGATCCTGCAGCAGGCCGTGGCCAAGGCGGGGCTCGACAAGGACAAGCTGCGCGAGACCATCGCGGGTACGACGTTCGCGACCATCAACGGGCCGGCGCGGTTCGAGGGGGTCATGAACGTCGCCCTTCCGACGATGATCTCGCAGATCCAGGGCGGCACCCAGCACATCGTCTGGCCGCCCGAGGAGAGGACGGCCGAGGCGATCGCGAAGCCCGCCTGGAAGTAGCGTCCCTGAAATCGAAACCGCGCTCCGCCCGGCGGCCGAGGCGCGGTTCCGCGCCCGTTCCCGGAATCGGCGATGATTGACCTGTTTTCCGGCCAGCTGCTGATCGCGGCCCTGGTTCTGGCCGCGATCTACGGACTCGTCGCGCTCGGGCTCAACCTGATCTACGGCACCATGCGGCTCTTGAACGTGGCCCATGGCGAGATCCTGATGCTGGGCGGGTATCTGGCCTATTGGACGTTCACGCTGACCGGCGTCGGACCGGTCTGGTCGATGTTCCTCGCCTTGGCGCTCGCCGGCGCGTTCGGGGCGGCGGTCTACCGGACGCTTTGCCGCCGGGTGCTCAGATCCTCGCGGCTGATCGAGCAGATCGAGGCCAACTCCCTCCTGCTCCTGTTCGGCGTCTCGATCATCCTGCAGAACGCGGTCGCGCTCTCCTTCACCGCGACCGCGCGCGCCTACCCCTATCTCGACGACATCGTCCGCATCGGCACCTTCCAGGTGACGGCGGACCGCCTCGTCGTGCTCGGCATCGGTCTGGCGCTCTCCCTCGCCGCGATCCTGTTCTTCCGCCTGTCGGCGACCGGGCTCCAGATCCGCGCGCTGATCCAGCAGCCCGACGCGGCGCTGCTGGTCGGCGTCGACGTCGAGCGGATGCGGCTGATCGCGTTTTCGCTCGGTTTCGCGATCGCGGGCGTCGCCGGCTGCCTGATCTCGATGCTGGAACAGGTCTCGCCGTTCATGGGCTTCCCCTTCACCATCGCCGCCTTCGTCGTGATCATCCTGGGCGGGCTCGGAAACCTCGCGGGCGGGCTGGCGGGCGCGCTCGTGCTCGCCGCGATCGAGGTCTACGGCGTCGCCCTGACCACCGCCAGTATGCGCTCGATCCTGATCTACGGCGTCTTCATTGCGGTTCTCGTCTGGCGCCCGCAGGGACTCTTCGGCGGCCGGAGCCTGGTCCGGTGATCGGCCGACACTTCCGGTTCGCGGGCCTGCTGGGGGTTGCGGTCGCGGCATTCGCCCTCGTGCCGCGGCTCGGCGGGGATTACGCGATCGGCGTCGCGCTCAACCTGCTGATGTGGATCGCGCTGACCCAGAGCTGGGTCGTGCTTTCGGCGATGACCGGCTATGTCTCGCTCGGCCACGCGGTGTTCTTCGGCGCCGGCGCCTACGTGATGGTTCTCTGCTTCGGAAGCCTTCCGTTCTGGCTTTCGGTGATCGTCGCAGGCGCCGCGACCGGGGCGCTCGCGCTGGCGGTCGGATATCCGTGCCTCAGGGTGCGCGGCCCCTATTTCGTGATCCTCACCTTCGGGCTGGCCGAGCTCGTCAAGTTCGTCGTCATCAATATCGAGGCCGGGCTCGGCCAGTTCGGGCGGTTGCTGTTCGGCGGTCCGGGGCTCGCCCAGATCTTCTACGTCGTGCTGGTTCTCGCGGCCCTTTCCGTGGCGGTCACCTGGTTCGTGCGGCGGTCGCGATTCGGCAGGGGGCTCCGCGCGATCCGGGAGAACGAGGAGGCGGCCGAGACTCTCGGCATCGATGTCGCGCGGTTCAAGGTGCTCGCCTTCGCGCTGTCGGCGATCGTCCCGGGGATGGTCGGCGCGGCCATGGTCCTGCGCACGACCTATTTCGAGCCGCTCGACCTGTTCAATCCGATCACGTCCTTCACCATCGTTTCCATCGCCATCATCGGCGGCGGCGACGACGTGCCAGGTCCGATCTACGGCGCGTTCTTCCTGGTCCTGATGCAGGAACTGCTGTGGGCCAACTGGCCGGAGGTCTACATGATCCTGCTCGGCGGCCTGCTCGTCGCCTTCGTCCTCGGCGTGCCGGACGGGATCCACGGCAGGGTCGCGGCGTGGCGGCGGTCGCGCCGATGACCCTGCTGGAACTCAGGGGCGTCGGGCGCCGTTTCGGCGGGGTCGTCGCGGTAGATGCGATGGACATGACTGTCGACGAAGGCGAGATCCTCGGCCTGATGGGCGCCAACGGTGCGGGCAAGACGACGCTGTTCGCGCTGATCGCCGGAAATCTGCGCCCCAGCGCGGGCGAAATCCACTTCCGGGGGTGGCGCATCGACGGCCTGCGCCCCGACCGGGTGAGCCGTCTCGGCGTGGCCCGCGCCTTCCAGATCGTCCGTCCCTTCGCCGGGCTCAGCGTGCTGGAGAACGTCGCCGTCGGAAGCCTGTTCGGAACCGGCCGCGAACGCTCGATCCGGCGCGCGGAAGAGCGGGCGATGGCGGTGCTCGAAGAGGTCGGGCTCGCCGCGCGCGCCGCCGATCCCGCCGGCACGCTGACCCTCGCCGGCCGCAAGCGGCTGGAAATCGCCCGCGCGCTCGCGACCCGGCCCAGGCTCCTGCTGCTCGACGAGGTGATGGCCGGCCTCACGCCGGTCGAGGTGTCGGAGGCTCTCGACATGATCCAGGCGCTCAGGCAGCGCCACGGCCTGACGATCATCGTCATCGAGCATGTCATGCGGGCGCTGATGCGGCTCTGCGAGCGCCTGGTGGTGCTCCACCACGGGGTCAAGATCGCCGAAGGTCCGCCCGGCGAGATCGCCGCCGACCCAAGGGTCATCGAGGCCTATCTCGGGCGCGCCCGGGAATGACGGCGATGCTGGAAATCGCCGACCTGTCGGCCGGTTACGGCGAGGTGGGCGTGCTGGACGCCGTCTCGCTCGATGTCGCGCGGGATTCCATCACCGCGCTCGTCGGCAGCAACGGCGCCGGCAAGACCACCCTGATGCGCAGCGTCGCCGGGCTGTTGCCCGAGACGGCGGGCGCAATCGTCTTCGACGGTGCGGATCTCGCCCGCGCGGCGCCGCACGACCGTGTCGGGCGCGGGCTCTGCCTGGTGCCGGAAGGGCGCCTGATCTTTCCCGCCTTCTCGGTGGAGGAGAACCTGCGCATCGGCGCCATAACGCCCCACGCAAGGCCGCGTCTCGCCGCCCGCATCGAGGAGATGTACGCGCTCTTCCCGATCCTGAAACAGCGCCGGCGTCAGGCGGGGGGCACGCTTTCGGGCGGCGAACAACAGATGCTGGCGATCGCCCGCGGATTGATGGCGTGCCCGCGCCTCCTGCTGCTCGACGAGCCCAGCCTCGGGCTCGCGCCGGCCGTAGCGCAGTCGCTGTTCGAGACGATCGTCCGGATCCGCGGCGGCGGGGTGACGGTGTTCATCGTCGAACAGGACATCCGGTCCACGCTGGAGATCGCGGACTCCGCCTACGTGCTGGAGAACGGTCGTGTCGTCATGCAGGGTACGGCGGCCGAGCTGCTGGAGGACCCGCAGGTCAGACAGGCCTATCTCGGCCTCTAAGCCACCGCTCGACAGCACCCGTGGCGCTCCCTTAGAGTCCTTCGCGGATCGCCGCCGTGCCCGACATGTACGGCTGGCAAGAAAACAGGGGAGGCTTCACATGACAAAGCGTATCGGATTCTCATGCGCCGCCGCTCTCGTCGCGGCGGCGGCGGTCGCTGGATCCGCGGTGCCCGCGTCCGCGGCGACGACGCTGACGGCTGCGAGCTGCTTCCCGATCGGCAGCCCGCCCAGCCGCTCGTTCGAGGCGCTGGTCAAGGAGATCAACGCCAAGAGCGGCGGCGTGGTCAAGATCGACCTCAAGGGCGGCGCGCCGGCGATCGGCAGCCCGTTTACGCTGACCCAAAAAACGGCCAGGGGCGCCTACGATCTGGTCGGCTGCACCGAGGCCTATTTCGGCAACGTGCTGCCCGAAGCGCCGGTGTTCCGGCTCAGCAACATGACCTATGCCGAGCTGCGCAAGAACGGGGCGATCGACTACGTACAGGGCCTGCTCGGGGCGAAGAATCTCCACTTCATCGCCCGGCACGACGATAACGGCCCGTTCCATCTGTGGCTGTCGAAGCCGATCACGAAGCCCGACCTGACCGGCTTCCATCTCCGCGTGTCGCCGGTCTACACCCCGTTCTTCAAGGCGCTGGGCGCGACCACCCAGCTCTCCAATATCGCCCAAGTCTATACATATATGGAGAACGGAACCGTCCAGGGCTTCGGCTGGCCGGCGGTGGGCTGGGTGCCGGCCTGGATCAAGGTGACCAAGTTCCGTGTCGATCCCGGCTTCTACAACGCCACGCTGCACACGATCGCGAACCTCAAGGCGTGGAAGAAGACCCCCGAGGCCGCGCGCATGGCGATCGCCAAGATCGCCCTCCAATTCGAAGTCAACGCCGAACCCAGCGGTGCGGGTAAGCGTTCCGCCAGACCGTGGAGATGGTTATCCGCTCAATGGCACGCTCA